>JAYVSX010000249.1:0-5837 GCA_043774975.1 Rubrivivax sp.
GTTGGGCCACCATGGATATCCCTAGCTGTTAACAAGCATTGTTTGGCTAGTGTAGGCAACGCCGCATCACACCGCCCTGACCATGACGCCACCCTTGCAACACCTGCTTCTGACGGGCGCAGCCGGAACACTGGGCCGCGCCTTGACGCCTGGGCTGCAGGCCTTGGCGCAGCGCTTGACGGTTTCGGATCTGGCGGATGCGCTGACTGATGCGCTGACTGACGCGTCGACTGACGCGCTGGCGCGCACGCCCTGGCCGCAGGCGGTGCAGGCCAAGCCTTGCGATCTGGCCGATGCCAGCGCCGTGCATCGCCTGATGGAAGGGGTGGATGCGGTGGTACACCTGGGCGGTGTCAGCGTTGAAGGGCCCTTTGAGCCCATCCTGCAAGCCAACATCATCGGGCTGCACAACCTGTACGAGGCGGCGCGCCGCCAGGGCTGCAAGCGGGTGGTGTTTGCCAGCAGCAACCACGTCACGGGTTGCTACCCCAGAAGCCAGACGCTGACACCACAAGACCCGCCGCGGCCCGACGGCAACTACGGTCTGAGCAAGCTGTTTGGCGAGGGCCTGGCCAGCCTGTACTGGGACCGTTTTGACATTCAAAGTGTCTGCCTGCGCATTGGTACTGCCACACCCGAACCCCCGGACCGGCGCGGTCTGTCAACCTGGATCAGCCGGCCCGACCTGGCGCGCCTGGTGCGCTGCGCACTGACGGCAGCCGATGTCGGCTTTTTGGTGGCCTATGGCATGTCGGGCAACACGCGTGCCTTCTGGAACACGGCTGCGGCTTGGCAGCGCCTGGGCTTTGCGCCGCTGGACAACGCGGAGACCTTTGCACCGCAAACCGAGCACCTGCAGCAACCGGCTGGCCCGCAGCGCCAGCTGCAGGGCGGCAGTTTTTTGGGCATGGGCCCGTATGGCAATGAAAGCAAGGTCTGAGACCATGAGCTTCACCCCTTCCCCACGCCTGCCCGACGCGCGCATCCGTGTGCTCGACGACCAGTTCCTGCCACTGCGTTTGTTGTCGGGCACGGTGGAACAACTCGCCACTGGTTTTTACTGGGCCGAAGGACCGCAGTGGTTTGGCGACGGCCGCTACCTGCTGTTCAGCGACATCCCCAACGACCGCATCCTGCGCTGGGACGAAACCACTGGCGCCATCAGCGACTTCCGCAAGCCCAGCCAGCACGCCAACGGCCTGGCACGCGACCGCCAGGGCCGGCTGCTGGCCTGCGAACACGGTACGCGCCGCGTCACGCGCACCGAATACGACGGCCGCATCACCGTGCTGGCCAGCCATTTCAAAGGCAAGCGCCTGAACTCGCCCAACGACATCGTCTGCCCCAGCGACGGCAGCGTCTGGTTCACCGACCCGCCGTTTGGCATCCTGGGCTGGTGGGAAGGCGAACCGGCCACGCCCGAGCTGCCGCACGGCGTTTACCGCATCGACGGCCAAACGGGCGAACTGAGCTGCCTGCTCGACGACCTGCAAGGCAGCAACGGCCTGGCCTTCAGCCCCGACGAACAGGTGCTGTACGTGGTGGAAAGCCGCCACCAGCCCCACCGCTGCATCTGGGCCTATGACGTGGCCAAAGGCAGCACCGGTGTGGCGCTGAAGAACAAACGCGTTTATGTCGACGCCAACGGCCCCGGCGCCTATGACGGCATCGCGGTGGACGTGACGGGCAACGTGTGGTGCGGCTTTGGCAGCAGCGGCGCGGCCGAAGCCGATCTGGACGACTTGGACGGTGTGCGTGTCTACGGCAGCGACGGTCGGCCCTTGGCCCACATCGCGCTGCCCGAGCGCTGTGCCAACCTGTGTTTTGGCGGCGCCAAGCACAACCGCCTGTTCATGGCCGCCAGCCATTCGCTGTATGCGCTGCATGTGAACACCCGCGGGGCTGTTTGACCTGGGCTGCAAAAATCTGCAACAGGTCACTGAGCCTGTCACGCCACTGACTTCAAGGCGCTGCATGCTGCTGCCGTTTTGGAGTGGCAGACACAATGAATTCATGGGAGTGGGCGTCTATCGGCGCTTGGGTGGGTGGCGCACGGCTGGGTGGTGTTGGGCTGATGGTGGCTGGGTTGGGCATGACCAGTGCACACGCTCAGGACCCCTTGCGTGGTGCGGGCCTCTATCTCCAGTTGCCCTCTGGTGTGGCGGCCTGTGTCAGCTGTCATGGCCCGGACCCGGCGGGCAACCGCAACAACCTCTTGCGTGCTGCAGGCCAGCCGGTGGTCTTGCTCAAGGCGCTCAACGCCATCGGCGTGATGGGCTACCTGAAGGGCGCCTTGACTGACGCGGACATCGCCGATCTGTCCGCTTACCTGGAGACCGTCGCCCGCGCGGCCAGCGACCCCACGCACAGCGTGTGGCCCCGAACCGTGGAGTTCGGCGCGCTGGGCGTTGGCACGGTCTCGCCCGAGCATGCGGTGTGGCTGCGCAACCTGTCTGCTGCACCGTTGGCTGGCGTGCTGCCCCGGGTGGTGGGTGGTCGCTTCGAGGCGCGCCACAACTGCCCCACGGTCCTGGCGCCAGGGGCTGCGTGCAGCGTTTCACTCAGGGCGCTGGCGCCGTCGCCCGGTGATCTGCAGTCGGACGCCTTGACCTGGGGCAGTGCCAGCCCTGCCGTGACCGGCCTGGCGGCCAGCGGCACCGCGGGGCCTGTGGCCGTGTTGTCCGCCAGCACCGTTGACCTTGAATTTGGCTCAGCCGTCGTGGGCGCGGTGGCGTTACGCCGCTTGAACCTGATCAATGCCGGTACGGCGCAAGCCACGCTGGGTGTACACACCTTCACCGGCCCCACGGCGGGTGCCTTCAGCACCGACGGCGGCTGCGCCAGCGGCACGGTGTTGATGCCCGGCATCGCTTGTGCGGTAGAGGTGCGTTGGCGCACAGGCGCGGCCGTGGCCTATGAAGCGGCCTTGCAGTGGCGCAGCGACGGCACCAACCCCGCGCCGGTGCGGCTGCAAGCCCAAGGCGCGGCGGCCAGCGCGCCTGCGCTGCCGCTGCCGCCTTCCAACCCGCCGCAGGTGGATGGTGTTGGTGAAGGCGGCGGCGGCTGCACCGGCTCTGGCTCTGGCATGCGTGCCGATTCAGGCACCACGCTGTGGATGGCTGGCGCCGTGGTCGCGTTGGTGGTGCGTCGTCGGCGCCACCAAAGGTGACCGCTCGACCATCGCTCCATGACCGTTTGATGACGGCCCCATAGCCCTACAGAACTAAAGCCCTGTCGTTGCCTTTGCCGCGCCGCGCGGTCACAGAAGCTTCATCAACACTGCCTAGCCTCAGGGCTGAAACTTTTCAACACCGGAGCCTTGCCCACATGAACCGTCCGAACGATTTGCCCTTGTCCGTTGTCTTCGAAGAGGACAGCAACCGCAGCACCAACATGAGCTTCCAGCAGGTGCTGGACGCCCGCCTGAGCCGCCGTTCGGTGCTGCGCGGTGGCTTTGGTACCGCGGCCACCGCCGTGCTGGGCAGCTTTGGCTTGGCCGCCTGTGGCCATGACGACGAAGACGCGGCGGTCTCCACCACCGTCACCAAGCTGGGCTTCACGGCGGTGGCCAAGTCCACCGCCGATGTGCTGACGGTGCCGGCGGGCTACACCGCCAAGGTCATCTACGCCTTGGGCGACCCCATAGCTGCGGGCACCGCGGCCTTCCTGAACGACGGCACCGACACCGGCTACGACAACCGCGCCGGCGACCACCATGACGGCATGGAGTACTTCGGCCTCAGCACCGACGGCACACGCGCCGACTACGACGGCTCCAGCCGCGGCCTGTTGGCCATCAACCACGAGGCCCTGACCGACCACTTCCTGCATGCGGCAGGCAGCTCGGCCCGTCCGCGCCCGGCCCTGGAATCCGACAAGGAAATTCCGGCCCACGGCGTGAGCATCATCGAAGTGGCGAAGGGCAGCAACGGCACCTTTTCCTACACGCAGGCCTCAAGCTACAACCGCCGCGTCACGCCGCTGACGGCCGCCGAAATCAGCGGCCCCGCACGTGGCAGCGTGTTGATGAAGACGCTGTACTCCAACGCCGGCACCGGCTGCCGCGGCACCATCAACAACTGCGGCACGGGCTACACGCCGTGGGGCACCTTCCTGACCGGCGAAGAAAACTGGGCCGGCTATTTCACCCGCAGCGCCACCGACAACGCGGCACGTGGCAACGACAAGAGCGTGACCGCGCTCAACCGCTATGGCCGCAGCCAGGGCGCCGCCAGCCGCCACGGCTGGGAAACCAGCGGCAGCGCCGACAAGTACGCGCGCTGGAACATCAGCAAGCTGGGTGTCTCGACCGATGGTGTTGACGACTACCGCAACGAGCTCAACACCTTCGGCTACATCGTCGAAATCGACCCGTACAACAAGACCGCCGCCATCAAGAAGCGCACGGCGCTGGGTCGCTTGGCCCATGAAAGCGCCGCCTTTGGCAAACGCATCGAAGGCAAGCCGCTGGCTGTCTACCAGGGCGACGACTCGCGCGGTGAGTACATCTACAAGTTTGTTTCCACCGCCAACTGGACGGCGGCCGACGCCAACCCCAGCAACCGCATCGCCACCGGTGACAAGTACCTGGACGCGGGCAAGCTGTATGTCGCCAAGTTCAACGCCGACGGCACGGGCAACTGGATCGAGCTGAGCATCACGACACCGGCCATCGCCGCCTACACCGCGTACGCTTTTGCCGACCAGGCCGATGTGTGCGTCAATTCCAGGTTGGCTGCCGACGCCGTGGGCGCCACCAAGATGGACCGCCCCGAATGGTGCGCCGTGCACCCCGAGACTGGCGAGATCTACTACACGCTGACCAACAACAGCAACCGCAAGGTCGAGCCCACCGGCACCCAGCAAGCGCTGGACGCCGCCAACCCACGCTCCTACAGCGACAGCTTCGCCGGTGGCGCGCCGGGCGCGCCGGGCAACGTCAACGGCCACATCATCCGCATGCTTGAGACCGGTGGTGAAAGTGTCGCACTGGGCTTCACCTGGGACGTGTATTTGTTTGGCGCGCAGGCCGACGCCGAGACCAGCAAGGTCAACCTGTCTTCACTGACTGCCGAGCAAGACTTCAGCAGCCCGGACGGTCTGTGGTTCAGCCCCACCACCAAGCTGGCCTGGATCCAGACCGACGATGGGTCCTACACCGACGTGAGCAACTGCATGATGCTGGTGGGCATTCCGGGCAAGGTGGGCGACGGCGGCGTCAAAACGCTGAACTACACCAAGACCGATGGCAGCACGCTGACCATCACCACCCGGGCTGGCAAGGCGCCCACCACCGACACGCTGAAGCGCTTTCTGGTGGGCCCTGCGGATTGTGAAATCACCGGCGCGGCCGAAACGCCCGACGGCAAGACGGTGTTCGTCAACATCCAGCACCCGGGCGAGGCCATCAGCGCGGCCAACGTGGTCAACCCGGCCGCCTACCTGAGCCATTGGCCCGGCAATGCCGGTTATGGTGCAGGCGGTGCCAACGCCAGGCCACGGTCGGCCACGGTGGCCATCACCAAGAACGACGGTGGGCTTCTGGGCAGCTGAACTGCAGCGGAACAGCGGCTGAAAGTTTGCGGCACATTCGCTGAATGGCCGCGCAGCGGCCACCCAAAAAAGGGCACCACGCGGTGCCCTTTTTCCTATCGCTCTGCGATGTAGTGCTGCATGGTCGGCAACTCGCCAGGCTGCAGGTCATCCAGCAGCCGCTCTTCCAGTTGCTGGTCGGCCAGCGTGGCGCCGTCGCGCTTGCGCGGGGCGCGCAGCTGCACCACCTCTTCCAGGAAGTGCGCTGTTTTGTCCGGGCGCACGCGGTAGGCAATCTCCACCGC
>JAYVSX010000250.1:0-5865 GCA_043774975.1 Rubrivivax sp.
AACACCACCAAGGTGTCGTCGGCCCGGCGCACCACAAACTGCGGCTGGTCGACCTGCGCGGGCACGGTCACCGGCGCCAGCTGCCAAGCCAGCACCGACGGGGCCGGCGGCCGGGCCTGCGGCGCCATACCGGACAGCAGGCTGTGAAACCGCGGGGGCGGCGTTGAACTGCAAGCCGCCAGCAGCGCTGCGGCGCACAGCCCCAAGGCCAACGCGTGGGGCGCGCGGCGCTGGGTTGGTGCATCGGCTGGCACAGGGGTTGGCCCATGGGTCGCAACATGGGTCGCCAGATCGGTCGGCGCATCGGTCGCCAGATCGGTCGGCGCATCGAACAGCGCATCGATCAGCGCATCGAACGCTGCACGGGTCTGCACAGGGGCCTTCGCCAGGTACTGAAAACGGGTGCTCATCGACGTCCCTCGACGGTGGGGCCCACGTCGGCGTCGGCCGGCTTGCCCTTCAACAGGGTTTCAGGGTGCTGCTGCAGGTAGTCACCCAGCACACGCAGGGCCCGCGCAGCGCGCTGCATCTCAGTCAAAGCTTTGCTGGCGTCGCGCTGCAGCGGCGCATCGGGTTGCAGCAGGTTGCGGTTCAAGCCGTCGAGCGTGCCTTGCAAGGACAGCAGTGACTTCTGCACCTCCTGCAAGGCCAGTTGGGCCTGGGGCGAAATTTGCTGAATGGCGGTGTCGGCGCTGCCCAGCGTTTGCTGCAACGCACGGGTGGCAGCGCCGGCCTTGGCCAAGGTTTCCGGCAGGCTGGCGCTGGCCACCTTGGTGTTCTTCAGCGTCTCTTCCAGGCTGGCGCCCATCTCTTCGAATCGGATCCGGCCAATCCGCTCCATGATGAGTGCGGCCTGCTGCTGCAGGTCGCCGCCGCCGCCGTGCGAGGGGATCAACAGCGCCGTCTGCTGGATGTCGACGGTGGCTTTGGGCGCCTGGGGCTGCAGGTCCAGCGCCACGTAGGGCTGGCCCGTGAGCAGGTTGCCGCTGAGCACCCGCGCCCGCAGGCCTCGTTCAACCAGGTGCTTGATCAACCAGGCGTCAGACTGCTCGGCACCGCCCGCCGCGCGCAGGAACTCGCGCCGGGCATCACCCAGTCGAGCGGGGTAGATGTCGGCCAGCACCTCGAGTGGGAAGCGCGAGCTGCGGGCGTCGTACTTCATGGCCACCGCCCGAACGGTCCCGATTTCCGTGCCCAGCAATTCAACCGTCGCGCCCGCAGCCAAGCCACGAAAGCCCGCAGCAAACAACATCCGCACCCGCAGCGCTTCGCCGTCGGGCAGGGCCAAGGCCGCACGCTTGTCGCCAAACAGCACAAAACGCTGGCCGGCAGGTGCGACGCCGGGTTTGCTGGCGCTGGGCGCGGTGGCAAAGGCGATGCCGCCCACCACCAGCGACGCAATCGACTCGGTGTTGACGCTCAAGCCGCTGGCGCTGACGTTGACGTCAATGCCACCGGCGTTCCAAAAGCGGGTTTGGGTGGTGACCAGGGCGTCGTTGGGGGCCTCGATCAAAACCTGCACTTCCAGCACGTCGCGGCGCGGGTCCAAGGCATAACCCACCACCCGCCCGACCCGCGTGCGCCGGTAGTAAACGGGCGAACCCACCTCCAAAGAGCCCAGGTCGGTGGCGTCCAACACAAAGCGGCGCCCCGGCTCACCGCGCAGCGCAAAGGGTGGCACCTCCAGGCCAGTGAAGTGGGCATGGTCCTGCGCCAACACACCCGCATCGGTGTCGATGTAGGCCCCCGAGAACAGCGTGCCCAGGCCGCTGACACCGGCGGTGCTGATGCGCGGCCTGACGACCCAGAACTGGGTGTCGCTGACGGCCAGATTGGCTGCACTCTTGTCCAGCCGCACGGTGGCCATCACACGGCCGCGGTCGGGACTGAAGGCGACCTTGGTGACGCGGCCCACCACCACTTCCTTGAAGCGCACCTCGGTGCGACCGGGCTCCAGGCCTTCGGCATTGGGGAAAGTGATGGTGATCAGCGGGCCGGTCTGCAACAAGGTGCGCACCACCAACACCAGCCCCACCAACAGGGCCAGCAGCGGCACCAGCCAGACCAGCGAAAAGCGCAAGCGCTTGGCACGCACGATGACCGGCTTGGGCATGGACATGGACATGGCAGCGGCGCCGCTGGCGCTGGGCGGGCCCGACACCGGACCCGGCGGGACCGCCTCGGGCTGGGGCAGGGTGGGTTCATTCATGGATCGCGGCCCTGCGTTGGGCAAGTCGTTGCAACAGGCTCAAGCGGCCCAGCCAGCGCAGCGACGGCCCCTTGACGGACGGCGCTGGGCCGGGCGGCCACAGCAGCCGGGGATCGAAGCTCGACGAAGCCAGCATGGTGGCGATCACCACCCCGCCAAAGGCCAGCAAGCCGACCTCGGGGCGCACGGTGGCAAAGGCACCGAACTGCACCATGCCGACCAGGCTGACCACCACAAACACATCCAGCATGGACCAGTGGCCCACGGCTTCCAACAGGCGGTACAGCGCCGCCCGCTCTTGCTGGCGCCAATGCAAACCGTATTGGGCGGTGAAGGCCAGCAGGCCCAGCGCCGCCATCTTCAACAACGGCACGGCGATGCTGGCGACGAAGACGATGACGGCCAGCTCGTAGGCCTGCGCGTGCCACAGCTCAACGATGCCGCCCAAAATGGTGTGCTCAAACTGGCCCAGCACGCTGGCCGTGCCCATCACCGGCAACAGATTGGCCGGGATGTAGAGCAACACCGAGGCCAGCAGGTAGGCCCAGGTGCGCTGCAAGCTGTCGGGTTTGCGGTCGTGCAGGGCCAGCAGGCAACGCGGGCAGCGGCGGGTTTCACCGGTATCCGGGCGGGCCCGCGACACCAGCCCGCAGCAGCCGCAGTGCCAAAGGCCGTGGGCTTGGCCGGTGTGGGCGTGCAGGGCCTCGCCGCTGGTGACGTCCTGCGCTGCCAACGCGGTGTCTGGGGGCAGCGCGTCCCAGGTCGGTGTCATGCCGCGCACTCGTCAGCGTGCTGCCACAGGCCATGCAGTCCAGCCGCATGCAGGGCCGTCAGCAGCAGGGTCAAGACCGCGACCGAAAAAATGCCAACGCCCGGCACCACGCTGGCCAAGCCGGCGCTGCGCACGATGGCCACCAAGGTGCCAAGCAAGAACACCTCGACCATGCTCCAGCGGGTGACCCAGTGCAGCGCGCGCATGGCCGGCAAAAAGGCCGCCGAGCGCCGCCCCAAGGTCAAGGGCACCAGCACCCACAGGCGCAACAAGATGACCGCCAGGGGAAAGGCCACCGCGGTGGCACCGGCCAACACGGCCACCGCTTGTTGGCCGGTGGCCCAGGTCTGCGCGATCGCTTCTGGCAGCGTGGACTCCACATGCATGCCGCCCAGGTCGAGCGTCACGATGTTGCTCAGGTTGCCCATCAAAAAGACCATCAGGGCCGTCAGGCTCAGCGCCAGTTGGCTTTGCGGACCCAGCCGCTGGCCACGGCCCAGCACCGCGCCACAACGTGTGCAGCGGGCCACTTCACCCAGCGCCAGCGCCTGGCGCGCGTGCACCAGATCGCAGTCTTCACAGATCACCAAGCCGGGGTAGATGGCCACCTTCTCACCGCGCAGCGCCGGGTCGTCGGCCCAGCCCAAACGCCACAACAGGTGATGCAGGTTCAGTGCCATGGGCGGTGTGGCGCAGGTTGCAAGGTGCGAATAGTCACCGGCAGATTCTGCACGAGAGCGCTGGCCGCTTGGACCGGCTGATGACCGCGCTGCACCCGCAACGACAGCAACCGGTCAGTCGCCCAGCTCGATCAGGTTTAGTGGGCCGCCGCCGGACAACTCGGGCGGCCGCTGAGGGTCGGCCACCACCCAGGCGCGGGTCTGGCTCTGGCTGGCGTCTGCCAACAGCTGCATCAACACGCGACAAGACGCCGCATCCAGCGCAGCGAAGGGGGTGTCCAGCAGCGTCAGCTGGGCGCCACTGGCGGCTGCGGCCAGCAAACCGGCTTTGCGTCGACTGCCCGCTGACAGCATGTAAAAGGGCTTGTGCAGGTGGTCCGACAGCGCCAACGCCACACCCAGCCGCGTTTGCACGGTCGGGTCCCATCGGGGATATCGGTCCCGCAAGCCCGCCAGCCAGCTTTGCAACACGGTTGGGTTCAAGGCCGGGTCGGTGGCGTCGTCGTCAAAGGTGGTGGCGACGTTGCGGCTTAGGCTGCCCGCCGTGGGCAACAACCGCCCCGCCAGCAAACGCAACAGCGTGGTCTTGCCGCGACCGTCACCACCGCAGGCCCAAGTCAGACCCGGGCCAACGCTGAAGTTCAGCGGACCCAGGACAAGGTGGTCGCCGTGTCGGAAGCTCAAGTCCTTGGCGTGCACCAGCACCGTGTTGTGGGGGTTGTCGAACTGGCCCATGGACTGTTGAAGTTCTGCGAGAAGGCCGCATTGTGGTGCGCTGCGGGTGAGCCTGCGCTTGAGCACCGGCGCCGCCTTCACAATGGCGCTTCGATTCACCGACCAAGGCAAAACAATGGCATTCGAATTCACGGGAAAACGGGTGCTGGTGGCCGGCGGCAGCCGTGGCATCGGTCGGGCCATTGCGCTGGGTTTTGCAGCCGCAGGTGCCAGGGTCTCGATCTGCGCGCGCGGCGCAACCACGCTGGAGACCACCCGGCAAGAACTGCTGCAGCACGGGCAGCCGGTGCATGCGGCCACCTGTGACCTGGCCAGTGCATCTGAGGTGACCCGCTACGTGGAGTCGGCGGTTCTGGCGTTGGGCGGCCTGGACGTGTTGGTCAACAACGCCTCGGGTTTTGGCATGGGTGACGACGAGGCCGCTTGGGCGGCCGGCCTTTCGGTGGACGTGATGGCCATGGTTCGCGCCTCTGCAGCCGCCACGCCCGCCTTGAAAGCCAGCCCAGGCGGTTGCATCGTCCACATTTCGTCGATCTCCGGGTTTCGGCCGTCGACCCGGGCGCCGGCCTACGCTGCCGTCAAGGCGGCCATGATGAGCTACACCACCAGCCAAGCCGCCCTGTTGGCCAGCCACGGCGTGCGCGTGAACTGCATCGCGCCGGGATCGATTGAATTTGCCGGGGGGGTTTGGGATCAGCGCAAGCAGGCCAACGACCCGCTCTATGCGCGCACCCTCAAAGGCATACCCTTTGGGCGCATGGGCACAGCCGAAGAGGTGGCCGAGGTGGCGCTCTTTCTGGCCTCAAGCCACGCGCGCTGGATCACCGGCCAGGTGATCGCCGTTGACGGCGGGCAGATGCTGGGCGTCTGAGGGCTGGGCGTCTGAGTTGGGCGACTAAGTTGAGCGACTAAGTCATGTGCTATGAGCTGGGTGGCGCCTGGTCGACACGCTGGCCATTGACGTATATGCCGTCCACGCGAACCTCAATCAACATGGTGCCAAAACGGCTTTGCCATCTGAATTGCTGCACGGGCGCCTGCACTGGCGCCTGCACTGACGCTTGCACGAGCATCTGCGCCTGTTCAGTCGGACCAGGCGCGGCACCTGAAGCCGCCATTCGGAGCGCGGCGAACTCGGGTGTGGACAGGGCGTTCAAAGCAGGCTTTCGTGGTCGAAATGAAGCGGTGTGTGAAACCAGCGCTGCGCGCCGTCAGAACCAGGCCCACAGGCGCTGCACCCAGAGCGGAAGCGGTTTGGACTGGGGGCGGTAGTGCTGGCGAAGGGAGCGGTTCATCAAAATCTCCGTTGGGAGTAGAGACTGTATATCCATACAGTTCTTGCCGCAAGTGCTGCCCCTCGTGACGCGCTGGCATCTAGTGTAGTGTTTGACTCTTGAGTGAACTTAAATGAATTGCGTGTCTCCAATGCTCTACTTCGGTTTGCATTGGAGCGAGCGATTGCGAGTTGC
>JAYVSX010000251.1:0-4393 GCA_043774975.1 Rubrivivax sp.
CAAACCCGTGCCTTGGGCCAAAGCGCCTTGTCCGTCACGCCCATCTGCCTGGGCACCATGACCTTTGGCCAGCAGGTCAGCGAGTCCGACGCTCACTCCATCTTGGACCGAGCGCTTGAACGCGGCGTCAACTTCATCGATACCGCCGAGATGTACGCGGTGCCGCCCTGCGCCGAAACCTATGGCGCCACCGAAACCATTCTGGGCCGCTGGTTTGCCAAGCGGCCGTCGGCGCGCGCCAACACCGTCTTGGCCACCAAGATCGCCGGCCCCTCGCGTGGCATGCCTTGGGTGCGCGGTGGCGACGCCGATGTCACGCCGGCCGGCATCAACCAGGCCTGCAACGACAGCCTCAAACGCCTGCAAACCGACGTCATCGACCTGTACCAGATCCACTGGCCCAACCGCAACACGCCCATTTTTGGCAGCGGCTATTTCGACCCCCAGCACGACAAGCCACAAACCTCGATTCACGACCAGTTGCAGGCGCTGGGCAAGTTGGTCGCGGCAGGCAAGGTGCGGGCGATCGGCCTGTCGAATGAAACGCCATGGGGCCTGTGCGAGTTTGTCCGCGTCGCTGAAGCGCACGGCCTGCCGCGCGTGGCCACGGTGCAAAACGGCTACTGCCTGATCGAGCGCAGCGTGGACAACGGTCTGGACGAGGCCCTGCACCGCAGTGGCGTCGGCCTGCTGGCCTATTCACCGCTGGGTTTTGGGCTGTTGACCGGCAAGTACGACGAGCGTGGCTTTGACGACCTCAGCAACCTGGGCCGGGTGACGGTGTTCGATCGGTTTCGCAGCGGACGCTGGGGCCGCGCCACGGCCTTGGCGGCTGCCCGCCGCTACAACGCGCTGGCACGCCAGCACGGCCTGACCCCCACCCGCATGGCGCTGGCCTGGTGCTACAACAACTGGCGCGTGGCCAGCACCTTGATTGGCGTGACCAGCCTGGCCCAACTCGAAGAGTGCCTGGACGCCTGGGGTACCGTGCTGGCACCTGAAGTGCTGCAAGCCATCGACCAGATCCGCGCCGAGATTCGAGATCCGGCGCAGTGAAGCTGCGGTCTGCCGTCTGCGGGGTGCGGTCTGCGGGCAACGCGCTGCGGGCTACGGACTGCGGCTGTTGACCACGCTTCGATAAGCCCAAAAACGCGGCAGCAAGAAGCCCGTAGCAACCACCCCGGCCAGGCAGACCAACCCGCCCACCCAGATCGCCGCCGACACACCCCAGGCGTCGGCCATGAAGCCGGCCCGCACGTTGCCGATCAGCGGGCCGGTCAGGTAACTGATCATCTCGATGCCGGCCAACCGGCCACGCAGCGTGTTGGGGATGGTTTCGTTCCAGATCGTGCCGCGAAACACACCGCTGACCATGTCGGCCGCGCCAGCCAAGGCCAGGCAGGCCAGCGCCAGCCACAAGCTGGGCGCAAAGCCCAGTGCCACGATGCCCAGCGCCCACACCGCCGCCGCAACCACCACCGCACGGCCGTGGCGGCGAACCTTGCCGGCCCAGCCGCTGAACAGGCCAATCACCAGCGCGCCCACCGACATCGCCGACAACAGCCAGCCCACCGATTCGGTGTGCCCGTAGGCCACCGCCATGGCCGGGAAGAGCGCGATGGGAAACGCAAACGCCATGGCCACGATGTCGACGATGTAGGTGCCCATCAGCTCGGGGCGCGCCCAGGCAAAACGCAGGCCCTCTTTCAGGTCGACCAACAGATGCGGCCGCTCTTGCGCGGTTGGCACCGGGCCGATGCTTTCGCGCGGCACGCGGGCCAAGAAGAACAGGGCCGCCGCAAAGGTGACAAAGTCAAACAGGTAGGCGCCCACCGTGCCCCAGCCCGCCAGCAGCAGGCCGGCCAACGCCGGCCCCGCCACCATGGCCACCGTGCCACGCAAGGACGACAGCGCCGCCACGGCCGCAAATTCCTCGGGCCGCGCAACCTTTTGCGTCAGGGCTTCCAGCGCCGGGCGGTGAAAGCCGCTGGCGCCTTGCAGCAAGGCCACCAGAAGATAGATCACCACCAGGTTGGGCGTCGCCAGCAGCGAGTTGGCCAGCAAGCCCGCCACACACAGCGCCATCAACGCTTCGGAGCCCATCAGCAGCCGCTTGCGGTCAACCCGGTCGGCCACCGCGCCGCCCAGCAAACCGCAGGCCACCACCGGCACCAGTTGCACCAAACCCAGCAAACCCACCAAGGCGTTGGAACGGGTCAGCTCGTAGACCTGCCAGGGCACGGCCACATAGCTGACCATGGTGCCCAGCCCGGAAATGAACTGACTGGCAAAGAGCCTGCGAAAGGCCGTGTTGTGGCGCAGCGGGCCGATGTCAATCAGCATGGGTCGGGTTGGGGTTGAACATCCGGGTGCAGGATAGCAACCGGAGCAACCCGCCCCCGGGCCATCCGAGCTACTTCTTTCGACCCACGCCAGGTTGCCGCTGGCCGCCCGTGCGCCGGCTGCCCCACAGCGCCACCCCCGCCATGCCCGCCAAGAGCAGCGACGAAGGTTCGGGCACCGTGCCGCCGCCACCACCACCACCACCATTGGCGCGGTCATAGGTCAAGGTGTCAAACATGGCCAGCCTGGAGACCCCGCCGCTGGTGCTGAGAAAGCCGCTCAATCGAATGGCCTTGATGTCGTTGCTGGCGCTGCTCAAGCTCAGCATGTCCCAGCCGCTGGTGCAGAAGTTGTTGCCCAGGCAGGCGTCACCCACGATGTCCCAGGTGTCCAGACCGATGCGGGTGGCCTGCGAGATGGTGGTGCTGTTGTAGGCCGCCATGAACGGCAGCCCGCCAATGCCCAGGAACTGATCCGTGGCGATCACAAAGGCAGCGGCAATGCTGACCGCATTGACAGCGGTATCGAAGACGATGTCGATGGCGCCCGTGGACTGGTTGAAAGCGTAGAAGTTGTTCTGGCCCGACAGGCCCAGCACGTTGTTGCCGCTGTGGGCGGTGGGCGAATTCCAGGTGCGCACCGGCCCCGTGCCGGGAAAGGGCGCACCCATGGTCAAGCCCGCATAAGCGGTGCTGATGTCGAGGTTGACGGCACCGTCAAAGTTGATGGTGGTGGGCGCTGCTTGCGCAGCCGGTATGGCCAGCGCTGCGGCCCAGGCCAGGATCGAAAGCTTCTTCATGACAAGTCCCTTTTCCAAGTTGATGAGCTCCAGGGCTTGTGCAGCCCAGAAGGCATCCTGGAGAGAGCCTCGTTAGAAGGGCGTTAGCGCCAGCCGCACAACGGCGGCTTGAGCTAGGGGGGGGCGTGTCGTTCGGCCCCCAACGGCTGAAAAGACAGTGCGCAATCCGCGCCAACCCGCTGGGCCGCAGAAACAGGTCGTCACAAAATGCGGGTGGGCTGGCTACACTCGATCAACAGGTGGCCCAGTGCTGTTTGTAAGGGGATCTCTTGTCGATGCGTTTGCGCTGGGCCCGGTGGGCGGCGACCATGGGGCTGTGGGTGGTTCTTCCGCTGTGTTTGGGCTGGCAGCCCCCTGCCCTGGCCCAAGGCGTTGTCACGGCTGCCGACCCGGCGGCCCCACGTCAGCGGCTGGCCTTGGTGGTGGCCATGGGCACCGTGGGCAACCGCATCGTGCTGGAGTCCGCGCGCCGCGACACGGCCGCAGTGGCGGGTGCGCTCAGGGCGGGCGGCTTTGAGGTCACGCTGCTGGAAGACAGCAACAGCACCGATCTGCGCGCCGCCCTCAAGGACTACCGCGAACGCCTGCGTCCCGACGGCGTGGGCTTGATCTACTACACCGGCTTGGGCGCCCAGGTCGACGGCCGCAACCTGCTGCTGCCCAGTGAAGTGGCGCTCACCGACACGCAGCCGCCCGCCGGCTTGGCAGCAGTGCTGCGCGCCGTGGGCCTGCCGCTGCAGGAACTGGTGGACGCCTTGGGCGGTGGCACCGACGCCCCACGCGCGCTGGTCGTGGACGCCGCCTACCGCCACCCGGCGCTGGGCCGGCTGACACCCGTTGGGCTGGCTCGGCCCCGCCTGGGCAGCAACACGCTGGTGCTGTTGGGCCATGCGCCGGGCGCCTTGCAGGAATTGCAGGTAGCACCCGCACCGGCCAACGCGTCGGCCGATCCGCGTCAAGCCGCGGCCACCCGGTTTGCACGTGTGCTGGTCGAAGCGCTGGGCACACCGCGCATCACCCTGCCCGAGGCCATGCGGGCGGTGCGTTTGTCCGTCGTGGACGGCAGTGGCGGCCAGACCCAACCCTGGCTGGGCGGTGAAACCTTTGCCCGACTGCACCTGGCCGACGCCGCCCGCCTGGAAAACCCGGCGGCGGCGGCGCTGGCCGCAGCAGGCGCGGTCGGAACGGTTGGAACGGTCGGAACGGTTGGAACGGTTGGAACGGTTGGAACGGTTGGAACGGTTGGAACGG
>JAYVSX010000252.1:0-2345 GCA_043774975.1 Rubrivivax sp.
TCAAGCAGTGGTTCAAGCAAGGCAACACCGTGGGCACCGTGATGACCGGCATCGAGCAGTGGTTGCTGCCCAAGCTGGGCTTCAAGAGCCCGCCCTGGACCATCCACCGCAAGGCCGCTGATCACACCCGCCTGCACGCGGCCGGCCAGGTTGAAGCCATCAAGTACCCCAAGCCCGACGGCAAGCTGACCTTCGACCGCCTGAGCAGCGTTTTCATCAGCAACACCAACCACGAAGAAAACCAGCCTGCGCACCTGACGCTGAAGGATGAGTCGGTGCCGGTGAACATCAACCTGGCCCAGTTTGCGGGGCCCGAGAGCCGCTACTGCCCGGCCGGTGTCTATGAGTTTGTCAACACCGACGGTCAAGACCGCCTGGTGATCAACGCCCAAAACTGCGTGCACTGCAAGACCTGCGACATCAAGGACCCCACGCAGAACATCGTTTGGGTCACGCCCGAAGGCGGTGGCGGTCCCAACTACGCGGGCATGTAGCCCGACAGCGCCGTCGCATACGGGGGACGCGCTCAGGGTCGGCGGCTGCTCAGCCAGCGCCGTCAACGGCCGTCAACCGCCCAGAGGCCGTGCAAACCCGGGCGGCTCACCACCCACCACCACCAGCCGCACGGCACGCGACCAGGTCTGGGCTTGCCGCTCAAGGCCCGCCAACACTGCGTGAGCAGCGTCGTCCAGCGGCGCGTGATCCAGCACGATCAAGGTGGCTCGGCGCGGACAAAAACCTGCAAGGCCAGTCACTGAACGGGCGATGCCCGCGTCCCAGGCATCCAGCGGGCTCAGCGGGCGCCACCAGGCTCCATCTGCGACCTGGGCTGCGAGCCGAATTCGCCAGCGTTCAGCACTGGAAGCCGTGTCCTGCATGGCCCAAGACCCATCCAGCAGCAGACAGGCCCGGCGCGCCACGTCGAGGCTGTGCACATGAAACACACCGTAGCGCCACTCAATGCGGCTTGCCTGCCAAGGCTGCCCCAGGGGCCGGGTGGCCGGACCGGCGCCCAAGCGGCAAGCACGCACCAATGCATCGGTGGGCTCGCAACTGCGGACACCCTGCTCTTGGGGCGCGACGTGCACCAGCCGGGTGTTGTCAAAGCGGGTGAACGGCATGGCGCAAGTCTAGAGGCCACGCCGGTCTTGCTTGCGACGTGCTGTCACCACCCAGTCAATCTTGCAACCCTCACCAGCATGGGTGCGCACCGCAACCGCGACCGGGCCCCTCAGCGGTTGGCTTCAGCACATCCGCTTTCGGCCAATCGCTGAACGGCCTGGCGCATACCTCCGTCGCCGACGGCAATGCCCTGAGCCCGCAGCGCTGCCTCCAACGCGGCCAAAGCACCAAGCATCTGCGCCGGGTTTTGATCGCCCAGGTGCCCGATGCGAAAGCCGCGCCCTTGCAGCGGGCCCAGCGCACCCGCAAAGGCCAGTTGATAGTGCTCGCGGGCCAAGGCGCGCAGGCCGTCCACATCGGTGCCAGCAGGCACGGTGACGGTGGTCACGGCGTTGGAACGACTGGCCGGCTCGCGTGCAAAAAAGCCCAGCACGCCGCCCTGACTCCAACCCGCCACCGCCGCGTGCACCAGGCCGGCCAACAAGCGGTGCCGCGCCAGAACCTGGGTCAGCCCTTCGCGCTGAATCAGGCCCAGCGACACCGCCAACGCCGCCATCAGATTCTGTGGCGGCGTGCCACAGAACTTGCGGTAGCTCAGCGGGCTCTTGCGGCTGACCATGTCCCAGTAAAAGCGCGGCGCCGGGTTGCGCTGGGCGGCTTCAAAGGCCGCCGCGTTGGCGGCCAGAAAACCCACGCCGGGCGGGCACATCAAACCTTTTTGCGATGCGCCGACGGCCAGGTCGACACGCCAGCCGTCCATGTCAAACGGCTCAGCACCCAGGGACGCCACCACGTCCACCACAAACAGCGCCGGGTGATCGGCAGCGTCCAGCGCCGCCCGCAGCGCGGGCACGTCGCTGGTGATGCCGCTTGACGTGTCGGTGTGAACCACGAACACGGCGACGATCTGCCGCTGCGTGTCGTCCAGCAAGGCTTGTGTCACCGCGGCAGGCATGATGGGCAGCCCTTCGACCCAGGGTGTGCGCACCACACGGCGGCCCAGGGCTTCGGTCTGCACGGCCCAGGACTCTGAGAAGTGCCCCGTGCCGGGTATCAAGACAGTGCCGCCGGGCGGCACCAGGTTTTCGATGGCGGCCTCCCAGGCGCCGTGGCCATTGCAGGCATAGAAGAAGACATCGGAGTCGGTCGTTTGCAGCACCTGCTTCAAGCCTGTTTCGCAGGCCGCGATGGTCTCGTCGACACGCGGGTCGCCCATGTCCATG
>JAYVSX010000253.1:0-13497 GCA_043774975.1 Rubrivivax sp.
TGCTTGGGCACTCGGACGCGGATGCCTTGCTCCACGCCATCACCGACGCGCTGCTGGGCGCGGCGGGCTTGGGCGACATCGGTCGCCACTTCCCAGACACCGACCCGGCGTTCAAAGGCGCTGATTCGATGCGCCTGCTGCAGGCCGCTGCTCAGCGGGTGCGCGAAGCAGGCTTCGTACTGCTCAATGTTGACAGCACGATCGTCGCCCAGGCGCCCAAGATGGCACCGCACATCGCTGCGATGCGTGAAAACATTGCAATGGCGTTGGGCGTGCCGGTCACGTCGGTCAACGTCAAAGCCAAGACCGCCGAGAACATGGGCCCGGTGGGTGAGTTGCGGGCGATTGAGGCGCGCGCCATCTGCTTGATCTATCGGCCTGAGCTTGATCGCGCCTGAGACCTGTCAAGCCATGATGCGATCGGCGCGGTGCAGGCGCAGGTGGGCAACCAAGCCACATTCAGGTGCGTTGGCCAATTCCAAGGTGCCGCCCATGCGCAACATGGCCTTTTCGACAATGGCCAAGCCCAGGCCGGCACCGGTGGCTGCGGTGCGTGCGGCGTCACCTCGGAAGAACGGTGTGGTCAGCTGCGGCAATTTTTCGGGCGGCACGCCCGGGCCGTGGTCGCGCACGCTGATGATCACCCAAGAGCCGGTTTTCACCGCGCTGACCGTCACTTCGGCGATGCCGGTGTAGGTGCCGCGGCCATAGCGCAGCGCGTTTTCAAACAGGTTCTGGAAGACGCGGCCCAGTTCCGTTTCGTCGGCCATCACTGTCAGGTCGATGGGCACACGTGAGTTGACCTTGATCTGCGACGGTTCGCGAAACACCGAGGCTTCGCGGTCGATCAGTTGGGCCACGTGCACCGCGTGCAAGTCGGTTTCGCCGGGGCGGGCGTAGTCCATGAACTTGTCGATGATGGCGTCAAGCTGATCGATGTCGAGCGCCATGTTGTGTTTGGCTTCTTCGTCGGCCACGCTCATCTCGGTTTCCAGCCGCAAGCGTGCCAACGGCGTGCGGAGATCGTGGCTGATGCCGGCCAGCATCACCGCACGGTCTTCCTCCACCCGCGCCAGCTCTCGCGCCATGCGGTTGAAGCCGCGGTTGACCTCGCGGATTTCGCTGGTGAAGGTGTTCTCGTCCAGCCGGGAATCCAGATCGCCTTCACGAATGCGGCTGGCCGCAAAAGACAGTTGTTTCAAGGGCCGGTTGATCAGGCTGGCGATGGCCACCGACCCCACCAACGTGGCCAAGAGCGCAATGCCCACCCAAATGAACCAGGTGCTGTAGTTCAGCGTGTTGCCAGGTTCCTTTTCAGCCTGCAGCCAGTACTGGTCTTTGTCGATGGAAAAGCCCACCCACAGACCGTGCTGGCCATTGACACTGCTGGCCACCACCGCGTCTGGCCCCAAGGTGTTGCGCAATTCCTGACTCACCCGGCGGGTAAAGCGGTCTACTTCAAACGGTTCGGACTTGTCGCCCGGTTCGCGTGGAGCCACCCGGATGGTGTCCTGGGAACCCAGGCTCTTGATAAGTGCCACACGGTTGATGCCGTCGGCCTGTCTCAAGGCCGCTCGTGACAGATTGACCAAGCCGGCCGTTTGTTGAGCGGCCTGCACGGCGCGCGGCTCCAGTTCCAGCGCCCGCAAGGTCTGCACCCAGGCCACCACGCCACCTGCCAACAGCACGGCCAGGTAAAAGCAGGTCCGCCAGAACAGACTCAGGCCCACGGTGCGGTCCACGGCACAGGGAGCGTTGGCCGGTTGTTCTGACTGCCAGCAATCAAGACTTCAGCCCTGCGGCTCAGTTGGCGCCGTCCGGCACGAACACATAGCCCACGCCCCACACGGTCTGGATGTAGCGCGGCTGCGCTGGGTCGGGCTCGAGCATCTTGCGCAGGCGCGAAATCTGCACGTCCAGGCTGCGGTCGAAGGGCTCGAACTCGCGCCCGCGGGCCAGTTGCGCCAGCTTGTCGCGTGACAAGGGCTGGCGCGGGTGACGAACCAGGGCCTTGAGCATGCTGAACTCGCCAGTGGTCAGTGCAATCTGCTCGCCGTTCTTGGACAGCCGCCGCAGCGACAGGTCAAACTCAAACGGACCAAAGTTGACGATGGTGGCTTCCTTGCTGGGTGCGCCCGGTGCTTCGGGGGCAGGGCGGCGGCGCAGCACCGCATGGATGCGCGCCAGCAGTTCTCGCGGGTTGAAAGGCTTGGGCAGGTAGTCGTCAGCCCCCACCTCCAGACCCACGATGCGGTCGACGTCTTCCACCTTCGCGGTCAGCATGATGATCGGTGTGGAGTCGTTGGCGGCACGCAGCCTTCTGCAGATGCTCAAGCCGTCCTCGCCCGGCAGCATCAGGTCCAGCACGATCAGGTCCACGGTCTCGCGGGTGAGGACCCGGTTGAGAGCCTTGGAGTCTTCGGCCAGCAAGACGTCGAAACCCTCTTGAGACAAGTAACGGCGCAGCAGGTCGCGAATGCGCGCGTCGTCGTCGACAACCACGATGCGGTCGGGGCGGGGGTTGTTGGACGTGGTCATGGGTAACTCCCAATTTGTAACAGCCGCATTGTGGGGGTCGAGAACAGCGCGCTTGGAGTCAAGCTGACCGGCTGTTACATGTTTTTCCGCAGGGCCAAGTCGGCGGGTCCGGTCAACCAGTGATGCAGACTTGGGGCCTGCAAGCCGCGCGGCATGTCGCCGTGGCGGAACGAGCGACGAAAGCCCCACCATGACCTTGCTTGAGTCTCGAGCCCTGATTCGCACTCTGATGGCCGCCCTGGCCACGGGCGGCGCCATCGCCACGGTGCAGGCCCAGGCTCTGGCCCCACCGCAAAACGTCGTCAGCCTGAGCGCCACGGCCAGTGTGGAAGTCAACAAGGACTGGCTGACGGTGGTGTTTGCCACCCAGCGTGACGGGCCTGACGCCGCCGCGGTGCAGGGCCAGTTGCGCCAAGCGCTTGACGCTGCATTGGTGGAGGCCCGCAAAGCGGCCCTTCCAGGTCAGTTGGAGGTGCAGACCGGGCAGTTTTCCCTTTACCCCCGCTACAGCAGCAAGGGCGGCATCACCGGCTGGCAAGGCAGTGCCGAGCTGATCGTGCAGGGGCGCGACACGCCCAAGATTTCGCAGCTCACCGCCCGCATTGTTTCGTTGACGATCTCTCGCGTGAGCTTTTCGCTGTCCCGCGAGGCGCGTGAAAAGATGGAAGGTGATGTTTCTGCAGAAGCCATCGCGCGCTTTCGTTCGCGCGCGGACGCGGTGGCCAAACAGTTTGGTTTTGGCAGCTATGTCGTGCGCGAGGTTCAGGTGACGTCAGATCAAGGCCAAGGCCAGCCTTTGCCGATGATGCGGGCTCAGGCCATGAGCGCTTCGGCCGATGCGTCACTGCCGGTTGAAGCTGGCAAAACCACGGTGACGGCCACAGTCAGTGGCAGCGTGCAGATGAAGTAGTCCGGCTGCGGCGGCGTTGGGCGCCCTGGCAGCAGCCACCTTGTGGCGTGCCCGGTACGCGTCTTCTTTGCGGCGTCTTCTTTGCAACGTCTTTTTTTGCCACGTGTTTTTTGCACCGTCAGACGCATTGATACGATGCGGCGCAAGCACCAGCCGCTTTGCTGCCCAGCGCATTCACCAGCTACCACCGTCATGAATCAGCCCCAGCTTCGACATCTCCAGTGCCTGACCGCAGGCGGCCTGCACCGCATGGCCTATTGGGAATGGGGCGACGCTGCCAACCCCAAGGTGGTGGTCTGTGTGCACGGCTTGACCCGCCAAGGCCGGGACTTCGACACTTTGGCGCGCGATCTGTCCAGCCACTACCGCGTGATTTGCCCGGACGTGGTGGGTCGCGGACGGTCAGGCTGGTTGGCCGACCCCAATGCTTACGGCATCCCCACGTACCTGTCGGACATGGTCACGCTGGTGGCACGGCTGGGTGTTGACCAGTTGGATTGGGTTGGCACCTCGATGGGTGGGCTGATTGGCCTGGCGTTGGCTTCCTTGCCCGGCTCACCCGTAGCCCGTCTGGTGCTGAACGACGTGGGGCCTGTGGTGGAGCCTACCTTCATTCAACGCCTGGCCGTTTACCTCGGCGTGCCCATGCATTGGAAGTCGGAGCAGGAAGCGGCCGCCGGCCTGCGCTTCATCTCTTCAGGATTTGGCCCGCACACCGACGAGCAATGGCTGGAACTCACTCGGCCACAGTTGGTGCCTGAAGTCAAGGACGGCATCGCCGGCTTCAAGTCGCACTACGACCCCGCCATTGCCGTGCCGGTCCGCGCCATGACGCCTGAAATGGCTGCCGCCGGTCAGGCCATGCTGTGGCACATGTACGACCGCATTCAATGCCCGACCTTGCTGCTGCGCGGAGCGGAGTCGGACCTGCTGGCCAGCGACACGGCGCAAGCCATGACCACCCGGGGGCCGCGCGCCCGCTTGCATGAGTTTGCTGGGGTGGGACATGCGCCGACGCTGGTTCAAGCCGATCAACGCGCGGTGGTGCGGCACTTCTTGTTGGGGCCATGAAGGCCGCCGAGGCGGTAGCGCCGCAGGGCGCCGCAGCCATTGTTCACTTGGCCAGCGGGGCCGCTGGTGAAGCTTCGACCCACTCGGTCGACAGCACGGCCAGGGCCCGTGCCTTTGCCGAGCCCCTGCTGACGGGCCAGTTGCTGGACACCGGCGAACCTGCCATGGACCATGCCGATGGCGTCGCCCAAGTTCTGAAGGGCATGGGGGCCGCACCGGCCCTGTGCGCCGCGGCTTACCTGGTCTATGCGGGCGACTACCTGCAGCGCCCCGAGGAAGTGGTGCGCAAGGCCTTTGGCGAGTCCTATGCCAGCTTGGTGACTTTGACGCGCAAGCTGGTGCAGATTCAGCGCGCCGCGCGCGCGGCGCAAGTGGGCCCGGGTGAGCGCGCCGAGCAGACTGAACGTGTGCGCAAGATGCTGTTGGCTTTTTCGCGCGACCTGCGTGTGGTCTTGCTGCGTTTGGCTTCGCGCCTGCAAACCCTGCGCTGGTTTGCCGCCAGCAAGCAGCCATGCCCACCTGATTTGGCAACCGAGAGCCTTCAGGTGTTTGCGCCGTTGGCCAACCGCCTGGGCATCTGGCAGGTGAAGTGGGAACTGGAAGACCTGTCGTTTCGGTTCCTGCAGCCGCAGGACTACCAGCAGGTGGCCAAGCTGGTGGACCAGACCCGCGCGGCGCGTGAGCTCAGCGTGGCCCAGGCGCGCGCCGAGCTGATGGCACTGCTGCTGTCCCATGGGCTGCAGGCTGATGTGCAGGGCCGCCCCAAACACCTCTACAGCATCTGGAAAAAAATGCAGGGCAAGGGCTTGCAGTTTGAGCAGGTCTTGGACACCCGAGCGCTTCGGGTCGTGGTTGCTGATGGGCCTGCTTGCTACGCGGCGCTGGCACGGGTTCACGAAGCCTGGCGGCCGGTCGACGGTGAGTTCGACGACTACATCGCACGACCCAAGCCCAACGGCTACCAGAGCCTGCACACCGTGGTGGTGGGCAGCGACGGGCGGCCGCTGGAGGTGCAGATCCGCACCCGCACGATGCACGAGCACGCCGAACACGGTGTGGCCGCGCACTGGATGTACAAGGAAGCGGGCACACGCGGCTATGCCGGCGTCAGTGCCAGTGGCGAGTTTGAGGAACGGGTGGCCGAGGCGCGCAAGGCCGTGCTGCGCGAACTGCTGGCCTGGGAGCGCGACTTTGCCGGCCACGGCGGCAGCGCCGACAACGGTGCCTTTGACGACCGCATCTATGTCTTCACCCCCCAGGCCACCATCATCGACCTGCCCACTGGCGGCACCGCGGTGGACTTTGCCTATGCCGTGCACACCAACCTGGGCCACCGCTGTCGTGGGGCCAAGGTTGACGGCGCACTGGTCACGCTGAACACGCCGCTCAAGTCGGGCCAAACCGTGGAGGTGGTGGCCGCCAAGGAGGGCGGGCCTTCACTGGACTGGCTCAACGCCGAACTGGGTTACCTGGCCAGCCAGCGCTCCAAGGCCAAGGTGCGCGCCTGGTTCAACGCGCAAGCCCAGGCCCAAACCATGGCCCGCGGCCGCGAGCTGGTTGAGCGGCTGCTGCAGCGCGAGGGACGCACCGCCTTGGAGCGCGACTCCTTGGCCGAGCAGTTGGGCTTCAAGAGCGCCGAGAGCCTGTATGAGGTGGTGGGCAAGGACGAGTTGTCGCTGCGCACCATTGAAAACCTGCTGCGCCCCGCACCGGCCGAACCCGACCCCGAGGCGATTCTGCTGCACCGGCCGCGCAGCGAAGCTGGCGGCGGGCGCGGCGGTGTGCTGGTGGTGGGCATGGACTCGCTGCTGACCAACCTGGCCCGCTGCTGCCGGCCCGCACCCCCGGATGCCATTTCAGGCTTCGTCACCCGGGGCCGCGGCGTCGCGGTGCACCGGCGCGACTGCAGCAACCTGCGTCACATGGCTTTGGGTTCGCCCGGGCGGGTGATCGATGTGCAGTGGGGGCAGCCTGGGGGCACTCGGCCAGCCGTCTATCCGCTGGATGTGGCGGTTGAGGCCGCCGACCGGCCGGGGCTGCTGCGCGACATCTCCGAGGTCTTGGCCAAAGAAAAGATGAACGTCACCGCTGTCCACACTCAAAGCGCCAAAGACCGCAGCACCGCGTGGATGACCTTGACCGTGGAGGTCACCGACGTGGCCCGGCTCTCGGCGGTGCTGGCCCAGATTGGCCGCGTGCCGGGCGTTCGTCACGCCCGGCGCAAATAGCGGCCTCAACTCTCCTATATACTTTCGGGCTTCCCTAGGCGCGTAGCTCAGCTGGTTAGAGCACCACCTTGACATGGTGGGGGTCGTTGGTTCGAGTCCAATCGCGCCTACCAAATTCGGTAGGAAGAACAAGCACTTAGGAAGAACAAGCACTTAGCGAAGACACTGAGTGCTTTTTTCTGGGTGGTACGAAACAGTACGAAAAAGCGGGGTCGGCGCCACTGCTCGAACTCCCGCGAAGTCGCGGTGCGATGCTGTGACGGATGTCGTAGGCGAGGTCTGCGGCTTCGTGCAAGCGCCTGATCGCGCTGCGGGCGTGTGGAAGGCCAAGCGGCAAGCTCCCAGGCCGGGTTGCCTGCATAGCAGCCACCCGACCTGCTCCGACCCTTTCACCGTCCGGCAGTGCAGGCCATGCGGACGAAAAGCTCGACTGTGAACCCAACCATCCACGCCTGACCCGCGCATTGAGCTTGGCGGTGCAGCGCCGCGACCGGTCCAAGCCCGGATTGACGTTCCCGCGGCTACCGCCCGCAGCACATCTCAAAGCTTTGCGTTATGGTACTCAGCGTGACATTCCAGCGCCGCCTTCGTGTTCGCCTCATCGGCCTGCTGTCGATCGCCTTGCTGTTCTCGCAGCTTGCCGTCGCAGCGTATGCCTGTCCTGCCGTGAGCGGCACCTCGGGCCCCGAGGCTGCGGCGATGGCAGGCATGCCCTGTGCACAGATGATGGCGGCCGGGGGCGATCTCGATCCTGAGCAACCCATGCTGTGCATGCAGCACTGCCAGTTTGGCTCGACCACGCATGTGGTCGAGCATGTGGTGCCTGCCTTCCCGCCCATGACGGCGCTGCCCGCGCTGTTCACCGTCTCGCTCGACGAAGGGCTGGACACAGTCCTGGGTTCCTTGGCCGAGCAGGAACGCGAGCGGCATCGACCTCCGTCGCTGGCGCACACCATCGCGCACTGCTGCTTTCGCATCTGACCTCCTGAAGTCACCCGTTTGATCGGTCGCGGCCCCGCCGTGGCCAGATTCCGGACTTCAGGAGTTCCCATGACTCGGTATCTACCGTGGAGGCGCAACGGCCTCCCATCCGCGAGCTTGTTCGCGCGGTCGCTCGCGCTTTGCGTGACGCTTGGCGTTCACGGCGTTCACGACGTTTGGGCGCAGGCCCCACTCTCGCCGCTCTCCCTCGAAGTCGCTGTGGGTGTCGCCATGGGGCGATCGCAACTCGTGATCGCCGCCGATGCTCGGGCGCAGGCTGCGCGCGAGATGGCGCTGGCCGCCGGCCAGCGGCCCGACCCGGTGCTCAAGCTCGGCCTCAACAACCTGCCGATCGACGGCCCGGACCGTTACAGCGTCACCCGCGACTTCATGACGATGCGCTCCATCGGTGTGATGCAAGAACTGACCCGGGCCGAGAAGCGCAGCGCCACCACGCGCCGTGCCGAACGCGAGGTCGGGCTGGCCCAGGCGTCACGCCAGGCCGCCATCGCCGACCTGCAGCGTGATACGGCGCTGGTCTGGCTCGAACGCTCTTACCAGGAGTCGCAGCGCGATCTGCTGCAGTCACAGATCGCCCAGGCCGAACTGCAGGTGCAGGCCGCCCAGACGCTCTACCGCAGTGGCAAGGGCACGCAGGCCGAGGTCTTTGCCGCCCGCGGATCGGTCGAGCAACTGCGCGATGTGCTGGCGCAAGCTGAGCGGCGGGTGGCGGTCGCGAGCACGCAACTCGGCAGATGGATTGGCGATGGCGCGCGTCAGCCGCTGGCGCCGCGCCCTGTGTTTCCCCTGCGAGCCTGGACCGAAGGACCGTTGGCAGAGCACCTGCGCCAGCACCCGCAGATTGCTGCGGCCATCCAGCAGGAGGCGATCGCAGAGAGCGAGGCCGACGTGGCGCGTGCCGCGCGATCGTCTGACTGGAGCGTCGAGCTGCAGTACAGCCAGCGCGGCCCGGCCTTCTCCAACATGGTGTCAATCAACCTGTCGGTGCCGCTGCAGTGGGACCGGAAGAACCGACAAGACCGCGAGCTGGCTGCACGACTGGCCGGCATCGAGGAAGCGCGCGCCCGGCGAGAGGAGGTGCAGCGCGCTCATGAAGCCGAGGTGCGCGCGATGCTGCAGGAGTGGCACAGCCACCAGGATCGCCTGCAGCGCTATGACGCTTCGCTGCTGCCGCTTGCCAGCCAGCGCAGCGAAGCCGCGCTGGCGTCGTATCGCGCCGGGGCTGGTCCTCTGACCGCCGTGCTCGAAGCGCGTCGCAGCGAGCTCGATGCGCGCATGGAGCGCCTGCGCATCGAGATGGACAGGGCCCGCATCTGGGCACAACTGAACTACCTGCTGCCGTCGCACGACGACGCGCAGGTCAAGCCGGAGGCTGCACGATGAACACGCGAACCAAGTTGTTGGCTTTAGGTGTAGCCGTCGCGCTGGTGGCGGGCGGCTACGCACTGGTCCAGTACGGCATGCACCGCGGCATGGCGTCGATGGCGGTGGGCTCAACCGCAGCGCCAGCCTCGCCTGCCGCCGAGGACCCCACGAGCAGCATCGCCGCCGGCGAAGCCGCAACACGCCGCCACATCCAGGCCGGTATCAAGGCCGGCGATGTCGACCCGGCCACCGGCAAGCCGGTGCTTTATTACCACGACCCGATGGTGCCCGGTAAGCGCTTCGACGCACCGGCCAAGTCGCCCTTCATGGAGATGATGCTGGTGCCCGTCTATGGCGGCGCGGGCGGCAGCGACCCCGGCACGGTGACGGTCAGCCCGCGCATCCAGCAGAACCTGGGTGTGCGTACCGCCGAGGTCGTCGAAGGCGTGCTGCAGCCGATGCTCAGCGCGGTCGGCAGCATCGCCTGGAACGAGCGCGACCAGTCGGTGGTGCAGGCCCGCGCTGCGGGCACCATAGAGAAGCTGCATGTGCGCGCCACGCTGGACCGCGTGCGCGCCGGCCAGCCCTTCGCTGACCTCTACGTGCCCGAGTGGGTGGCGGCGCAGGAGGAGTATCTGGCTGTCAAGCGCTTCGCGGCAGGCGATGCCGGCTTGATCGCCGCCGCACGCCAGCGACTGCTGCTGGTCGGCATGAGTGAGGCCCAGGTCGCGCGTGTCGATGCGGCAGGCGCGGTGCAGCCGCGCATCACGCTGGTGGCGCCAAGCAGCGGCGTCGTGGCGGAGCTGATTGCCCGCGAGGGCATGACCGTTGCGCCGGGCATGCTGCTGGCGCGCATCAACGGCCTGGCCAGCGTGTGGGCGAACGCCGAGGTGCCCGAGAGCCAGGCGGCGCTGGTGCGCCCCGGCAGCCAGGTCGAGGCGCGCAGCCCCGGTGTGCCAGGTGCTGTGTTCCGTGGCAGCGTGCAGGCGCTGTTGCCCGAGGTCAACGCCGCCACGCGCACGCTAAAGGCCCGCGTTCAGTTTCTCAACCCTCGCGGTGAGCTGGTGCCGGGCCTCTTCGTCACGATGCAGTTCATGGACACGCGCGCCGGCAAGGCCTTGCTGGTGCCGACCGAGGCCGTCATCCAGACGGGCCGCCGCGCCGTGGTGATGGTGGCGGAGGAGGGCGGGCGCTTCGCCCCGGTTGATGTGGAGACCGGCCTGGAGACCGGCGGCAAGACCGAGATCCGGCGTGGCCTTAAAGCCGGCCAGCGCGTGGTGGTCTCGTCGCAGTTCCTCATCGATTCCGAGGCCAGCCTGAAGGGAGTGGAGGCGCGGATGAACAACGCACCTGCGCCGACGGCCCCCAACACCGCGGTGCGTCACAGCGCGCAGGGCGAGGTCACGGCGCTGGACCGCGACAGCGTCACGCTCAGCCACGGCCCCATCCCCAGCGCCGGCATGGGCGCGATGGCCATGGACTTCAAGCTACCGCCACCCCGGCAGCGGCCACGCGGGCTGGCGGTGGGCGACCGTGTCGACTTCCAGTTCTATGTCGATGACAACGATGGCCCGACGGTGACCACGCTCAGGCGGCTGGCGCCCGCTATCGTTAATTCGGCCAATCCGGCCAATTCGGCCACTTCGGCAGCGTCTGGAGCCTCGCGATGATCGCCGCGCTGATCCGCTGGTCCATCGTCAACCGCTTCCTGGTACTGCTGGCCACGGTCATCGTCACCGCCTGGGGCTTGTGGGCCGTGCAGCGCACACCGCTGGATGCGCTGCCCGACCTATCTGACGTGCAGGTCATCATCCGCACGCCTTACCCGGGGCAGGCGCCGCGCATCGTCGAAAACCAGGTGACCTATCCGCTGACGACAACGATGCTGTCGGTGCCGGGCGCCAAAGTCGTGCGCGGCTACTCGTTCTTCGGCGACAGCTTCGTCTACGTGCTGTTCGACGACGGCACCGACCCGTACTGGGCGCGCTCGCGGGTCCTGGAATACCTGAACCAGGTGCAGTCGCGCCTGCCTGCGGCTGCCAAGCCGGCGCTGGGCCCCGACGCCACTGGCGTGGGCTGGATCTACCAGTACGCGCTGGTAGACCGAACCGGCGCGATGGACGCGGGCCAGTTGCGCGCGCTGCAGGACTGGTTCCTAAAGTATGAGCTGAAGACCGTTCCCAACGTGGCCGAAGTGGCCTCGGTGGGCGGCATGGTGCGCCAGTACCAGGTGCTGCTGGACCCGGACAAGCTGGCGGCTTACAACATCCCGCATGGCGCGGTGATCGAGGCGGTGCGCAATGCCAACCAGGAAGCCGGCGGCTCGGTGCTGGAACTCGGCGAGGCCGAGTACGTGGTGCGCGCCTCGGGCCTGCTGGCGACGCTGGACGACTTCCGCAAGATACCGCTGCGCAGCACCGATGCCGGCGTCAGCGTGCGCCTGGGCGACGTGGCGCGTATCCAGGTCGGCCCGGAGATGCGCCGTGGCATCGGCGAGCTTGATGGCGAGGGCGAGGCCACCGGCGGCGTGATCGTGATGCGCTCAGGCAAGAACGCGCTGGAGACCATTGCAGCGGTGAAGGCCAAGATCGCTTCGCTTCAGGCCAGCCTGCCGAAGGGCGTGGAGATCGTGCCGACCTACGACCGCGCCAGCCTCATCGAGCGTGCGGTGGAGAACCTGAGCCACAAGCTGATCGAGGAGTTCATCGTCGTCGCGCTCGTGTGCATGGTGTTCCTGTTCCACCTGCGCTCGGCCTTTGTCGCCATCGTCACGCTGCCGCTGGGCATCCTTGCCAGCTTCATCGTCATGCACTACCAGGGTGTCAACGCCAACGTGATGTCGCTGGGCGGTATCGCCATCGCGATCGGCGCGATGGTCGATGCCGCGGTGGTGATGATCGAGAACGCGCACAAGCACGTTGAGGCTTGGCGCCACCGGCACCCCGGCGAGGACCTGAGGGGCGAAGCGCAGTGGCGCGTGGTCGGCGACGCGGCGGTCGAGGTCGGTCCGGCGCTGTTTTTCTCGCTGCTGATCATCACGCTCAGCTTCATCCCGGTGTTCACGCTGGAAGCGCAGGAGGGGCGGCTGTTCTCGCCGCTGGCCTACACCAAGACCTATGCGATGGCCGCGTCAGCAGGCCTCGCGGTGACGCTGGTGCCGGTGCTGATGGGCTACCTGATCCGTGGCCGGATCCCCGACGAACAGCGCAACCCGCTGAACCGGGCGCTGATCGCCGCGTACCGACCACTGCTCGATGCTGTGCTGGCTTGGCCGAAGTCGACGATCGCCGTCGCGTTGCTGCTGCTGGCAAGCACCGCCTGGCCGATCCTGAAGATCGGCAGCGAGTTCATGCCGCCGCTGGATGAAGGTGATCTGCTCTACATGCCCACCGCTTTGCCTGGCTTGTCTGCGGGCAAGGCGGCCGAGCTGCTGCAACAGACCGACCGGTTGATCAAGACGCTGCCCGAGGTGCAGACGGTCTATGGCAAGGCCGGCCGCGCGGAGACCGCCACCGACCCGGCGCCAATGGAGATGTTCGAGACCACGATTCAGTTCAAGCCGAAGGCTGAGTGGCGACCGGGCATGACCAGCGACAAGCTGGTCGAGGAGCTGGACCGCATCGTCAAGGTGCCGGGCCTGTCCAACATCTGGGTCCGATCCGAAACCGCATCGATATGCTGGCCACCGGCATCAAGAGCCCGGTGGGCGTGAAGGTGGCGGGCACCGATTTGGCGGTGATCGACCGCGTGACCGGCGAGATCGAGAGGGCCCTGAAGGACGTGTCCGGTGTCAGCAGCGCGCTCGCCGAGCGCCTGACCGGCGGCCGCTATGTGGATGTGAACATCCGCCGCGATGATGCAGCCCGCTTCGGCATGAACATCGCCGATGTGCAGTCCGTCATCAGCTCGGCCGTGGGCGGCGAGAACGTCGGCGAGACGGTGGAAGGCCTGCAGCGGTTCCCGATCAGCGTGCGTTACCCGCGTGAGCTGCGCGACTCACTGGAGAAGTTGCGCACGCTGGCCATCGTCAATGACCGCGGTCAGCGCCTGCTGCTCGGCGATGTGGCGGACCTGCGCATCACCGACGGCCCGCCGATGCTGCGCAGCGAAAACGCCCGGTTGTCCGGATGGGTGTACGTGGACATCCGCGGCCGCGACCTGCGCGGTGCTGTGCAGGACATGCAACGCGCGGTGGCCAGGGACGTTGTACTGCCGCCGGGCTACTCGATCTCCTGGTCGGGGCAGTTCGAGTTTCTCGAGCGCGCCACGGCCAAACTGAAAATCGCCGTGCCGTTCACGCTGCTGATCATCTTCGTGCTGCTCTACCTGACCTTCAAACGCTTTGACGAAGCATCGCTGCTGATGTTGACGCTGCCGTTTGCG
>JAYVSX010000254.1:0-14429 GCA_043774975.1 Rubrivivax sp.
GGCCAGCCTCCTATGGGTTAGCTGAGCCTGTGGGTTGCCGCCAAGCTTGGGTCGGCCTGCATGGGTCGACCAGCCCGCCCATTTCGGGCCAGCCGCCTGAGGGCTGCTGCGTACAATTGGTGTAGTGATAGTTCTCATAACCTCCTTCTTCGTTGCAATGCTGCTGACCGGCTGGGTCGTTCACTCCAGTCGCACAGCGGGACACAGCTCGTTGGATCACGACACCTCCGGCCCGCAGAAATTTCACGTCAAACCGGTCCCGCGTGTGGGTGGCATTGGCGTGGTTGCAGGTCTGGTTGCAGCCAGTGCAGTGATGGCATGGTTAGACAGCAGCATGGCGGCGATGGCCGGCCTGATGTTGGTGTGTTCCCTGCCAACCTTTGTTGCCGGCTTGGTCGAGGACTTGACCAAAGCCGTCAGTCCTCGAAAACGCCTGCTGGCTTCCGTGCTTTCCGCAGCCATGGCCTTTTGGCTCTTGGACGCGGCCATCACCCGAACCGATATCCCCTTTCTCGACCCCATCGTGGCGTGGACAGCCGGGTCGCTGGTTTTGACCATGGTGGCCGTGGCCGGCATTTCCAATTCCGTCAACATCATCGACGGGTTCAATGGATTGGCCTCCATGTGCGTGGTCATCATGTTGGCTGCCTTGGCCTACGTGGCTTTTCAGGTTGGCGACACGCAAATAGGTTTGTTGGCGCTGGCTGGGCTTGGAGCGGTGCTGGGGTTCTTTCTTTGGAACTTTCCTGCCGGACTGGTCTTTTTGGGTGATGGCGGCGCTTACTTTCTCGGCTTTTACGTGGCGGAACTGTCCATTTTGTTGCTTGTACGCAACCCCTCGGTGTCGCCGCTGTTCCCTCTTTTGGTCTGTATCTACCCAGTTTTTGAAACTCTGTTTTCCATTTATCGCCGTCGGGTCTTGCGAGCCACGCCGCCCAGCGTGCCCGATGGCATTCACTTGCACTCGCTCATTTATCGCCGGGTCTTGCGATGGGCCGTGGGTGACCGAAGCGCCAAGGCGCTGACGCGTCGCAACTCCATGACGTCGCCTTTTCTTTGGGCTCTGTGCATGATGTCGGTGGTGCCAGCCGTTCTGTTTTGGAACAGCACTTCTTGGCTTGCTGTGGCGTTGGGCGGCTTCGCTATCAGCTACGTGGTGCTTTACTGGCGCATCGTCCGCTTCAGGTCACCGCAATGGCTTCGGGTTTTGGCCCGCCACCCGCGAAAGTTGCCCCGGGGGTGATAATTGGGCGACATGATCAATCAGTTTCCCCCAGAAGAATCGGCGCTTGCCGATCAACAGCCCGCCCCGCTTTTCAACACCCTCCCGCTTGACCCCAAGCTGTTGCAAGCGGTCATCGAGTCGGGCTACACCGCGATGACACCCATCCAGGCCAAGGCGATTCCCATCGTCTTGGCTGGGCGCGACGTGATGGGCGCGGCCCAGACGGGCACGGGCAAGACGGCCGCATTCACGCTGCCGTTGTTGCAGAAGATGCTTCGCCACGAAAACGCCAGCATGTCGCCTGCTCGACATCCCGTTCGTGCTCTGGTCTTGGCACCCACGCGTGAATTGGCCGATCAGGTTGCCGAGAGCGTCAAGAAGTACGCCAAGCACTCGCAGTTGCGTTCATGCGTGGTTTTTGGCGGCATTGACATGAAGCCTCAGACCTTGCAACTGAAGGCCGGCGTCGAGGTGCTGATCGCCACGCCGGGCCGTTTGCTGGACCACATTGAAGCCAAGAACGCTGTCCTCAACCAGGTCGAGTATGTCGTGCTCGATGAGGCCGACCGCATGTTGGACATCGGCTTCCTGCCCGACTTGCAGCGCATCCTGTCTTACTTGCCCAAGGCGCGGCAGACGCTGCTGTTTTCCGCCACCTTCTCGCCTGAAATCAGAAAGCTGGCCAACAGCTATCTGCAGGACCCCATCTTGGTTGAAGTGGCGCGCCCGAATGCCACGGCCACCAATGTGGAGCAGATGTTCATCAGCGTCACCGACGACGACAAACGCGCCGTCGTTCGGCAGTTGCTGAAGTCGCGTGCGCTTTCGCAAGCCCTCATTTTTGTCAACAGCAAACTGGGCGCTGCACGATTGGCGAGGTCTTTTGAGCGCGACGGCTTGAAGACCCAAGCCTTGCACGGCGACAAGAGCCAGGACGAGCGGCTCAAAGCGCTGGCCGCTTTCAAGGCGGGTGAGGTGGAACTGCTGGTGGCAACCGACGTTGCTGCCCGCGGACTGGACATCGTCGATCTGCCGGCGGTTTTCAATTTCGATGTCCCGTTCAACGCCGAAGACTACGTACACCGCATTGGTCGCACGGGCCGGGCCGGGGCTTCTGGCTTGGCCGTCACGCTGGTCACGCGCGACGACACGCGCTTGGTCGGTGACATCGAAAAACTCATCAAGAAGAAGATTGACCTTCAGCCCTTTGAGTTGGAAGACGACCGGCCGGTGCGCCCCGTGCGGCGGCGTGACTTTGAAGAGGCCGACCGGGTTGCACCACCCAGGTTGGATGTGGTCGAACGGCCTCGGCGGTCGGCGCCCGCCGCAGACCCCTTCTTCGACAAACCCTACGAGCCCAGCAGTGCGGGCGGTGCGTCCTGGGAATCCAGCGGTCGGGCTGCGGCCTCGGCGATTTCGCCAACCCGGGGCCTGACCTCCAGCCTGAAGCCCAAGCGCAAGGTCGCGTCTTTGCTGGGTGGCAGCAGCTGAAGGGTTGTGACGGTATCGGCGGGCATCCGCTGACGACCTGAGCGGTTCACGCAGCCAGCCACGCAAAAACGGCCGGTATTCGGTCTGGCATCTGCACCGCTTGTTTGCGCCAGGTCGCAACCGTCGCGGAGCGGGTCCAGCCTTCTGCGAGCGTGATGCCGCAGCTCACGCTCAGCACCGTGTTGGGCGTCAGCCCCTCCAGCAGCGAAGACATCAGCGCCGCGTTGCGGTAGGGTGTTTCGATCACCAATTGGGTTTGCGACGTGCGACGGGACAGGCTTTCCAGCTCGCGGATGCGAGCCAGCCGCGCGCCATTTTCTTGCGGCAGGTAGCCGACGAAGGCAAAGCTCTGGCCGTTCAGTCCGCTGGCCGCCAGGGCCAGCAACAAGGAACTGGCGCCCGCCAAAGGCACCACGCGCAGACCCGCGGCGTGTGCTGCGCCCACCAGCACAGAGCCAGGATCTGCCACGGCGGGCAAGCCCGCTTCCGAGATCAGGCCCACGTCGTGGCCCTCCAGCGCGGGTTTCAGAAGGGCCTGCCAAGCTGCAGCGGGAATGGCCTCCCGGCTGCCCTTTCGCGGGCGCGGCAGCTCTTGGATGTCCAGGGCTTGCAGGGGCATGCTGAGCGCCTCGATGGCAGCGACTCGTTTGAGAAAACTGCGGGTGCTGCGGGCATCTTCGGCAACCCAGTGGTGCAGCAGGGCGGCGCGGCGAATCACGCCTTGGGGAAGCACCTCGCGCAGGTCGACTTCTGCGACCCCCAAGTCCAGCGTGTTTGGAACCAGATACAGAGTGCCGCTCATGTTCGCAGTGGGTCCAGACCGGCTTCACGCAACAACTGACAGGTGCGAATCAGGGGCAGACCGACCAACGCCGTGGGATCGTCGCTGTCGATGGCCTCCAGCAAGGCGATGCCCAGCGTCTCGCACTTGGCACTGCCGGCGCAGTCGTAGGGCTGTTCGAGCCTCAAGTAGTGCTCGATTTCCGCGTCCGTCAAGCTGCGAAAACTGACAGCCACAGGCGCCAAGAGCCCTTTGGCGTAGCCGCTTTTTGCGTAGATGACCGCCACCGCTGTTTGAAAGATCACCCTTCTGCCGCGCATGCGTTGCAGTTGCAGAACCGCATTTCCATGGCTGCCGGGCTTGCCAATGGGCTCGCCATCCAGGTCGGCGACTTGGTCTGAGCCGATCACGATGGCGTTGGGGTACCGGGTTGACACCACCTGGGCTTTGGCCATCGCCAAACGCTGCGCCAGGGGCGCTGGGCCTTCGCCCGGCAGTGGGCTCTCGTCCACATCCGGCGCCACCACGTCAAACGGCAGGTTCAGGCGCAGCAGCAGTTCGCGCCGGTAGCGGGAGGTCGAGGCCAGGATCAAGGGTGGCGGGTTCATGTTGGGAATTGTCCCAGCGAACGGCCCACAGCTGGCGCCCTGGCCAGGCCCGCTGGATACACTGCGCTGCATGTGGACTTTGTTTGGCTCTGACGGTTCCGGATCGGCGGCCATCGAAATGGCGCTGCTTCGCTGCGACGTACCCTTTCAGCTGGTGCGGGCTTCGACCTGGGAGGCCGACTCGGCGCAGGACGCGCTGCAGGGCTTGTTTTGGGGAGGCCAGGCGCCGGGCGCTTTGGATCTGCTGGCCCCTGTGTTCGCCCGCCATTGGCCCGCTTGAAGCCTGTTCAACCTTGATGAAAGACCCCGCGATGGATCCCCGAGCGCTGAACGTGCGCCACTTCTGTTCTCAGCAGCAGCAATGGGCCGGCGAGTGGCCCACGCTGTCACTGAGCCGATTGAGCGAAGGCCTGTTCGCCGATCCGGCTCCGAATCAGGGTGTCCAGTGGTCGTTGCAGGGCCAACTGGTGCCAAGCCCCGCAGGCGAGCCCGAGCTCTGGCTGCACTTGCAGGCGCAGTCTTCGGTGACGCTGCAGTGCCAGCGCTGCCTGCAGGCGATGGACCAGCCGCTGCGGGTTGATCGGCGATTCCGTTTTGTCCGCACAGAAGAAGAAGCCGAACGTCTGGATGAGGCCTCCGAAGAGGATGTATTGGTGCTCAGCCCAAAACTGGACGCCATGGAACTGCTCGAAGACGAACTGATCCTGGTGCTGCCGTTGGTGCCTCGGCACGAATCCGCCTGCCCCAACCCCTTGCCCTTGCCTGCAGACGAACTGGACCTGGAAGAACCGGCCCCCAATCCATTTGCTGCCCTTGCGGCCTTGCGACGAGGACGTGGCGACGGTAGCGGTGGCGTCAACTGAGGGCGGTCTGCCGCCCAGCCACACCGAGGATGGGCGGTGCTATACTCGCGGGCTTTGCGGCTGATACAAATGCTGCAGTTCATTGACAGACCGCGCTTCCAGCGGTGAGCTTGTGTTCAGGTGCGCCGCGTTTGACAGTGGGCGCCACCCCCAACGGTTGTGGCGGTTGATTGTTGACCCGCTTATCCCGTCACACCCAGCGTCGACTCCAGGAGATACCATGGCCGTTCAGCAAAACAAAAAGTCGCCTTCCAAGCGCGGCATGCACCGTTCACACAATGCCGTGGCAGCACCCGGTACCGCTGTTGAACCCACCACGGGCGAGGTGCATCTGCGCCACCACATCAGCCCCACTGGCTTCTACCGTGGCCGCAAGGTCCTGAAGACCAAAGCCGACGCCTGAAATCATGTTGGTTCGTTGTGGCTGTTTTGAAGGCCGCGCGACTCCGATCTCCGATGATTTTTGTGCCGCGCCCCACCAGCGCTGAATACGCTGGCGTAGACCGTGTCTGCTGAGGTAGGGGCCTTTGCGCCTTTGCATGAGGTGCGGATCGCTGTGGATTGCATGGGCGGTGACCACGGCCCCCAGGTCACACTGCCCGCCTGCCGCGCATTTCTGAGCAAACACCCGCAAGCCGCGCTGGTGTTGGTTGGCACCGCCGAGGCACTGAAGCCGGCCGCTCATTGGCCTCGCTGCACCTGCATTGTTGCGACCGAGGTGGTTGCCATGGACGATCCGGTGGAAGTGGCGCTGCGCAAGAAGCGCGATTCCTCGATGCGCGTGGCCATTGCCCAGGTCAAGGACAGCCACGCTGCACATGCCTGTGTATCCGCAGGCAATACCGGCGCCCTAATGGCGGTGGCGCGTTATCTGCTGAAAACCTTGGACGGCATCGATCGCCCCGCGATCGCTGCCGTCATGCCCAACCGCCGCGACGGCTTCACCACGGTGCTTGACCTGGGGGCCAACGTCGACTGTTCTCCCGAGGTGTTGCTGCAGTTTGCCGTCTTGGGCAGCGCGTTGGTGGCGGCGGTGGACGGCAAGCCTGAGCCCACCGTGGGTCTGCTCAATGTGGGCGAAGAGATCATCAAGGGCAGCGAAACCATCAAGCGCTCAGGTGAGCTGTTTCGAAATGCCGGCACCGCCGGCCAGATCAACTTTTTTGGCAACGTTGAAGGCAACGACATCTTCAAAGGCACCGTTGATGTGGTTGTCTGTGACGGGTTTGTGGGCAACGTGCTGCTCAAGACCAGCGAGGGTTTGGCGTCGATGATGTCGGACTTCATCCGCCAGGAGTTCACGCGCAACCCGTGGACGAAGTTGGTTGCGTTGGTCGCCTTGCCTGTGCTGCAGCGCTTCAAATACCGGGTGGATCCCCGCCGCTACAACGGTGCCGCGCTCTTGGGTTTGCGAGGGCTGGTCTTCAAGAGCCATGGTTCTGCCGACGCCTACGCCTTCGAGAACGCCTTGGCGCGGGCTTATGATGCCGCCCGCAACCGGCTCCTGGACCGCGTGCACGACCGGCTCGGTTTGGCGCAAGTGGCGCCGCCGACGGTTGATGCCGCGCCAGACCTCGCGGCATGAATCCGACACCCTTGGCACCTGAATCTGGACTCGATCTTCGCTACGCCCGCATCACGGGCACCGGCAGCTATTTGCCGCCTCGGCGCCTGAGCAATGCAGACATGACGGCCCTGCTGGCACAGCGGGGTCTGGAAACCAGCGACCAATGGATCGTTGAACGCACCGGCATTCGGGCCCGTCACTTTGTGGACGACGGCGTCAACAGCAGCGACCTGGCGCTGCACGCCGCGCTCGCCGCGTTGCAGGCCGCCGGGCGGGTGGCGCAGGACATCGATCTGATCATCGTGGCCACCTCCACGCCAGACATGGTCTTCCCGTCGACAGCCTGCATCCTGCAAAACAAGCTGGGCGTGCACGGTTGCCCGGCTTTTGACGTGCAGGCCGTGTGCTCAGGTTTTGTCTACGCCCTGGCGGTGGCCGACGCCATGATCAAGGCCGGCTCAGCCCGCTGTGCCTTGGTGGTGGGCGCTGAAGTCTTCTCACGCATTTTGGATTTCAACGACCGCACCACTTGCGTGCTCTTCGGTGACGGCGCAGGTGCCGTGGTGCTGGAGGCCAGCCATGAGCCCGGCATTCTGGCCACCGAGTTGCACGCCGACGGCCGACACGTGGGCATTCTGTGCACGCCGGGAACGGTGGCGGGTGGCCAGGTGCTCGGCAGCCCCTTGCTCAAGATGGACGGGCAAGCCGTCTTCAAGATGGCCGTGGGCGTGCTCGACAGCGCGGCGCGAGCGGTGCTGGAAAAGGCCGGGCGACTTGCCGAAGACCTGGACTGGCTGATTCCGCACCAGGCCAACATCCGCATCATGCAAGGCACGGCCAAGAAGTTGCGCCTGCCACTTGAAAAACTGATCGCCACCGTGGATGAACACGGCAACACATCAGCAGCTTCGGTCCCGTTGGCACTGGACGTGGCGGTCAAAAGCGGCCGCGTCAAGCGCGGCCACACGGTCTTGCTGGAAGGTGTCGGCGGCGGCTTCACCTGGGGCGCCGTGCTGCTCGACTTCTGATCCAGCGGGCCGGACTTCACACCACCTACTTCCATGACAGCTTTTGCATTTGTCTTTCCCGGCCAGGGCTCACAGTCGGTAGGCATGTTGGACGCCTGGGGCGATCACCCTGCCGTGCGCCAGACCCTGGACGAAGCCAGCCAGGCCTTGTCGGAAGACATGGCCCAACTCATTCGTGGCGGCCCCAAAGAGGCGTTGGATCTGACCACCAACACCCAACCCGTGATGCTGACTGCGGCCATCGCCTGTTATCGCGCCTGGCTTGCCGAAGGTGGCGCAGAGCCAGCAGCTGTGGCCGGCCATTCCCTGGGCGAGTACAGCGCCTTGGTGGCCGCAGGATCCCTGACCCTGGCCGATGCCTTGCCCTTGGTGCGATTTCGCGCCCAGGCCATGCAAGCGGCGGTGCCGGTGGGTCAGGGGGCCATGGCAGCCATCCTGGGGTTGGACGCGGCGGTGGTGCGCGAAGTCTGTGCCGCGGTGGCGCTTGAAACCGGCGAGGTCGTGGAGCCGGCCAACTTCAATGACCCCAAGCAGACCGTCATCGCTGGCAGCAAAGCCGGGGTGGACCGGGCTTGCGAGCAGCTCAAGGCACAGGGCGCCAAGCGGGCCCTGCTGCTGGCGGTGTCGGCGCCGTTTCACTCCTCGTTGATGAAACCGGCCGCAGATGCCTTGGCCGAACGCCTGCAGACGGTGTCTGTGCTGGCGCCCCGAATCGCGGTCATCAACAACATCGACGTTGCCGTGCAAACCAAACCCGCGGCGATCCGAGATGCGCTGGTTCGCCAGGCCTTCGGGCCCGTGCGTTGGGTTGAAGTGATCCAGGCCTTGCGCGCTCGCGGGCTGACGCATATTTTGGAATGTGGCCCGGGCAAGGTGCTGGCCGGTCTGGTCAAACGTGTGGACGCTGAGATTCAGTCGACCACGGTCATGGATGCGGCCAGTCTTGCCGCCGCCAAGGAGATGCTGGCATGAGTGATGCACAACCGCTTGCAGCCGCCCAAGTTGCCTTGGTGACCGGCGCGTCAAGGGGCATTGGCCGTGCCATCGCCAAAGCCCTGGCCGACGCCGGCTTTGTGGTGGTTGGCACTGCCACCAGCGAGGCGGGTGCCACTGGCATCGGTCAAGCCCTGGCTGCGCAGGGTGGCAAGGGGATCGTCTTGAACGTCACCGACGGCCCCGCCTTGGATGCGGCAGTGGACGCGGTGGTCAAGCAGTTCGGTGCCTTGCACGTGCTGGTCAACAACGCGGGCATCACGCGTGACACCTTGTCCATGCGCATGAAAGACGATGACTGGGACGCCGTGATCGACACCAACCTGAAAGCAGTCTTCCGGGCCTGCCGCGCCGCCACCAAGCCGATGATGCGACAGCGCTATGGCCGCATCATCAACATCACGTCGGTGGTCGGGGTCAGCGGCAATGCTGGCCAAGCCAATTACGCGGCGGCCAAGGCCGGTGTGGCCGGCCTGACACGTTCCTTGGCGCGTGAGCTGGGCGCAAGGCACATCACCGTCAACTGCGTGGCACCTGGCTTCATCGCCACCGACATGACGGATGGCCTGCCTGAAGCGGCCAAGTCCGCGCTGCTGGCCAGCATTCCGCTGGGTCGCCTGGGGCAGGCTGAAGAGGTTGCGCATGCGGTTGTTTTTCTGGCGTCGGCGCAAGCCGGCTACATCACAGGGACCGAATTGCACGTCAATGGCGGCATGGTCATGAATTGAGGCCCTTTGGGCCCCAGAATCCCGGTGCCCGCCCGGCCGGTAGAATTTCGGGCTGTTTTTCCGATCCCACTCCTGGAGGAGTCATGAGCGATATCGAAGCGCGAGTTAAAAAAATCATTGCAGAACAACTGGGTGTGCCAGAGTCTGACGTCACCCATGAAAAAGCCTTTGTGGCCGATCTGGGCGCCGATTCCTTGGACACCGTGGAATTGGTGATGGCGCTCGAAGACGAGTTCAGCATCGAAATCCCGGATGAAGAGGCCGAGAAGATCACCACCGTTCAGCTGGCGATCGACTACGCCGTCGCGCACAGCAAGGGCTGATCATTGATGTCGGGCCGCCGCCGCGTCGTCGTCACAGGTCTCGGGCTCATCAGCCCCGTGGGTAACACGGTGGCTGAGGGTTGGTCCAACCTGTTGGCTGGACGCAGCGGCATCGACCTGATCACCAAGTTTGACGCGTCCGGCTTCAGTTGCCGCTTTGCGGGCGAAGTCAAAGGCTTCAATGTCGAGGACTACATGCCCGGCAAGGAAGCCCGCCATATGGACACCTTCATCCACTACGGCATGGCTGCGTCCATTCAAGCCGTTCAGGATGCGGGGCTGCCGCATGGTGACGCGCTTGACGAAGTTTCGGCCGAGCGTATTGGCGTGTTGGTGGGGTCCGGCATTGGCGGCTTGCCATTGATTGAACAGACCGAAGACGAATACAGGGCGCGAGGGGCACGGCGAATCTCGCCGTTCTTTGTGCCCGCTTCGATCATCAACATGATTTCGGGCCACGTCTCCATCAAGTACGGTTTTACCGGCCCCAATCTGGCCATCGTGACGGCCTGCACCACCGGGCTGCATTGCATCGGCGAAGCCGGACGCATGATCGAATACGGCGACGTGGACGTGATGGTGGCCGGCGGTGCCGAGAGCACCGTCTCACCACTGGGCTTGGGTGGCTTTGCAGCGGCTCGAGCACTGTCCACGCGCAACGACGACCCCAAGACTGCGTCGCGCCCCTGGGACCGCGACCGCGACGGCTTTGTGCTGGGCGAAGGCGCCGGGGTTTTGGTGCTGGAAGAATACGAACACGCCAAGAAGCGTGGGGCCAAGATCTACGCCGAGTTGGCGGGTTTTGGCATGGGCGCCGACGCCTTTCACATGACGGCGCCCAATGTGGACGGCCCCAAGCGCAGCATGCTGGCTGCGCTGCGCAACGCACGCATCAACGCCTCTGAGGTGCAGTACCTCAACGCCCACGGCACCAGCACACCGCTGGGCGACGTCAACGAAACCAACGCCATCAAACTGGCTTATGGTGACCATGCCAAGCGCCTGGTCGTGAACTCCACCAAGTCAATGACGGGTCACCTGCTCGGTGGTGCTGGGGGCATCGAGTCGGTGTTCACCGTGTTGGCCACTCACCATCAGGTCTCGCCGCCCACCATCAACATCTTCAACCAGGACCCGGAGTGCGACCTGGACTACTGCGCCAACGAAGCGCGGCAGATAAAGATTGACGTTGCCGTCAAGAACAACTTCGGCTTTGGCGGCACCAACGGCACACTGGTTTTTCGCCGCGTCTGAGGTCGCATGCGCGCTGCCCCAGCGGTGAGCGTGCACAGCAGCGGGGCAGGTCTGTGGCGCTGCCTGAATGTGCTCATGCCCGCCCTGGCAATGGCCGCCGTTGGCGCATGGGTGCTGGCCCACGCCCAGTGGGCTGCCTGGCCGGCCGTGTTGCTGATTCCAGGAGTGGCTGTGCCACTGTGGCTGTGGGCTAAAACCAAGGCCTTTGCTTTTTGTTGGGATGGCCAGCGCTGGCTGTCTCTTGGCAATGACGACGTGGAAGAGGAGGGCTGCGTGGAAGTGATGCTCGACCTGGGCCCGTGGCTGTTGCTGCGTTGGCGGCCCTTGGTTTTTGGCCGTGGCAAGCGCTGGGTTTCGGTCTCGTCGCGCGAAGCCCGGCCCGACCTGCATGCCTTGCGTGCTGCGGTATATTGCGGCCGCCCTGAACCCACCCCCGGCACCCGCTCGGCCCGACCCGGCCGGCCAGCGGCGCTGCCCGACTGAATGTCCGACTGAATGCCCGATGCGGACGCAGACGCTCTGCTGGTTGAGCGAGTCAAGCTTGGAGATGTCCGCGCGTTTGAGATGCTGGTGGTCAAGTACCAGCGCCGCATCGAACGCCTGATCGGGCGCATGGTGCGCGACGTGGACCTGGTTCAGGACATCGCCCAAGAGACCTTCATCCGCGTCTACCGGGCGTTGCCGCAGTTCAGAGGCGACAGCGCTTTTTACACCTGGCTGTACCGAATTGCCGTCAACACCGCCAAGAAGGCGTTGATGGACATGAAGCGCGACCCGCTGGTGTCCGAAGCCGCCTTGTACAGCGATGAAGACGGTGAGGAAATTTCACGCGCGGAAAGTGAACTTACTGACGGCGCGACACCCGAAGCCTTGTTGGCCAGCAAAGAAATCGCTGCCGCAGTGAACGCGGCCATTGACGCGCTGTCCGACGACCTGCGACAGGCCATCACGCTGCGCGAGATTGAAGGTTTGAGCTACGAAGAGATCGCCGAAGTCATGAACTGCCCCATCGGAACCGTCCGCTCTCGTATTTTTCGTGCCCGTGACGCCATCGCCGCGCGCCTGAAGCCCCTGCTGGACACCCGTGATGGGGTGCGCTGGTGAGCCTACGGGCCCCAACTCCAAATGCCTCGATTCCGGAACGACCGACACCATGAACCCATCCCCCGATCTGTCCAAACCGGCGCCAGCTGACGCCGAGGACCGCCAGTGGCTCTCGGCGGCGGCCGATGGCGAGGACCTGGCCGTGGGCAAGGCCAGTCAGCTGTGGCGGGCCAGCGAAGATGCCCGCTCAACCTGGCACCGCTACCACCTCATCGGCGACGTGATGCGCTCAGCTGAGTTGGCTCGCCCGCCGGCGCACGATGCTGCCTTCTTGACGGCCTTGCGCATCCGCATGACAGCCGAGCCTGTGCTGTTGGCCCCGCCGATCACGACCACCGTTGCTGCACCTGCACGCCGCTGGTTGGCACCTGTGGCGGTGGCTGCCGGTTTGATGGCGGTGGCCGGGGTCTTGGTGGTGTCCCGCCTGTCCGGGCCCGTCGAAGCCACCGGCGCCGTGGTTGCGGCTGTTGAATTGCCTGGCGGCGTTCGGCAGGTCAGCCATAGCGACTTGGCTTCTGGCGGTCCACCTGCTGTCGGCACCTTGATTCGCGACGCCCGCCTGGATGAGTTTTTGCGAGCCCATCAATCGGCGCGTGGTGGCCTTGCCGCGGCCTTGCCAGGCAACACACTGCGGCGGGTGGAAGCCATCCGGCCCGAGGGTTTGGCCAAGTGACGGTCTTGTGGGGCCGACTTTGGTGTGCGCTGGCCATGTTGGCACTCTGCCCGGCCTGGGTTCAAGCACAAGTCAGCGAAGCGGCGTCGCCTGGCGCGGTGACACTGAGCGCCAGTGATGCCAGAGCCTGGTTGACGCGCATTCACGCGGCGGCACGCGGTGGCAACTACCAAGGCACCCTGATTTACAGCTCCGCTGGTCAGTTGTCGAGCTCGCGCGTCTGGCACTTCTCGGTTGGTGATCAGACCTACGAGCGTTTGGAAGCACTGGATGGGCGCCAGCAACGGATCACCCGCCACAACGACATCGTGCACACGTTTTGGCCGCAGACGAATGTTGCGGTGGTGGAGAAGCGTGAAACCTTGGCCGCTTGGGCCACCACCCCACAGCAGGTCGACCCGCAGGCGCTGGAGCAGTATGACCTGCGACGTGAAGGAAGCTCTCGGGTGGCCGGGCGCGAAGCCGCCGTGTTGCTGTTGGAGCCGCGTGACGCGCTGCGCTATGCGCAACGACTGTGGGCCGATCAAATCACCGGGCTGATGCTGCGGGCCGACGTGATGGCCGGCGCGTCCAGGGCCGCGCGGGTGGTGCTTGAGTCCACGGCGTTTTCGGAAGTCGAGATCGGCGTCAAGCCGCAACCAGAGCTGGTGATGCAGTTCATGCGCAAGCTCGACGGCTACCAGCAGGTCAGGCCTCAGCAAAAGCGCACCATGCTGGATGTAGAAGGGTGGTCGCTGTCCAAACCGGTGCCCGGTTTCCGTTTGGCGGGCAGCATGCGCCGGGGCATGCAAACCGCCGGCGACGACGAGCCGGTTTTGCAGGCGGTGTTTACCGATGGCCTGACCCATGTCTCGGTCTTCCTGGAGCCGTTCAAAGCGCAGCGCCACCAGGCTGAAGTGCAAGCCCAACAGGGTGCGACGTCCACCGTCATGGCGCGGCGCGGTGACCATTGGGTGACCGTGGTTGGCGACGTGCCAGCCGCCACATTGAAGCTGTTTTCCGTAGCATTCGAACGTCTTCGCCCCTGAGCTGGGTGCATGGGCCATTTGAGGCCGCATACAAAAACCGAAAGATCAGAACATGACCGCATCACTCTTCACCCTGGGCCGCCGATGGACGGGTTCTCTGGCTTTCAGCCTGGTTTTGCTGTTGGGCGCGGGCAGTCTGCCGTTGCACAGCGTCCAAGCGCAGACCCTGGCGCTGCCCGACTTCACCGAGCTCGTCGAACGGGTCAGCCCTTCGGTCGTCAACATTCGCACCACCGAAAGGCGGGGCGGCACGGTCAGTGGGGGTGGCGAGGTCGACCCCAACATCGAAGAGTTCTTCCGTCGTTTTGGCATTCCCATGCCCAACCGGCCCGACCGCCGCAACAACCCGCGCGGCAATGAAGACGAACCCCAACAGCGCGGCGTAGGCTCAGGCTTCATCCTCAGCGCCGATGGCTTCATCATGACCAATGCCCACGTGGTGGAGGGGGCTGACGAAGTCATTGTCACGCTGACCGACAAGCGTGAACTGCGGGCCCGCATCATTGGCGCCGACAAGCGCACCGACGTGGCGGTGGTGAAGGTGGAAGCTTCGGGCTTGCCCTTCGTGAAGATTGGCGACGTCAACCGGCTGAAGGTGGGTGAATGGGTGATGGCCATCGGTTCCCCGTTTGGTCTTGAGAACACCGTTACCGCCGGCATCGTCAGCGCCAAGCAGCGCGACACCGGCGACTACCTGCCGTTTATCCAGACCGACGTGGCGATCAACCCCGGCAATTCCGGCGGGCCGCTGATCAACATGCGT
>JAYVSX010000255.1:0-3414 GCA_043774975.1 Rubrivivax sp.
CGAATACACCACCACGCAGATGGGGGCTGAGCAGATCCACGCGCTGGGCTTGCGCGAAGTGGCCCGCATCGAAGCGCAGCTGGACAGCGTGCTGCAAAGCCTGGGCCGGCGTGAAGGCACGGTGCAACAGCGGTTGGATGCGCTGCGCATGGAACTGCAGCCGCCGGCTGACCCCGACCCGCGCGCCGGCATCATCGCGCGCTACGCCGCCGCCGTGAAAGACGCTGAACAACGCGCCCAAGATCTGTTCAACCTGCAACCGCGTGCGCCAGTGGAAGTGCGCCGTGTGCCTGCGCTGACCGAACGCACCGCCAGCGCTTTTTACACCACGCCCACCCCCGACGGCAGCCGCCCCGGCATCTTCTGGGCCCCGCTGCCGGGGCCGACCTACGACCTGTTGCGCATCCGCAGCCTGGCGGTGCACGAAGCGGTGCCGGGCCACCACTTTCAGCTGGCTTTGCAGCAAGAACAAGCTGCACTGCCACGCTGGCGCCAGCGCCGCATCTTTGGCGGTGGCAGCGCCCACAGCGAAGGCTGGGCGCTGTACGCCGAGCGCCTGGCACTGGACCACGGTTGGTACGACGGCGACCCGCATGCCTTGCTCGGCGGCCTGGACGGCCAACTCTTCCGCGCCCGCCGCCTGGTGGTGGACACCGGGCTGCACGCCAAACGCTGGACCCGGGAACAGGCCATCGCCTACGGCTTGCCAGCGCACGAGATCGAACGTTATGTCTCCAACCCCGGCCAAGCCACGGCCTACATGGTGGGCATGCTGCACATCCTGGCGCTGCGCGATGAAGCACAAAAGACCATGGGCGAGCGCTTCACGCTGAAGGGTTTTCATGACGTGGTCTTGAAGACCGGGTCGGTGCCGCTGGACGTGCTGGGTGACGTGGTGCGGCGCTGGGCCAACACGCCATAAGTCCGGGGCCGCCGGTTTGGCGCTGAGGTTCACTTGCCGCAAGCCCAGCGCCAACTGTGAAGTGATGTAAAGGCGGTCAACCCCGTCGTCGCTTCGATGCCTTGGCCCGTTGACCAACGGTTGATCATGATCAGGAGACCGGCATGACCCAAGACGCCTCTACCGCAAACCCGAATCGGCGCCGCCTGGGTTTGGCTCTGGCTTTGGCCGCCGCCAGCGCGCTCAGCGCCTGCATCGTGGTGCCAGCGGGCCGGGTGCAGGGGTCGCGCCGCCATGACGACGATGACGACGACCGCGACGTGGTGACGGTGGCGCCCCCGTCGCCGCAGGTGGACGTGGTGATTGCCGCACCCGGCCCGGGCTACTTTTGGATCGGTGGTTACTGGGGCTGGATAGGCGGGCGCCACGTCTGGGTTGGCGGCCGCTGGCAGCTGCACCGACCCGGCTGGCGCTGGGCACCTTTTGGCTGGGCTCCCCATCGCCGCGGCTGGCGGGCTGTGCCAGGGCGTTGGGAAAAGAACTGAGATCACCCCAGGCGGTGTTATGCCCGCCCCTCAAGTGGTTCTGATTCAAGCCAGTTGACGACGTGTACCGCTGAGGCTGAGCCAACGGCGCCTGCCCATGCGGCGCGCCTGCACAGGCGCCGGCACGCGGTGTCCGCGCGTTTGGTGTTTGGTGATAGCGTGCGCGCCGTGCACATCCAAGCCCACGTCCTGACCCCTGCTGGATGGCTGCGCGGCAGTGTGCAGGTGGCCGCTGGCCGCATCGTCGCCATCGATGGCACCGCGCAGACCGAAGCGCAGGCGCGTGCCGACACCACACAGCCGCTGCTGGTGCCCGGTTTTGTCGACCTGCACCTGCACGGCGGCGGCGGTGCCGACACCATGGACGCCGGTGACGCCATCACGCGCATCGCCCAGCTGCATGCACGCCACGGCACCACCAGCCTGCTGGCCACCACCATGACCGCGCCGCTGGTCGAGATCGAAGCTGCGTTGCGCGCGCTGGCGCCGGCGTGCCAACAACGCGCCCCCGGCGCGGCCCGTGTGCTGGGTGTGCACCTGGAAGGCCCTTACATCCACCCCGACCGCCTGGGCGCACAACCGGCGTTTGCGCGCTTGCCACAGCTGGCTGAAATTCTGGCGCTGCACGCCATCGCGCCCATCCGAGTGATCACGCTGGCGCCCGAAACAGAAGGCGCGCTGGCACTGATCCCGGCCTTGGTGGGTGCTGGTTTGCGGGTGCAGGTGGGCCACAGCGCCGCAACCTACGAGCAGGCCTGCCAAGCGCTGCAGGGCGGTGCCAGCGGCTTCACGCACCTGTTCAACGCCATGGGAGCGTTTCACCACCGCACGCCGGGTGCGGCGGGTGCCGCCTTGGCCCACGCTGAGCAGGCCGAGGTCATTCCCGACCTGCTGCACGTCCACCCTGGCGCCTTGCACGCCGCGCTGCGCGCCATCCCACGCCTGTACGCGGTGACCGATTCAACGGCAGCGGCGGGCATGCCCGACGGTGAATACCGCTTGGGCCGCCAGACCGTGCGCCGGTGCCAGAACGGCGTGCGCCTGGCCGACGGCACGCTGGCCGGCAGCACCTTGACCATGGACCAGGCGCTGCGCAACTGGGTGACGCTGGGCCTGCCGGTGGCGCAGGCCTCGGCGCGCACCAGCACCTTTGCCGCGCAGTACCTGGGTTTGAGTGACCGCGGTCAGCTGGTGCCCGGCGCCTGGGCCGACGCGGTGTTGCTGCACGCCCAGACCTTGCAGATCGAGCGCGTGCTGGTCGAAGGCGAGTGGGTGGGCTGAACGGCTCGACCAGGTCCGACCAGGGCCGATCAGGCCCGACCCGGTCTGCCAAGGCCTGCCAAGGTCCGCATCCTCCTGTGCCCCTGTCACCCCAACGGCACGGACCCCGCCGCGGGCAGCGCCGGCCAGTCCAGCAATTCGGCCAGCCGGGTCACCACCCACACGGCTTCTGCTTCGTTGACCACCGAGCCAGCGCCCTGCAAACCGCCCAGCATGCGTTGCAGCACATCGTCCTCGGTGATGCTGAGCTGCCAGCGCTTGTCCATGGCTTGCTCGGTGAGCATCTGGGCCAGGTCTTCGCAGAGTTCGTAGCGCGCCGCGATTTCATGGCGCGGCGCGCTGGGCTTGATGCGCCCCGGCTGCACGTACAAGGCGATGAACGACGGCGGAACGACGATCTGGTACTCATCTGACATGCAGACATTGTGGGGTGCGGGTTGATCCTGATCGTTGGCAGGAGCCGCTGTGCTGCCAGCCCACTAAAGTGCGCTGCTGCACCCCAAGGAGCACCGCCCATGCATCGCCGTTCTCTGCTTTTGTCGGCCGCCGCCGTGTCTGCCACCGCACTGGCGGCGCCCTCCGTGTGGGCTCAGAGTGTGAGAGTTTTTCGGGCGTGCCCGAGAGGCGCGCCCAAAGGGCCCCGATCTAGGCGCAAAGCACAGCCATAGCTCGGGCTATGGCGAGCAT
>JAYVSX010000256.1:0-20900 GCA_043774975.1 Rubrivivax sp.
CCCAGGCACAGGTCATAGAGGCGTTCGGGGTGCAACACAGGCAGGCGTTGCAGGTGGGCAAACAGCGGCTGGTAGCGGTTGATCACCTGCAACAGAAGGAAGTCGACGATTTCACCCGTACCGGCTCGCCCCGGCTGGGCGAGTCGCCCGCCCAGTGCGTCCCCGCGCTGATGCAGCATGCCATGCACTTCGCGCAGGTAGCCGTCCAACACCAGCTGTGCCGGGCTGTGCAGCATGGGCGGCACGTAAGCCGTGTCGAGCACCACGCGTCCATCGGCGCGGCGCTCCAGCACACGCACCATACCCAAGCAGACATAACCTTCGTTGGTGTCGCGCTCGAGCATCAACCGCAAATTCAGACGGCCAACCTGCAGTGGCGCTTCGCGCAAATTGGTGGCGTGGATGTCGGCCACGTCGACATCGGCGACGCGCCAGCGCGGCGGCATGCTGGACTCTGCGGCCTCGACGTCGCTTTCGGTGACGCCTGGACGCGACTGCGCCACAGCCAGCACCAGCAGCTGGTCGCGTGTGTCCATGGGGACTTCGAAGGCAGCCGGCGCGGGGTCGTCGCCAGGAATGGAGAAGGCCAATCCGTCAGGCAGTACGCCTCTGGCAGCAGAAACCATGATGCGGCCCTGCAACAGCGCGGCATCGTCTATCTGCAACGAGACAAAACCCCAGGGCCACGGGACACTGGCAGCCAGGCGACCGTCGACTTGGCGCCCCACAAAGCGGTCTTGCTGCTGGAAGTGTTGCGGCTGAAGGAACATGCCTTCGGTCCACATCACCTTGTTGTGCCAAGTCATCTGCGGGTCTGATCTCTGAGTACTTTTGTGCGATGGCGCGATGTCACCGCAACCACGCGCCAGCGGAGTGGCACGGCCTCGGAGCCCGACGATACACGGCCGCCGTAGCGGCGTCATCCGATCATCCCCCCGTATGCGGACGAACCGGTTGCAGAACACAGCGTCCTGAATGTTGAGGGGTATCATCTGCCCGCTCTTCGGCTGCTGCTGAATGCGGCGCGCCGGCCACGTCCAACCCGCACCGGGAGTGCCGCCATGACCAGCTCTCAATTCGTCACGACATCCTTGCTGACCCTTGCGCTGTCGGCCTCATGTGCGGTTCGCGCCCAAGAAGCCGTCGACGTGGGCCAGTCCATTCCAGACGCCAAGGCCGTGGCCGAGGGCCTGTTTCCTGAAGACGCCTGTGAACAGCTCAAGGCTGCAGGCTACAAGTGCATGGGCTTCAAGCCGGCGGTGCGCTACTCGCTGCCCGCTTCGTCCTTCAAACTGGGCTCAGCCGAACTGCCCGAAGTGCTCAAGCGCCAGCTGGAGGTCTTTGCAGAAGTGCTCAAGACCAAACGTGGCACGGGTAAGGTGGTGCGCATCGAAGGCCATGCCGACGCGTCCGGCGCCGCGGCGCTGAACCAGACCCTGTCGGTGCGCCGCGCCGAAGCGGTGAAGGAGTTCTTGGTGCAGATGGGCGCTGACGCGGCCATGATTGCGCCAGTGGGTGTGGGTGCCACGGTGCCGAAAAACAGCAAGGACCCCTTTGCACCCGAAAACCGGCGGGTCGAGATCGGCCGGGCGACGCCGCCGTCCTGAAGTCGCGGCCTGGCCGTCCCAACACCGGGCCCACCGCGAGCGGGGCTTCGGCTTCGAGCGGCCCGTTCTTGTCTGCGGGCTTGCCCCAGGCTCAGGGAATCTGGTGTGTGGCTTGGCCCGGCATGTTGATGCTGATGGTGCCGGCCCACAGACAGATGAGCTTGGAGCTGTTGTTCAGCGCTGGGGCTCCACACAGCAGGACCGTGGGGCTGCCAGGGACCCAGGGAGTTGGGGTTGCCGGTATGCAGGGCATGGGCGTCAGCACACCCAAAGCCGCTGCGGTGGCGGCCGCCACCATGGGGTTGGCAGGGCTCCTGCACATACCAAAGGGCATGATGTTCATCATGGGCACGTGGTCCAGGATGTTGGCGGCGACCATGTTGCTGGTCATCACGGTCTTGGGCGTTGGCACCAAGCTGCTGGGCGCCACGCCTTGAGTGCATTGCAGCACCGCGCCCATGCAGGTTTGCATTCCCATCGTCCGTCTCCTTGTCTGTGTCCAGCCTTCAGTGCCCGGGAGCAGGTCGGGTCCACACCGTCACCGCACTGAAATTGTCGTGGCTGGCTTTACCGCTGGCGGCGCGCTGGACTTCCGCCGCCAGGGTGTTGATCCACGCGCCCGGTGTCGAGGCATGAGCCAGCGTGGTTTCAAGCACGTGGTCGTCAAGATACTCCCATAAACCATCGGTGCACAACAGGAACACGTCCCCAGCCTGCACGGCTTCGGCACTGTCCCCGGCCGAGACTTCCAGCAAGTCAGCAGCAATGCCCAGCGCCGAACGCAACTCGCTGCGCTTGGGATGGTTTTGGATCTGGTTGGCCTGCAGCACGCCGGAATCGACAAGGCCTTGCACCAGGCTGTGATCGCGGGTTCGGTCCAGCACCTTGCAGTGTCTGAACCAGTACATGCGCGAGTCCCCCGCATGGGCCCAGTGTGCACGGTGCTGGGCAAAGTCCAGCACCAGACAAACCACGGTGCTGTGCATGTCCTGACGTGTGGTGCCGACTTCCCGCTGGCTGATGAGCACGTCATTGGTAACCCGCAGCAAGTGGTCCAGTTCAGTTGCACGCTCCGTAGGTTGCTGCGAAAAACGACCAATCAACTCCTGCACCGCTAGGCGTGAGGCAATGTCGCCGCCCCCGTGGCCACCAGCACCGTCAGCCAGTACGCAGCACAACTGGCGGCCCGAGTGCCAATGGCCGCAGGCGTCTTCGTTGTAGCTGCGGCCACCGCGGTCGGACAGAAGGGCAACTTCGAGTGCGAGCATGGTCACCTCGTGAGTTTTCAGAACGACCCGGGCTTGTCGCTCAGGCGATCGAGCTGGTCTTCGTAGGCGCGCAAGAAGGCCTTGCCAAAGAGATCGTCAAAGTCGTCTTGGGCTTCAGCTTGCAGCTGGGCAAACAGCTCCTGGAATGACTCCCACAAACGCACCTTGCGAGCGCCTGGAATCAAGTTGCTGATGGCCGATCGATCCACCAGTTTGGCTTCCAGCTGTTGCGGATCAAACCTTTGCAAGACACCCTCAAGCGCAGCACGCATGCCGGCCATGACCCCCAACTGATGGGCGCGCAGGTCGTTGAAGGCGTCACGCACGGCCACGTCCGGCGCCATGAATCCCGGCGTGGTTGGTCCGAGCAAATGCTGCAAGGCTACCTCTGCCGAAGGCGAAAACTTGAGCGGGTTGTTTTCGCGCGAAACGATCATGGTCACTTCCGCGCGCATCTCACGTTTGAGCCCTGCGCGCGCCACCAGCAAAGCCACCGCGCCGCCCATGGACTCGCGCAACAACACACCCAAAAGGCGGGCCGTTTGCGGCGTCAATTCTGAAAGGCGCAAGCCTGGCGCCGCCAGGCCGTCGAGCAACGCAGAGAGCAGTTCAGCCTGGGTGGCACCACCGACGGCCGAGGCGCCAACGGGCGCGGCGTGCTGTGGTGGCATCGGTCGAAGCGGCGCTTGCATGGACGCTTGCATGGGCGCAGCCCTGGCTGGCGCGACCGGCGCTGACGGGGGCGCAAACGGAGGCGCAAACGGCGCTGCTGCGTCACGTACTCCACCATGCACGCCTGGCAAGGTCACCACACGACCGTCGCGAGGTGGGTCGTTCCACGAAAAAACCGCCCCTGAGGGCGGCACAGCCGGCTGCGGCGCCGCCCTGGGGGGCAAGGGCATGGGCGTGTTGAGCTCGGACGCATGGTCGGGCACGCTGGCCGGCATGATCGTGGCGGTGCGAAACAGCGAACCAAATGCGTCGTCCTGCGCCGCTATGGCTGGTGGCGAGCGGCGTGGCTGCGATGCCAGGGCCGCCAGCGGATCGGCTGCGGTCGATGCCGCACCCAGGCCAAACAAATCGTCCAGCGAATCGCCGCCAGCGCCGGCCAAGTCCGCAAAGACATCCACGCCTGCAGGGGTTGATGACAACGGCGTGCTGCCCGAGTCCGGCGCGAAAGGGTCCCAATCCTCAGGGATGTGGCCGGGCGACAAGGCGGGCGTCTTTGGCGGCGCAGATGATGAACTTGTCGCTCGCATGGGCGACAGCGGACGCGCCGTGGGGGGCATCGACTCGGGCGCCGCCAAGCCAGTGGCGTCGGAGAACAGGTCGGCAAAGGGGTCGGCAGGACCCGTGGCACTGGCGGTACTGACTGCGACCCGGTAGCCGCCAATCTCCAACGTGTCGCCGGGCTTGAGCACACACTCACGACCCGAGCCAACCGGCACGCCATTGACCACGACGGGATTGCTGCCGTTGTCCACCACCGCATAGGCGCCATTGCGGTACACGATGCGGGCATGCACCCGGGAAATCATGCGTTCTGGATCAGGCAATACCAACTGGTTGCTGTCGGCCCGGCCTATGGTGCCACCGATCTCATCAAACGGTGCACTGGGACCCTCGGTGGGTACACCGTTGTGGCTGAGCACCTTCAACAAGATCATGCATGCGCTCCAGGGCCACAAAAATGGCAGAGCATAGCGGCTGCTTGGGCTTCAACGCATGGCATAAAACCGCCCTTCCACGACGGCCAATCGCAGCGGCCACTCGACCCGCCCACCGGCCACCGGGCTGTGCAACGCGGCTTGGCCGTCGAGGTTCAGGCATTCCAGCAAACGCCCCCCCGCCAAAGGCCGCAGCAGCAACGTGTCGGCCTGGGGCATCGGCGGGGTGAGGGGTCCCAAAGCGTGCAGGCGCTGCACCTGCAAGCGTAACTTGCCCACGTCGTCGGCCAGATCGCGCTGGTAAGCCAGCGCCAGTTCCTCCAGCCGCAATCGCTGCGCCAGCAGCAGAGGCTCGGCGTCGCCACGGGCCAGGCCCAGGGCAATGGTCTGCAAGAAAGCCGCCGCAGAAACCAGCAGCTCCGCAGTCAGATCGACCATCGGAGCGTCCAACCAACCCCAACGTGGAAACGCAATCGGGAGCTCGACCGACTGGCTCAAGGTCAGCGGCATGGTGCTGACCTCTGCGGTCGCGGGCGCCCAGTCGATCTGCGCCAAGCTGCGGGCGTTCTCTGGATGCGCGCGTTGGGCGATGCGCGGCAGCAACAATCGAAGGCTGGCTCCCCGCTGGCCGTTGCTGAGCAGGGGTCTGGACACCGCGTTGCGGCCCGGGGGCGGTGGATCCACGATGAGCTCGATCCGGTTGGTGCCGGACAGGGTGAACTCATTCACTGCCACCGTGGCAGCGCGCTTGTCCGGACCGGTTCGCGCCAAGGCCACGCCGTTGAGCCAAGCCTCGGCGACCACGCCCACGCTCTCCAGGCGCAGCACCAGCAGTCGTTCCATCAGCAGCCCTCTTTCACAGTGGTTCCATCAGGCCCATTTCCAGTCCAACAGAGTTTGCTCGGGCCACAGCGTCAAGTGCAGGCTGCGCCGCCCCAGCAGCGGATCACGCACATCCAGGGGCAGCGAAACCGCCTCCAGTCGAAGCCCCGCAAACCACTCATAGCCACTGCCACCCGAAGTGCGCGGGCGCAGACCGGCCTCCCCTACCAAGGCGCCGGCGCATTCACCGACGGTCTGCAAGAGGGCGCCGCTGTCGGTGGCCAAGGGGATGAGTTCAGCGCTGAAGGGCAGTCGAAAGCGGTTGACCGCGGGCAACATCGTGGCCAGCAACGGGGGCTCGGCCGACTCACGGCTGATGAGCAAGGCCAGTGCCGCCTGGCTTTGGCAGCGCAACACCAGGCGCGCGCGGGCGCCGCCGAACTCGGGGCCCAGGTCCAGATCGGCTTCAAAGGTCAAATCGGCCAGGGCCGCCTTCAGATCGATGTCACCGACCACGCGCATCAAGGCTCGCCCATTCATTCCTTCGCGACCCAGGTGCCAGCCCCAGCTGAGCGCGGCCCGCCCCGTCAAGAGTGCCAAACCGCCTTCAAGCTCCGGCGCCGACAGTCCCTGCACCTTTGCCAGGCCGCTCAAAAGTGCCTGCAGCGCTTGCCCGGTCAGCAGATCCAGTCCCTGCTCAAAACCCAAGCGCAGCGGGGCGGCGTCTTCGGCCACACCGTCGCGCTCAAGCTTGCAGCGCGTGGTGCCGCTATGTGGCGCGCTGGCAAGCACCACCGGTTGATGGGCTGCGGCTTGGCGCTCCACCTGCAGCCACCACTGGGCCGCGGGCCAGACCCACACACGGGTGCTCTGCGAGCCCCACGCATCGGCTTCATCGCGCAGGCCACAAACGCTCAGATCCAGCTTGAAGATGTCGGGCGAAGTCTCCTCCGCGATGGCACTGGCCAGACCCAACCCAGGGCTGTCCACAGACAGTGCAACCACAGGCCAGCTCACGGCCCGGGTCTCATGGCCCAGCCACTGCCAACGCCCGTGGCTGCCAGAAAACTGCAGCGCCGGGTGCACATCGCCATCGCAAACGGCATGGGCAGGCGAGCGCAACTGCACTTGGGCCTCAGCGCCCTGGCCGGGCGGGTGCGCCAAGACGGCCACCAAGGCCGGAAGTGGATGGGCTTCATCTGCGCGCAGCGGCGCCGGCAGGGCCAACGCCACCCGTTGCCAAGCCCCCGCGGTCAGCGTGTAGTGCTCGTCGACTGAGGCCCGTGCCAAGCGCAGTTCCAGGCCTTGCAGATCGCAGGCGCGGTGTGGCGCAGCAGGGGGCTCCGCCGGGTGCAGATCGCCAGGATGACCCAAGTGGCCAAAGGATTCGATCAGGCTTTGATCTGCCGCCGCCAAGGTGGCAGGCGCGATTCGGCTGTCTGGCAGGGCCTTCAGTTCGGCCACAGACCGTTGCACCAGTTGATGGACGGTGCCCCACTGGCGCTCACGTGGTGCCGCCAGCAGGCCCAACGCCCACTCAAAACCGGGTTTGTCGTGGAACAGCGGTCCCCAGACAAACCACAAGTTGACGTAGCGTGCCACGGCAGCGGCCCGGTGAATGCCACGCTTGAGCGCCTGTTGGACGCCATGTTCAACAAAGGCGTCATAGCGGTCCCCCAGACGCTCGGGCATGGCAGGCCACTGCCCTGCCAGCTGAACCGCCAAGGCCCGCACAAAGGCGGCCCATTGCGCCTGCTGAACGGCTGCGTTGTCGCTGGGCTGCATGCGGGCGCGGTTCAGCCGTGCATCGAACTCAAAGGGTCCTCAGGCACCAGAGGGTCGGCCGGAGCTTCTGGTGCGGTTGGCGCGACGGGGCTGGCGCCGGCGCCGCTGCCAGGCGAGCCACCCGAGTTGATCTTGACCATGGGACCTGTGATGGACACACCATCGGGCCCCAGCACCACTGAGCCGGCGCCAGCCTTGATGGTGAGCTGCACGCCGCCTTCGATGACCACGTTGACACCCGCCTTGATGTGGATGTTGGTGCCACCGTCAACACCCACGTTGGTGCCCGACTTGATGTGGATGTCCGTGCCCGCTTTGACCGAATAGGCCGTACCGGCTTGCGCAGTGATGTCTTGAGCCGCCTTCAGGCTGTGCAAGCCACCGGTCTCCAGCAGCATGTTCTGGGCAACCTTCTGGCTGTATTTGCCGTCCAACTTCTGCTTGACGTCCTTGGTCACCATCAGGTGGTATTCACCTTCAACCTTTTCTTTGCGGTCTTTCTTGACGATCAGGTGCTGGTCCTTGCCGATCTGCGTCTTGACGGTTTCCTTGACAAATTCGAGCTTGTCCTTTTGCGACTGCATCAGCAGGTATTCGCTGCCCTTCAAGTCATCAAAGCGCAGTTCATTGAAATCGTTGGCGCCGCCCTTCATCGTCGAGCGACTCTTGATGGTGCTGACCGTCTTCTTGTCGGGCAGTTGGTAGGGCGGCATGTTGGTGGCGTTGTACACACGGCCCGTCACCAGTGGCTGATCGGGGTCGCCTTCCAGGAAGTCGACGATCACCTCTTGCCCGATGCGCGGCAGAAACACCATGCCCCAGCCTTTGCCGGCAGCAGGCTGAGCCACCCGCACAAAACAAGAGCTGCTGGCGTCCTTTTTGCCTTCGCGGTCCCAGTGAAACTGCACTTTCACCCGACCGTGTTTGTCGACATAGATCTCTTCGGAAGACGGCCCTACCACCACGGCAGTCTGTGGGCCTGCCGCTTGCGGCTTGGGCGTCAGGCGCGCCGGTCGAAAGCTGACACGCGAATCAAAGGCGGTGAAATCGCAGCTGTGCGTGGCGGGGGTCTGCCGGTCGCCCATGCTCATCTTCACTTGCGTGGACATCAGAACGTATTCCAGGTTCTGCGCCGCCACGGGGTGCGCCGCCAGCGTCAAACGCGCGCCGGCACACAGGTTGGTCGAATTGCTGCTGCCCTGGGCCAGCGCGTAGCGTGACTGCAGCTCGTCCAGCCTGATCTTGGCTTTGGCCGCTGCTTCATCGTCCAGGCCCAAGACCAGCCCCGCCTCGTCAGGATAGGGCGCAAGACCCGCAGGATGGTCATAGACCTCCAGGCCCGCATGCGCGTGGCTGCGGCTGGCGCTGCTGGACTTGCTGACCAGGCTGGTGGGGCGCTGAAAGCTGTATTCGCCCAAGCTGGACTTGGTGGACTGAAGCTGCTCGCTCCAACGCCAATGACTGATCACCGCCTTGTGGTCGTTGTCCACTGTGCCAGCGCGGTATTCGAGGCTCTTCACACCCTGCTGGTTGACGTGCGCACCCGCCGCATCGGCCAACACCAGCGTGTGGTGGCCATCACCATGCTTGAAAAAGTAGAAGATGCCTTCCTCTTCCATCAACCGGCTGACGAAGTTGAAGTCGCTCTCGCGGTATTGCACGCAGTACTCGCGCTTGCGGTACTTGCCTTGCAGGCTGTCTTCCAACTTTCCGGAGTAAGGCGCCCCAAAGACTTTTTTCAAGATGTCGGGCACCGACATTTTTTGGAAGATGCGCACATTGGCCGACCGCATCAACAGCCACAACCAGGGACGCACGGAGAGCCGGTAGGTGAGCTCTTCATCGGCGTGCCCTTCATAGCTGGCCGCCGTGATCAAGCCATGGTAGTGCCGCACCGAACCCGCACCCGGCGTGACCGTGACCTGCGCAGGCTGCCCCAACAGGTCTGCAAACTTGACCGCCACATCGGGCTTGGCCGACGCCACTACGCTGTACTCAAAAGGGCGTGAGATTTCCTCCCCACCCGTCATCGAACGCAAACGCAACGCGGCCCCGAGTGGGGTCTTCAGCTTGATAAATGGCTCAGCCATGCATGCCCCTGGGTTGACGGCCGATTCAGGCCACTGCCGTGCGGACCAGCCATCCGTGAACAGGTTCGCCGCCCTCTTGCCTGAGGACGACGGCGTCCATCAGCGGCGGCTCAAACCCAGCCGACAGCAGCGTCTGCCGCACATATTCTTCACGGTGACTATAGCGGCCGTGTGAGCGCAGCCGGTAGCCTGGTGGACTCAAAGCGGCGTCGTCCAGCGCTTCGGTCCAGGCCTCCACCGTGAACACCAAACAGCCTCCTGGGCTCAGGCTGGAAAATGCAATCTGTGCAAACCCGTCCAGTTTTCCAAAGTAGCACAGGGTGTCGGCCGAGACTATCAGGTCAAAGGACGCAGGGCGCGCGGCCAGGAACACCGTCAAATCGCCCTCAACCAGCTCGTGGTACTGGCCGCGCTTGGCGGCGTTGTCCAGCATCGGACGCGACAAATCCACACCCACCAGGGACGCTGCGTAGGGCGCCAGGAAGGGCGCGCACAGTCCGGTGCCGCAGCCGGCATCCACCACGCGAAGCAAGCCTTTGGGTGGCCCCAAGGCGTCGGCCACGGCCTGCGCGGTCAGTGCAGGGGCCTGATAGCCCAATTCGGCCAACTTGGCATCGAAGCTCTTGGCGAAATTGTTGAACGTGGCGCGCACGTAGTCGTCTGAAGCGCGGTCAGGCACCGCCTCTCCAGTCAACCCGGCCAGGTGGTGCACAGGCTCGGGATGTTCAGGGTCTTCGGCGTGCCACTTGCGGTACAGCGCAATGGCCTCGTCGTTGAAACCCAAGGTGCCATAGGCCACGCCCAACAGGCGACGCAGCGCGTGGTTGCGGGGCGCCGTGACCAAGCCCTTTGCACACTGTTCGACCGCCAACGCAACGCGCCCATCGCGAAAATACAAGTTGGCCAGGTTCTGGCGGGCATCGGAAAACCCGGGTGCAACTTCGATCAGCTTGAGAAACGTTTGCTCCGCGGCTTCCAGGTCACCTCTGCGTCCCTGCAAAACGCCAATGTTGTTGACCACGTCCACCCGGTCGGGGGCCAGCGCATAAGCCCGCTCGTAATGCAGGGCAGCGTCGTCCAGCCGGTCGGCCACCATGGCCAAGTTGCCCAGGTTGTTGTGGAACATAGGCTCTGAGGGCTTGAGCTCGATGGCACGGGCAATGAGTTGCCCAGCGCGTGCATCGTCACCCGTTTGGGCGTGAAGCAGCCCGAAGAGGTGAAGACCATCCACGTGGTCTGGCTCCAGGGCCAGTACCTGCTCATACAAACCCCTGGCCTGCTCAACCCGACCCTCGCGGTGCAACTGCATGGCCTGTTGAAGCAGGACGTCGGCTGGCCTGGGCGCCATTTCGGTTTCAGCCAGGCCGGCGGATAGGGGTGGGTTCGTACTCATGGTTCCTGAAGGGGATTGGCGATGCAGACAGGGCCCCTGACTCTGCAACAAAGTACCCGCAGCGGCAAGCTGTGGCTTTGGGCCGGGCGGCCGCAGGAGCATCATCGCATCCACTGGTCAAAGGAGATGTCATGCCGGCTCGAATGGAGTTTGAGTTGTTTTCACTGCGTCCCCAAGGCAAGCCGGCCGGTACTGCAGGTGCGCCCGGTCTTGTGCGCCGGCTGCTGCTGCTGGGCAACTTCTGTGGCCAGGCTGGCGTGGATCGGCCGCCCTTGGCCGAGCGGCGCACACAGCGGGTCGATCTGGACAACCTCGACTCGGTGATGGCGCGCTTGGCTCCTGGTCTGACGCTGAAGCTGGGCAACGACACCCACGCGCTGGTATTCCGTGAAATGGAAGACTTTGACGTGGACGCCCTGTTGCTGGCCAGCGCACCGCTTCGCCATCTGAATCTGCTGCGCCAGCAGCTGAAAAACCCGGCCAGCTTTGCGCAGGCCGCAGCCCAGTTGATGGGCACAGGCGTGGCGGCGGCGGAGCCGCAAAGCCGTTCGTTGGCCGACTTGCTGGGCGGCCCCATCGCGGGGCCTTCATCGCCCCAGGCTGCTGCAACGCCAGACACCACACCTGCCGCCGGCATCGAAGCCTTCATCCGCCAAATCGTGGCCCCTCATGCCGAACCCGCAGCACCGGCTCAACAGGCCGGCTTTGTCGCGGCGACGGAAGCCGTGCTGGTGCGCTCACTGCGCGAAGTCTTGCATCACCCGCAATGGCAGGCCTTGGAAGCCCTTTGGCGCGGAGTGGCTTGGTTGCTGTCGAACCTGGAGCTGGACGAATCGCTGGAACTCCATGTGCTGGATGTGACGCGCGAAGAACTGTTGTTTGACGTCTTGCAAGCAGGCGGCCAGGCTGCAGCCATGCACCTCACACAGGCGCTGGGTGCCAAGGGCGATGGCACGGCAGGGCACTGGACCGCACTGCTGGCCTTGCTGGCATTCAACAGCAGCGACCAGGACCTGGGCTTGCTGGCTGCCTTGGGGCACCAGGCTCAGGCCGCCAACGCCCCTTTCTTGGCAGGCGCCGGCTCCGAGTTGGTGGCGGCCCTGTTACCTCAAGGCGCGCCCGCTGCAGAACCTGCACGGAACCTTCCCAGTTGGCAGGCGCTGCGCCGCAGCGAGGTCGCTCCCTGGCTCGGCTTGGCTGCGCCAAGGCTGCTCATGCGCGTGCCCTATGGACGCGGTGGCCAGCAAGCAGCGGATCTGGAATTCGAAGAGACCGACAGCGCCAGCCCGCACGAGAGTTATCTGTGGGGTTCTGCGGCGCTTGCTTGCGCCTGGGCATTGGTGCAGCCGCCAGGGTCAAACATCGTTGATGGCCTGCCAGGCTGGAGCGTGCGGCGCGACGGTGAAGCTGAGCAACTGCCCTGCGCCGAACGCTGGCTGAGCGAGTCGGAGTGGCAAGCCCTGTTACAGGCCGGCCTGATGCCACTGGTCAGTCATGCAGGTCGACATGCCATACAACTGCCTCGCTTGCAGTCACTGGCCCAGCCCACGCAGGCGCTTGCCGGAACTTGACTGGCGTGGTGACTGCTTCCTCAACCTCCACCTTCACCTGCTGCCACTGCGGTACGGCGCTGAGCGCCCTCTCGCGCATTCGCGGCGCAGCCAGCTGTGACGCTTCGCCCTGCCGTCACCGGGTCGCGCTTGCGCACACCGACCGGCTCAAACAAGCCCTTGTGACGCTAGCCCAAGCCCAAGAACCCCATGCACAGGTGGTTTGGCTGAAACACTGCGAGCCGCAGATGGTGGCGGTGACGGCTGAGGACCGAAGCGGTCATCGTGACTGTCTGGAAGCAATGTTGGCTGACGGCTACATCTTGAACACCAGCGCCCTGGCGCCATCGACGGCCGACGACAGCTATCCTCAAGGCGCGCGCCTGTGCGCGCAATGCAAAGGCAGCTGTTGCGAACATGGCGCAGGCTGGCGCGCCTTCATCGACTTGACGCTGCTCCAGCGTTGGCAGGCCCATCATCCACAGAGCACGATGCAAGACGCCGTGAAAGCCTATGTGGAGATGTTGCCCCCGTCACACGTGTACGGATCCTGTCTGTACCAATCCGACCAGGGCTGCGCCATGCCGCGTCAGCACCGTGCCGACATCTGCAACGGCTTCGCCTGCGACGCTTTGCAAGCCACCCAACGCGCGGCGGCAGCCGACTCGCATGCGCGGGTGGTGGCGATCACCTTTCACCAGGATCGTGTGGAGCGTGCGGCCGTCATCAGCGCCGCAACGACGCAAGCGTTGCCACTGCAGTGACATGGGGCCCCGTGCCATAGGCGTGACAAGCCAGTGAATGCGAGTCAGGCCGACTTGCCAGCCCGAACACCACATTGGATCAATCGGCTCGCCATCCAAGTCCAAGCCCGCTTCGCTCCGTCCTTGTCGATCGCTTCAATTTCGCTGCCGAGGTTTGTCCATGGTGTGCCGCCAATGGCGCCATGCGAACAGGCGAACTCTGTCGTTTCCGCCTTGCAACGAGGATCGAACTTGGTTGCGCAATTGCCAAACGGCAAAGACACTTCCAGGCTGCCATCAGCCGCGCCAGCCAAACCCAGGCTGTTTCGCATCGCCACCTTCAGCCGCCCAAAGTTCTGGGACTTCTGCTTCCAATCGCGGACAGCATTCGCGAGTTCGGGCCACTTTGCGCTGGAACTCGCGCAGCGGAATTGCAAAAACTGAATGAAAGGGCCGGAGCCGATTCGCCTGTGCTCATCCTGAAGTTCCGCAAAGCCTTTGCACTGCATGCACTTCTTCCAGAGCATGTCGGTCTCGTATCCCATGACCACTTCTGCACCTTCATTGCGCATGACATGGAAACACAACGAGACGTTCTTGGGGACGGTTTGCACGCTGTCGAGAAAAACGGTCCTGTCCACCGCGTCAAAGAGAAACATCCCCGCGACCGTGATTCCTTTTTCGTCAAGTTTTTGTGCCACCTTGACGACCGCGGCCCCGCCTCGGCTGTGGCCAGCCAGAAAAATTGGGGACTTGGGAGACTGCCGCTGCCCAGGCGCAAGGAGAGCCGGTGGGAACTCTTCTTGCATCACCGCCTGGAGCACCGTGTCAGCGACTCCACCCGTCGTCTTGATTGCGCTCCATAGATCGGGTCCGCGGAAATAGAAGGACTTGGGCTTGTTCAAATGGTGCAACACAGCGCAATGGCTGCCTGCCATGCTCACCGCGTACTCTGTGTCAGAGAGCGGCCCCGTTCCGTCAACGATGTACAGCATGGTCAGCCCTTACTTTTCTTGAGCACAGATTGGCCGGGTCTGTCGAAGTACCCGTGGCGGGCCGGCGCATCGCGATGTCGGCCAGCCCCAAGGCCCGCAGGCAGGGCATTGGAACGCTTCAAGTCTTGCACAGCGTCAAGCCATTCAGGCCGACGATGGCCTTGCTCGTGTCTTCATTGACAAAGTCGTAGAGGATGATGTTGGGCAGGGAGCAGGAGAACACCGCGTACTGCCTGCGGGCCTGATCTTCCAGGCTGATGGCCGTCGACCAGGCTTTGGTGTTGACCAGCGGTATGTTGTTTTCGATGCAGGCCCGCGCCGTTGGGCCCTGCATGTTGGCCACCATGTCGCGCACCTGCTGAAAGTTGGCCGTGAGCTGCTGCGTGTTCTGCTCGATGTTTCCGCCAGTGGACGTCCAATACAAACAATAGAGATGAGCGTTGGCGTCGCCCTGGGTGCGATGTTTGTCGTGCGCGCTGTAGTTGGAAGCCTGCTTGGAAACGATTTGGTCCAGCTTGTTGGAGCTTGAAAACTCACCGCAGATGCACAGGCCATCGCTGACATCCGGCAGCGCCTTGCCTTCCTTGTTTTGATAGAGGGTGTGAAAGCCATCAGCCTGGCCAGGGATCCACATGGGCTTGGGGCCGTCTTTGATCTGGGCCTTGCTGTGAAAATTCTCTATCGCCATTTTTTTCCCTTCGATCAGGAAGATCATGCGGCCGGCCAGTTCGCTGACAAACTTGGTTGCCAAGTTTCCGCTGCCCTTGTAGACCAGGTCGCCGTTGGTGCCGATGCCGTTGTTCGGGGCTTGCACCATCCACTGCATCAAGAGTGAAAACACCTCGGAGGTGTCCTGCAGGTGCGAAAGCCGGATGATCACGAACTCGGTCTGATTGCGGGCGACAAAGTCCCGAAGTTCATTGAGGATGCTCTCGAAAGCCTGCCCCACCCCGCCGACCTTTCGTGTGTCGCCTGGGCTGTGATAGGCCTTCAACTGCCCGCCCGACTTGATGATTCGCACATCGAAAAAACGCGAACCGTAAACAGCCTGTTGGCCAACGCCTGCGCTCTGAGTCACGGTCTTGGACTTGGGCGCTCCGAGCCCCAGGCTGCCGTAGGAATCGGCAGCCAAGCCCGCATCGTGGCTTCCAGGGATGATGACGTGGCGAAGCAGGACGTTCTGGTAGTCGGCCAAGAAGTTATTCATCATGATGAGTCACCGTTCCATGGGTTGGGTACTTGTTTGTCTAGATATCCGCGCGCCGGCACATTCGTGATTGGGTCGCGCGGGCCAGTGGCCATCTGGGACGCAGATGGCGTTCAAAACTGGTAGCTGAATTCACCCTCTTGAACACCGACTTTGACTTTTTCGATCGGGGTGCCAGCCAGCATGCGCTGCAGGAATTCGCGCGATACATCGGGCAGCATGGTGTTGGTCAATATGGCATCGATCATGCGCCCGCCCGACTCGCTTTCGGTACAGCGGCTGACCACCAGTTTGACCACCTCGTCGCCGTACTCAAACGGAATCTTGTAGCGCGCCTCCACCCGCTTCTTGATGCGGTTGAGCTGCAGCCGCACGATCTTGCCCAGCATCTGGTCTGAAAGCGGGTAGTACGGAATCGCCACCAGTCGGCCCAACAAGGCCGGCGGGAAAATTTTCAGCAGCGGCTCGCGCAGCGCCTCGGCCATGCCCTCTGGGTCGGGCATCAACTCGGGGTCCTTGCACAGGCCGGCAATGAGATCGGTGCCCGCATTGGTGGTCAGCAGGATCAAGGTGTTCTTGAAGTCGATGAAACGGCCTTCGCCGTCTTCCATGAACCCTTTGTCAAAGACCTGGAAGAACATCTCATGCACGTCGGGGTGGGCTTTTTCGACTTCGTCCAGCAGCACCACGCTGTACGGTTTGCGACGCACGGCTTCTGTGAGCACGCCGCCCTCGCCGTAGCCCACATAACCCGGGGGCGCGCCCTTGAGCGTGCTGACGGTGTGCGCCTCTTGGTATTCGCTCATGTTGACGGTGATCATGTTCTGCTCGCCGCCATACAGGGCCTCGGCCAGCGCCAGCGCGGTTTCGGTCTTGCCCACACCGCTGGTGCCCGCCAGCATGAACACGCCAATCGGCTTGTTCGGGTTGTCCAGTCCCGCGCGGCTGGTCTGGATGCGCTTGGCGATCATCTCCATGGCATGGTCTTGCCCAATCACTCGCTGGGCCAGCGCATCGGCCACTTTCAAGATGGTTTCTATCTCGTTGCGGGCCATGCGGCCCACCGGGATGCCCGTCCAGTCGCCCACGACGGCGGCAACGGCCTGGTAGTCCACCGTGGGCAGGATCAGCGGGGTCTCGCCTTGCAAATCAGACAGTTCGGCTTGCACCGACTTAAGCTGCGCCAGATCCGCCAAGCGTTGCGTTTCTTGTTCGCCTGCGGCCAGCCCTTGGGCAGCGGCAACATCCGCTGCTGCGGCCTCAAGGTTGCTGCCCGTGCCTTCAACCGGCTTGACACCAGCACGCAGTTTGGCGCGCAGCGCCAGCAGCTGATCGACCAGCGCCTTCTCGGCGGCCCAGCGCGCGTCCAATGCGCCCAGGCGGCTGCGTTCCGCGGCCAGCGACTCGTCGGCATTGGCTTCACGCTTGCCCACGTCAACACCGATGGCCCTTTCGCGGCCGATGATGCCCAGCTCGGTCTCCAGCGCTTCGATGCGCTTGCGACAGTCGTCCACCTCGGCCGGTGTGGCGTGCAGACTCACCGCCACGCGAGCGCAAGCCGTGTCCAGCAAGCTGACGCTTTTGTCCGGCAGCTGGCGCGCCGGAATGTAGCGATGGCTGAGCTTGACGGCCGCTTCCAGCGCTTCGTCCAGGATCTGCACCTGATGGTGCTTTTCCATCGTGCTGGCCACACCGCGCATCATCAGGATGGCCTTGGGCTCGTCGGGCTCGTCCACCTGCACGGTCTGGAAACGGCGCGTCAGCGCCGGGTCCTTTTCGATGTGCTTCTTGTATTCAGCAAAGGTGGTGGCGCCAATGGTGCGCAGCGTGCCGCGCGCCAATGCAGGTTTGAGCAGGTTGGCAGCGTCGCCGGTGCCGGCGGCACCCCCCGCACCCACCAGCGTGTGCGTTTCGTCGATGAACAGGATGATGGGTTTGGGGCTGGCCTGGACCTCGTCGATGACGCTGCGCAGGCGCTGCTCAAACTCACCCTTCATGCTGGCACCGGCCTGCAGCAGGCCCACGTCGAGTGAGCGCAACTCGACGTCCTTGAGCGACGGCGGCACATCACCACGCGCGATGCGCTGTGCAAAACCTTCCACAACCGCGGTCTTGCCAACGCCGGCCTCGCCAACCAGGATGGGGTTGTTCTGGCGCCGCCGCATCAGGATGTCCACCACTTGGCGAATCTCGTCATCGCGGCCCACGATCGGGTCCATCTTGCCGTTGCGAGCCTGCTCGGTGAGATCAACCGTGAATTTCTTCAAGGCTTCTTGTTTGCCCATGCCCGCGGGGGCCATGGCGCCGCTGGCCTCTCCTGGCGCACCACCGCCAGCGGCGCTGCCGGAGCCATCACTGGCGCCTTGCCCATCTTCAGGCGAACCGGCCACCAACTTTTGCAGCCGGTCACTGAAGTCGTCTACCTTGATCTTCTCGAACTGGCGTGAGATGGCAAACAGCGCATTGCGCAAGTGCTTGGTCTTGAGCATGCCCAAGAGCACGTAGCCACTGCGCACCGCGCTGTCGCGATAGAGCAGCGAGCCGTAGACCCAGCCACGTTCAATGCTGTCGGCGATGTTTTCGGCAATGTCAGATATGGCCGTGGCGCCTCTGGGCAGGCGGTCGAGCGAAGTCGTCAGGTCTTTGGCCAGTGCCGAGCTGTCCAGGCCATAGTGCTGGATCACGCGGTGCCAGTCGGAGTCGGGGCTTTGCAAGATCTGCGACAGCCAGTGCTCCAGCTCCACGTAGGGATTGCCGCGCAACTTGCAAAACACCATGGCCCCTTCAACGGCCTGGTAACTGGCGCCGTTGAGCTTGCCGAACAGGGCCACACGGTTGATCTCCGCCATGAGCAGGGTCCTTTCAGTGAGCTGGTGAAGACAGCTCGGGGTTCAGGTTGACATGTGGGGCACGACCGCCACGCGGTGCGCCCATCCAGGTGGTCCAGCCCAGACGGCTGTAGGAGCCCAGGCGCAGGCGCGGGCGCTCAGCAGGCTGCAATGCCAACTGCAAGTCCCAACCAAATTCCTGGCCCACGTACTGCTCGACCAAAGCTTTCAGCGCCGGCAGGGCACTGCCGCTGGGCAGCAGCGAAGCCAGGGTCGCCGCGTCCAGCGGCCCCAGGTGCAGGCGAAAGTGGTGCTGGCGGTCAAACACCGCGCCGCCCAGGACGGCGCTGGTACCCAGTTGCGCGGTGGCCGCACGGCGCGACGCACCCGGTCGGCCGATGCGCGTGCGCTCCCCCGGCAACAGCCGCATCCAACGGCCGACAAAGGGCTCCACCACCACGGGCACCCGCAGGTAGCCTGCCACCAGGGCCTGCAAGCCGTCGGCATTGCGCACTTGGCGCGACATCAGCCCGGCAAAAAACAGCTTGGCGTGCTGTGGGGCGGCATCGCGGCCCTGCCACTCGGGGCCGCCGACGCCCATCATCGAGCCCACAAAGTCGGCAAAGCGGTCTTGCTCTGGGCGGTCCATGCTGACCGTAGGCTGTGCCTGGGCCCAGGCCCGGTAAAACAGCAGCAGCATTCGGTGGTGGAACATGTCGGCAAAGCGCAGCAAGGTCTCGTCGCCCTTGTGCATCTGGCGCTCGCGCGCATAGGCCGTCAGGTGCAGCGGCAGCGGTCCGTTGGGGCCAAAGAGACCGAAAAAACGCACCTCCACACGCGGTTTGCCCATGCGATCTTGCAGGTTCACCGCCGAAATGCTGGCTGCCGCAAACGACAGGTCGGCCGCCTGACCCAGGCGCAGGGGCTCGTCGGCCGGACGCCGCGCAGTGCCCAGCCGTGGTTTGTCGGCGTGATGGGCTTCGATGCAACGAAGGGCGTGGAAGAAGTCCCAACGGTGCGGAGCCTGGGCCAAGGCGAGCAGAGGGTCGGTCCGCGTCATGGCAGGGTCACAGCATGGGGCGGGCGCCACAGCGCGGCGGCCCGAGCAAGATGTCACCTCGCACTGGCGAAGTCAGGCGCAGGGTCGTGAAGCCGTTGATGGACACATGGCGTGCCACAAAGCGCTCCAGTACCGTACCCAACAAATAGGCACTGCCGCCCTCAAATGCCAGGTCGTCCACCTCGACGTCGATGGCCACACCCCGGCCAAAGGTGATGGGGCCTGCGCGTGGCAGGCGGCGCACCACCGACTTCATCTTCACCGAGCGCAGACCGTCGATCTGCCGCTGCGCCGCAGCGTCGCCCGTGGGCGCGTACAGGCGAAGAATCTGGCGCAGCGCTGCGGCGCCTTGTTCGTCGTTGGTGTCCAGGAGCGAAAGGTGGTTGAGCGACAGCTGGTTGATCAGCTTCCAGGCCACGTTGCCTTCGCGCAGCGCCGACAGCGGGCGCGACGGTCCTTTGATGACGGTGATGTCACGCACCGGCGCCGGGGTGCCCAGGGTCAGGTCACCGCCGCTTTGGCCCACCGGCATCAGAATGGGCAGGTCTCGATTGGTGCACAGCGCACGCACGGCGATCTGGCGCAGGTCCTGCGAAAACGGTGCCTCGTGGCCGTCAACCACCGACAGAAAAACCTCTGTCCCCAAGTAGGACGAACGCGGCCCGTCACGCTGCTGTACGGTGGACATCAGGCGCGGTTCGCGCTGCACCGAATAGTAGGCTTGGTGATCGCGTTCTTCGGTGTGGAAGGCGCTGTAAAACGGCAGAAAGCGCCACTCGCTGTCCACACCGACGCCATAGCCCTGCACGTCCAACAGCGAGTGCACTTCGAAGTCTTGTGGCCGGGTTCGATCTGGCACCACTTGGTGGTCGTGGGTGTCGCTGCCGACATGGATGCGGTCGCAGCGCCGCTCCAGCAGGTTGATGGCGGGCACGCAATGCAAGGCCATGCACTGAACGTCGACCGCCTGCTGCAGCGCAGGGTCAGGTTGGGTGAAGAGGATCACCACTTCCAGTTCGCGGCCACCGATCTGGCGCAGTGCGGGGCCAATGCCCTGCAGGTCAAAGAACAGGAAGCGCTGCGGAAAGGCGAAGTACTCTTGCAGCAACCGGTAGCCTTCAAAGCCACGCAAGCTCTGCGGCAGAAGCGCTTCATCGTCGTCATAGCCCACGGGTTCGACGCAGTCACCGTCCAGCGCCACGATGCGGCCGTTGCCACGCGGCAGGGCTTGCACCACCACCCCCAACGTATGGCCGCCGATCAACTCATGCAGGCGGTAGGCAATGTCGTCCACCCCCGTGAGGTGCACGCGCAGGTCCTGCAGCTGAATCTTGGCAAAGTCCAGGTCGGCCGTGGCCCGCAATCGCAAGCGCAAACCCGCACGGTACTTGCGCCACTGGGGCAAGGCCGCCACTGGCACGTCGGCGGCGTGGGTGAAGTACTCCAGTTGGGTCAGCTCGATGGGCCACATGGCCAAGTCGTTGGCGGTGCGGAACTCACAAGTGGTGGCGCCAGCCTTGCCCGCGCGGCTGACCAGCGTGCTGCCACGCGGCAGCACCACGCCGCCAGCCAAAGAAGGATCGCCCAGCTCGGGTGTCACACGGGCCATCAGCATCGAGGGCGTCGGGGCCAAAAACTGCGGGTAAACAATTTCCAGCAGTCGTTGCGTGAAGCGCGGGAACTCGGCGTCCAGACGCATCTGCACCCGGCCCGCCAAAAAGGCGAAGCCCTCCAGCAGCCGCTCGACATAGGGGTCTGTGACCTCCAGGCCTTCCATGCCCAGCCGAGCAGCAATCTTGGGGAACGACTGGGCGAATTCAGCACCCATCTCGCGCAGGTGGCGCAGTTCTTCGTTGTAGTAGCGCAGCAGTCGCGGGTCCATGGG
>JAYVSX010000257.1:0-14689 GCA_043774975.1 Rubrivivax sp.
GATGAAGCTGCTCGCCAAATTCAACCTCATCTTCATCCTGGTCATGGCCTTGGGCGTGGCGGTGTCCGGCTGGATCAGCCGGGGTCTGCTGCAAGATCAGGCTCGGCAAGAGGTGCTGTCCACGGGCCGCCTGCTGATGGAGAGTGCAACGTCGGTGCGCGGCTACACCTCCGGGCAGATCACCAAGCTGCTGGAAACGCAGATGAAATACGAGTTTCTGCCGCAGGCGATTCCCAGCTATTCAGCCGTCGAAGTGCTCAGCACGCTGCAGAAGAAGTACCCTGATTACGCCTACAAGGAAGCCACGCTGAACCCGACCAACCCGCGTGACCGGGCGGTGGGCTGGGAGGTCGACATCGTCAACGCTTTTCGTGGCAATGCCGAGCTGAAAGAATTTGTCGGCGAACGCGACACGCCCACCGGCAAGTCGCTCTACATCAGCCGGCCGCTGCGCATCACCAACCCGGCTTGTCTGCAGTGCCACAGTTCGGTGGAGGCGGCGCCCAAGACCATGGTTGACAAGTACGGCCCGGCCAATGGTTTTGGCTGGCAACTCAATGAGGTCATCGGTGCCCAGGTGGTGTCGGTTCCCATGGCGCTGCCCTTGCAACGCGCTGACCAGAACTTCAAGCTTTTTGTGGGGTCGTTGGTGGCGGTGTTTTTGGTGGTGGGCATCGTGCTGAATGTGATGATCTGGCTGGTGGTAGTGCGCCCCGTGACTCGCCTGTCTGCTCTGGCTGATCGGGTCAGCCAGGGTGACATGGACGCGCCCGATTTCCAGACCACCAGCAAGGACGAGATCGGCGTGCTCGCCCAGTCCTTTGCCCGCATGCGGGCCAGCGTGGTTCAGGCCATGAAGATGTTGGAAAGCTGAGCCCAGGCAGCGCACGACCGTGAACCACCCCGATCGACTTGGCAAGTACCAGATCACCGGCGTGCTCGGTGAGGGCGCCATGGGCGTCGTCTATCGCGGCTTTGATCCCGACATTCGCCGCGTCGTGGCGCTGAAGACGATTCGCAAACAGGGCGGTGACAGCCCGCAGGGCGCGGCCCAAACAGCAGCCCGCTTTCGCAACGAAGCGCAGGCGGCGGGGCGGCTGCTGCACCCGGGCATCGTCGGCGTCTACGACTTTGGTGACGACGGGCGGGTGGCCTACATCGCGATGGAATTTGTCGAGGGGCACACGCTGTCGCACTACCTGGCGCAGCGGGTCAAGTTCAGCGAACCGGACGTGGCCAGCCTGGCCACGCAGTTGCTGGAGGCTTTGGCCCACGCCCACGAACATGGTGTCTGGCACCGGGACATCAAGCCGTCCAACGTGATCATGACCAAGTCGGGGCACATCAAGATTGCCGACTTTGGTATTGCGCGCACCGACACCACGGCCTTGACCATGGCCAACAGCGTGCTGGGCACGCCCATGTACATGGCGCCCGAGCAGTTCATGGGTCATGCCATCGACCACCGGGTGGATGTCTACAGCGCTGGTGTGGTGCTGTATCAATTGCTGGCCGGCCGTGCGCCTTTTGTCGGGCCGCACGAGGCGCTGATGTACAAGGTGGTCAACGAGGTACCGGCACCGCCGTCCACCCTGGAAGGCGCGCCCCATGGCAGCCTGTTTGACAAGGTGGTGGCCACCGCCCTGGCCAAAGACCCAGCCCAGCGTTTTGCCAACGCCAGTGCGTTTCGCGACGCCGTGGCGGCCGCATTTGGCCGGGCCGCGCCCGGGTCGGTGTCACGTGACTCGGTGTTTGCGTTGCCGATGCCCACCGACTATGCGCCCACCGAGCGCATCAGCGCTGCGCCCCACACGGACAACGCACCCTTGACGCACTGGGACCCCGCCGTGCTGGCCAAGGTTGAATCTTCGCTGGCTCGCCATGTCGGCCCCATGGCCGGCGTGATGGTTCGCCGTGCTGCCAAAGAATGCCAAGACCTGGTTTCCTTGCAGGCCAGGCTGGCCGAGCAAATCACCAGCGCGGTCGCCCGCGAAGCCTTCTTGGGCCAAGGTTCGCGCGGCGGTACCGGCACCGGTGGCTCCGCCGGAACCGGCTCAAAGGGAACGGGCGTGGGTTCGCAGGCACCCTTGGGCGGCACTTTCGCTGGCGCGACGCTGCCGGTCAACGAAGCTCTGATGGACCAAGCCTTGCGCCTGTTGTCTTTGCACTTGGGGCCGATAGCACGCGTGGTGATCAAACGCGCTGCAGAGCGCACCCGCCAGCGCGAGGCCTTCTATTCGATCTTGGCGGAAGCCGCGCCCGAACCCGTGCGCGCCAAGTTGCTGGCCGACCTGCACAAACTGCCTTAGCGACAGTTAGCGACGGGGCCCGTGCATGGGGCCCATGCATGGGGCTCCTGCAACATTGCCCCATCAGAGGGTGCGCCGACCGTCGCCGCCGCTGCGACAATGCAGGCCTTCACGGAATTGCACTGCCCGGTCATGACACCCGACGAGCCCGACAGCGATCGCACCCAGATCCAGCCGCCTGGAGCTCGGGACCCAGCGCCTTCCTTTGATAAAACTCAAGTCCATGCGCCCGTGCCGCCCACCAAGGTGAAGGCGCCCGTGGTCGACATGGGCAATGGCCTGCCGGTGGGCACTCGGCTGGCGGAATTCGAACTCACCAGGTTGGTGGGGGAGGGTGGGTTTGGGGTGGTTTACCTGGCCCACGACCACTCGCTGCAACGCCGCGTCGCGCTCAAGGAATACATGCCCAGTTCGTTGGCGCAGCGCAGCGGGGAAAGCCACGTCAGCGTCAAGAGCGAACGCTACCGCGAGACCTTTGACGCGGGACTGAAGAGCTTCATCAACGAAGCGCGCCTGCTGGCCAGCTTTGACCACCCGTCATTGGTCAAGGTTTACCGTTTCTGGGAAGCCAACGGCACCGCCTACATGGCCATGCCCTTCCTCGAAGGCAAGACGCTGCGCGACATCCTGCGTTCCCAGCCTCATGCGCCGGACGAAGCTTGGCTGCGCTCGGTGCTGGCGCCGTTGACTGAGGCGCTCTTGGTGATCCACGCCGAGCAGTGCTTCCACCGTGACATTGCGCCCGACAACGTGATGCAACTGCCCAATGGGCGCTGGCTGCTGCTGGACTTTGGCGCTGCGCGCCGGGTCATTGGCGACATGACACAGGCCTTGACGGTGATCCTGAAGCCTGGCTACGCCCCCGTCGAACAGTACGCCGAGATTCCCAGCATGAAGCAGGGCCCGTGGACCGATGTCTACGCGCTGGCCGCCGTGGTGCATTGCGCGATCACCGGGCGCACGCCACCGCCTTCGGTCGGACGCCTGCTCAACGACACCTACCAACCGCTGACCAAGGTGGCGGCGGGGCGCTACAGCGAGCCTTTTCTGGCGGCCATCGACCGGGCCCTGATCGTGCGGCCAGAAACCCGCACCCAGACCATCGGCCAATTGCGGCAAGAGCTCGATCTGGACAGCGTGGTGCTGTCCGTCAACACGGTGATGCCGGTGACCCGGAGTGCACCGCCTTCGGCCACGGCACCGACGCTGTTGTTCAGCGACATGCAAGCCACCGTGCTTGCCCCCCCGCCGGCCAACCCCAGGCCTTCGTCGGCAGTGCCAGCGGCGGTGTCACCCATGCTGGCCGCGCCCACAACGGACAAGGCCAAATCTGCACCCGTGGCCCTGATTGGCGCTGGGGTGGTGCTGCTGGGTGCCTTGGGCTTTGCCGGCTGGAAGTTGAGCAGCGGTGGGTCAACCGCGCCTGCGCCGGCGTCCGCTGGGGTGCCGACTGCTCCGGCTGCGGTCCCTGCTGCCGCCCCGGTCGCCACACCGGCAGCGGTGGCCACCGCAACTGCGCCCCAGGTGAGCAACACGCCGGTCGTGGCGGCAGCTCAGCTGCCGGCTCGGTTTGAACCCGAACGCGAGTTCGCCCGCATCCTGCAGGGGCAGACCGCTGGCTTTGGCGTCACCGCCACGGCCCAGTCGGAGAAGCTGCGCATTTCGCGTCAGGAACAGGTTCGCTTCAAGGTCACGTCCGAGCGCGACGGCTACGTGCACGTGGTGGGCCTCAGTGCAGACGGCTCGCTGGCGCTGCTGGTACCCAACGCCAGTTCCAAGTCGGTCAAGGTGCGCAAAGGCCAGACCTGGAGCTTTCCCACCAATGACGGTTTTTCCCTGACCGCCAGCGAACCGGTGGGGCCGGGTCAGATGATCGTCATCGTGTCGGCTCAACCGCGCCTTTTTGATGCGCTTAACCCCAAAACCGAAGGCCCCGTGAAAGTCTTGGCCAGCGGCGACGAGGCCACCGCACTGATGGCCAGGTTCAAGGGCACCGGATCTGTGCTGGGTGGCGAAATTCAGTGCCTGGCCAGCGCCGCGCCCTGCGCCGATGAGTACGGTGCGGCGGTGATGAAGTTTGAAACCCTGCGCTGAAAGCCGGCTGGGTCAGCCATGAACAAAGCCTTCGTCAAGGAGCCCGAGGACGCCGACGCTGACGACGAAGACGGCGCACCCGGCTTGCCACCGTTGCCCCCGGGCGCGCGCAACTACCTCACCCCCCAGGGCTACCAGCGCCTGCGCCAGGAGCTGCTTACGCTGCTGGACGATGAACGGCCCAAGATCGTTGAGATCGTGTCCTGGGCGGCCAAGAACGGCGACCGCAGCGAAAACGGCGACTACCTGTATGGCAAGAAGCGTCTGCGCGAAATCGATCGCCGGATCCGTTTCCTGACCAAGCGCCTGGACATTGCCGAGGTGGCCGACCCCAGCGTGCACCACGGCAGTGACCAGGTGTTTTTTGGCGCCACCGTCACCTACGCCAACGCGGCTGGCCTGCAGCGCACGGTGCGCATCATGGGCGTCGACGAGGCCGACAACCTGGCCGGCGATGTGAGCTGGGTGTCACCGGTGGCAAGGGCCTTGATCAAGGCCCGTGAAGGCGATGAAGTGACCTTGACCACGCCAGGCGGGACCGAGCGCCTTGAAGTGGTAACGGTGCGGTACCCGACGCCCGGCGTTCAGGAAAACTTGTAGCGCGACAGCTTGAGCACCACCGGCGATCGCCGCAAGGTGCGCAGCACGTCGGCAAAGTGCACCCGGTCTCGCACGCTGATCTGCAGGCGCAGTTCGATGGTTTCGTCGGTGTGTTCCGGATCCATGTCCAGGTGCACGATGTCGGCTTCGGCGCTGCTGATGCCGGAGGCCACCTGAGCGAGCACACCTTTGCCGTTTTTCACCAGCACATGCAGGCTGGTGTCAAAGGCCCGTGAGAGGTCTTGGTCTTCGGCCCACTCCACGTGTATCCAGCGTTCGCTGTCGCGTTCAAACAGCCGCTTGCCCGTGCTGCAGTCGGCGGTGTGCACCAGCAGGCCTTCTCCGCGGCCCAGGTAGCCGACGATGGCGTCGCCGGGGATGGGGCGGCAGCACGGCGCCAGTTGAATGGAATTGCCAACACTGCCGTCGACAAACACCACGCCCTGCGCGGGAAAGCCATCGTCCGGGGCGTAGCGCCCCATCGTCAACGTCACTGCGTCGGGCTTGATGCCCTTTTCCAGCATCAGTTGCGACAAGCGCTTGGCGACGATGACCGCAATCTTTCGCCCCAGGCCAATGTCGACCAGCAGTTCGCCGCGGTTGCGGTTGCCGCTCCAGCGTGTCAACAACTGCCACAGCGCCGTTGCACCGGTGTCGGTGGGCTCCAGCGAAGGCATCTGCAAACCTTCGGCCCGCAGTGCCTGGGCCAACATCTTCTCGCCCAGCGCCCGCGACTCTTCGGTCTCCATGGTCTTCAGGTAGTGGCGAATCTTGCTGCGCGCGCGCCCGGTGCGCACCAGGCTCAGCCAGCCCGGGTTGGGGCGGGCACCGGGCGCGGTGATGATCTCGACCACGTCGCCGCTCTTGAGTGCGGTGCGCAAGGCGGTGGCTTCGCCATTGACTCGCGCCGCCACCATGCGGTCACCCACGTCGGAGTGAATGGCGTAAGCAAAGTCCACCGGTGTGGCGCCGCGTGGCAGGGCCAGGATCTTGCTGCGCGGCGTGAAAACGTAGACCGCGTCGGGGTAGAGGTCAACCTTGACGTGCTCCAGAAATTCGGCCGCGTCGCGGGTTTCATCTTGAATGTCCAGCAAGCTTTGCAGCCACATCGACGACAGCCGCTGGGTGTCGGGGCCTGCACCCTTCTTGCCGTCCTTGTCACCCACCTTGTAAAGCCAGTGCGCCGCGACACCGGCTTCGGCCACCGCGTGCATGGTGTCGGTGCGCATCTGAAACTCGATGGCGGTGCCCAGCGGGCTGACCAGCGTGGTGTGCAGGCTCTGGTAGCCGTTGGCCTTGGGGATCGCGATGTAGTCCTTGAAGCGGCCCGGTACCGGTTTGTAGAGCTGGTGCAGGACGCCCAGCGCAACATAACACTCGGTCAGTGAAGGCACCACGATGCGGAAACCGAAGATGTCGCTGACCTGGGCAAAGCCAGAGTGCTTTTCGCGCATCTTGCGGTAGATGCTGTAGACGGTTTTTTCGCGGCCACTGACCTGCACCTTGATCTTGTGGCTGCTGAACGACTTCTCGACTTCTTTTTGCACCCGTTCTACGATGTCCCGGCGGTTGCCGCGCGCCCGCTTGACGGCCTTGGCCAGGGCTGCGTGACGCCACGGATAGAGCAGCTCGAAGCACAGTTCTTGCAGCTCGCGGTACATCTGGTTCAGGCCCAGGCGGTGCGCGATGGGGGCGTAGATGTCGAGCGTTTCGCGGGCGATGCGCTGGCGCTTGTTGGGCGCCATGGCCTGCATGGTGCGCATGTTGTGCAAGCGGTCGGCCAGCTTGATCAAGATGACACGCACGTCGCGCGCCATGGCCAGCAGCATTTTGCGAAAGCTCTCGGCCTGGCTTTCTTCGCGGGTGTTGAACTGCAGTTTGTCGAGCTTGGTCAGGCCGTCGACCAAGTCGGCTGTCGGGGCGCCAAACTTTTCGATCAGCTCGGGCTTGGTGACACCCTGGTCTTCGATGGTGTCGTGCATCAGCGCGGCCATGATGGCCTGCGCGTCGAGCTTCCAGTCGGCGCACAGACCGGCGACTGCGATGGGATGGGTGATGTAGGGCTGGCCGCTGGCGCGAAACTGACCCAGATGGGCTTCGTCGGCAAACTTGTAAGCCTCGCGCACCTGTTTCAGATCGGCCTTGGACAGGTAGGCCAGTTTGTCGGTCAGCGCAGCAAAGCTGGTGGCTTCGGTGGCAGGCCCCGTGTCGGGCGGCAACAAGGTGGCGCGCTGCAAGCCTTGCAAGGCTGCAGGCAGCAATTCGGCGGCCAGAGAGCGAAATCCCATGCCCCGAATTTAGCCTGCTTTTTTCAGCGGATTGGGTGGAAGGGCCAAGGGTGGGTCACCGGGCCCCCAACCGCAGCGCAGCCACCAGCAAAACGGGCGCCTCGCCGCTTGAGCGTGGCGCCCGTGAAGGCGGCGAAGCGCAGGACCGGAGTCTGGGTTTAGATCGGCACCTTGCGCAGCATCTCCAGGCCAATTTCACCGGCGGCGATCTCGCGCAGCGCGGTCACCCCGGGCTTGTTCTTGGTTTCAATCTTGGGCGCGTGACCCTGGCTCAGCATGCGCGCGCGGTAGGTCGCGGCCAGCACCAGCTGGAAGCGGTTGGGGATTTTTTCCAGGCAATCTTCAACGGTGATGCGGGCCATGGGTGCTTTCAGGTGCGGTGCGGTGTCAGACCAAACCCAGCGCTGCAAAAACCTGCGAGCGGTTGCGCAACTGGGCGGCGTACTTGAGGCGCTGGCTGTGAACAACCGTCTTCAGGTCGAAAAGCGCCGTTTCAAACAAGCTGTTGATGATAACAAAGTCGAAGTGCCGAGCCTGGGCGACCTCGGTGCGCGCATTGGCCAGCCGCGTGGCGATGACGTCAGCGGGGTCTTCGCCGCGCCGATTCAGGCGCTGCGACAGCTCTTCCCAGCTGGGTGGCAGGATGAAGATCAGCACCGCATGGGTGAACAGATTTTTGATCTGCAGGGCGCCTTGCCAGTCGATTTCCAGCACGATGTCCTCGCCCTTGGACAACCGTTCTTCGATGGCCTTGCGGCTGGTGCCGTACAGGTTGCTGTGCACCTGGGCCCACTCAAAGAAGTCGCCGCGATCGATCTTTTCGCGGAAGGCGGTTTCGTCGATGAAGTGGTATTCGCGCCCGTCGTGCTCTTGACCGCGCGGCTGACGCGTGGTGTGCGACACCGAAACGGTCAGGCGCGAGTCCAGTTCCAGCAGCGCCTTGACCAGGCTGGATTTACCGGTGCCGCTGGGCGCGGCCACGCAAAAGAGGTTGCCAGGGGTTTCCATGCGCTGATTTTCCACCAGGACGGGCTGGCTGGGTCGGGCAGACAGGCCGGGCGGGCTGGGTCGGTGGTGCTGGCAGCGGCAAAAGAGGGCCAGCGCGGGCCAGAATGCGCGCCTGAACCTGCATCCCAAGGAGCCTGAGTTGACCCAAACCTCTTCCGCAAGCCCGGTGGCCGTTGTGACGGGCGGCGCACGCGGCATCGGCCTGGCGGTGGCGCGCTGGTTCCTGGATCAGGGCCACTGCGTGGCCCTGATCGACATCGACGCTCAGACTCTGGCCCGCACCCATGGCGAGCTGGCCCTGCCCGAACGGGTGCTGGCGCTGCATGGCGATGTCTCGCGGCCGGAACAGGTCCACGCCGCCATGCAGGCGGTGGACCAGCGTTTTGGCCGCATCGATGCGCTGGTCAACAACGCCGGGGTGGCGGTTTTCAAGCCCATCCTGGAGACCAGCTTCGAAGAATGGCGCCATGTGCTGGGCACCAACCTGGACGGCGCCTTCCTGTGCACCCAAGCGGCCGCACCCATCATGCTGCGCGGTGGCGGAGGGGCGGTGGTCAACATCGCGTCGATCTCGGGGTTGCGCGCCAGCACCTTGCGGGTGGCTTATGGCACCAGCAAAGGCGCGCTGATCCACCTGACCAAGCAGCAAGCCGTCGAGCTGGGCAACGCGGGCATTCGGGTCAACTGCATCGCCCCGGGGCCGGTGGACACCGAGATGTCCAAGCTGGTGCACAGCGTGGCGATTCGCTCCGACTATTACGACGCCATTCCACTCAACCGTTATGGAACGCCCGAGGAAATCGCCCAGGGCGTTGGTTTCTTGTGCAGCCCGGCGGCCAGTTTCATCAACGGCCAAGTGCTGGCGGTGGATGGCGGTTTTGACGCCAGCGGTGTGGGCTTGCCGACCTTGCGTCGCCAGCCTGGCGCCCACTGAAAGAGGTTCAGATGGAACAGCGAATTCGATGGGCCATGGACGCCCAAGGTGTGGCCGACGTGCAGCAGCGGGCATGACGCTGGACCTGGGCCCGCGCACCCATGGTGCAGCCAACCGGCCACAACACGTGGCGCTGGGCTGGCGTGAATTGCCGGTGCCGGTTTTTGCTGCGCTGCACGGCGTGGTTTTCGGCGGCGGCCTGCAGGTGGCCTTGGGGGCCGATGTGCGCTTGTTGGCCCCAGCCACCCGCCTGTCGGTGATGGAAATCAAGTGGGGGCATCGTTCCTGACATGGCGGCCATGGTGCTGACGCGCGGTTTGGTCCGTGACGACGTGCTGCGCGAGCTGGTCTACAGCGGCCGCGTGGTGCCAGCCGAAGAAGCCGTGGCTTTGGGCCTGGCCACGCGCACTTGCGACGATCCTCTGGCCACAGCCCGGGCGCTGGCGCAGGCCGTGGCCCTGCAGAACCCGCACGCGGTGCGTGCCGCCAAGCGCCTGCTCAACCAGACGGTGGGCGTGGTGGGCGTGGTCGGCGGGGTTGGCAAAACAGCGGCTGCGGCGTTGTTGCAAGCCGAATCGGACGAACAAACCGCGCTGATCGGCAGCCGCAACCAACAAGAGGCGGTGCGCGCCAACCTGGAAAAGCGCAGCCCCCGCTTTCAGGACTGCTTTCAGGACCGCTTTCGGAATTGAAGCGCGCGCTGGCCCCTGGGAACCTGGGGCCTACAAGCCCATCGAAGGGCGCAGCGCCATGGCCGCGCGCCAGCGTTGCAGGTTGGGGTGCTGCTCACCGGGCTTGACCCGCACCACGCGGGCAAAGTCGACCGCCACCACGGCGGTGATGTCAGCCACGCTGAAGCCGCTGACGTCCAGCGTGTCGCGGCCGCTCAACTCGCGGTCCAGGTCGAGCAGAAACTGCTGCAAACGGGCCAGGCCGCGCTGGGCCAGTTCGGCAATCTGCGGGTAGTCGTTGGGCCCCGGCAAAGCCCGGCCGACCATCGCCGGCGAGCTGTTGCGCAAGGCCTCGGCCACCGCCATCAAACCTTCAAATTCCATGCGCCAGTTCAGGCTGGCGATGCGGGCTTTTTCTACCGGTGTGTGGCCCATCAAGGGCGGCTCGGGCCAGCGGGCTTCGGCGTAGGCGGCGATGGCTGCGTTGTCGGTCAGCAGCAAGCCGTCCTCCAGTTTCAACGCGGGCACGGTGCATTGTGGGTTGACGGTTCGGTAGGCCTGCCCCAGCTGTTCGCCGCGCGCCAGGTCGACGTTGATCGTGGCATGGGCGACCTGCTTTTCGGCCAGAAAGATGCGGGCACGGCGCGGGCTGGGTGCGGTGGCGCAGTCATACAGAGTGATCATGGTGCACTTCGTGGTTGCGGGCTGTCGACCCTTGTGGAGAGATCTCCATCATGACGCACCGCTTGCGATGCAGGTGTCCACTTCAATTCAAACCAAAAGACGCTTCCCACCCCGACCGCGCTATCCGCGCCCATGGCTCCACCCATCAATTCGATGAGGTGCCGGCTCAGCGCCAAGCCGATTCCCGTCCCTTCCTCCGCACCAGACACCTTGCCGAGTCGGTTGAAGGGTTGGAACAACTGCGCGAGATCCTCCGGCGCCAGCCCCTCACCCGTGTCCCGGACGCTGACGCGAATGGCATCTGGCGAACTCAACGCACACCCCACGGTAACCGCGCCTTGCGCCTTGTTGTACTTGATGGCGTTGGACAGGAGATTGATCACGACCTGTTTGAGCCGGGTGCGGTCAGCGCGCACATAGCCAGGCAGATCGAACGAAGTAAATGTCATGCCGATTCCGCGCTTATATGCCTGCGGCTCCATCATGGCCTGGCAGTCGAGCAAAACTTCAGCAAGCGAGACGGGCTCTTGCGTCAGGGACAAATTGCCCGCCTCTATCTGCGCCAGATCGAGAAGCTCGCTGATGAGATCCTGCAGGTACCAGCCACCCTTGATGATCTGTTCGAGGTCTTGCCTCTGGGCGGGTGTTGGCCCCGGAACCCCGGATTCCATCATTTGAGCGAAGCCAAGGATCGCATGCAGCGGCGTGCGCAATTCATGGCTCATGCTGGACAGAAATTCCGACTTGGCCCGGTTGGCCTTTTCCGCGACGGCAATGGCCTCGATCAGATTCAGCTCGATGCGTTTGCGTTCGGTGATGTCACTGGCCGCGCCAAACCATGCGACCAGAACTTCGTTCTCGTCGAATACGGGCACCGCCCGCGATCGCGTCCAACCGGTGGACCCGTTGGGACGCAGGACGCGATGCTCCAGCTCGAAAAGCGCCTTGCGGGCAATCGCGTCGCTGATCGCCAGCCGAACCCGGGCATGCTCGTCGCGCGGAAGGTTCTGATCCAGCCATGCCCAGTTGGCGAGTGGGCGGTCGGAACTGGCAACCAACCCGCCTCCTTCCAGCGGCAGCATCGTCGACCAGTCGGCCGACATCCGATAGGGGACCTCGAAACTGGCTTCGGCCAGAGCCCGGTAGTACCGATCGGTTTCGCGCTGCGCCGCCTGTGCGCGCTTGCGCTCGGTAATGTCAATGGCCGCGCCGGTGAGGCCGGTGATGCGGCCGGCGGCATCGCGCAAGGGTTCCATCAGCAACTCAAAACAGTGAACCACGCCTTGAATTTGAGCGGAGAACTCCTGCCGCATGCCGACGCCGCTGCGCAGCACTTCGCGTTTCAGGCCCTCGATCACGGCCACGTCCTCGGCGCGCTCCAAAAAGTCCGCGTCCCGTTTGCCCGCGGCATCCGAGCCATTGATACCGGGCGCCCGGTTGTGCAGCCAAGTGAAGCGCAAGTCCAGGTCCTGCTGCCAAAGCACCGCTGTCGAGACCTTGACGGCGAGCTCGAATCGGTCGTTCGAAAGCTGCAGCGCCGCCTGGGCTTGCTTGCGCGCAGTGATCTCCTCCACGACCCCGCCAAAACCGATGATCTCGCCGCGCTCGTCGCGCACCGGATACCAGCTTTCATTCCAATGGCGGATGGCGCCGGGCGCACGCGGCGTCTCGCCGCTGAACTCGTGATCGAGCACCGGCTGGCCGGTGGCGAGAATGCGCGCCGTCACCTCACGCACGGTCGCCTCCAGCGAGGGGACCATCTCGGCCACGGTCCTGCCGAGGTGTGCCGCGATGGATTTGCCGTGCATTTCGGCGAGCCGATCATTGATGCGCACATACCGCAGGTCGCGGTCGAGGAACACAAAACCCACTGGCGCGGACATGAGCAGTGTGTCCAGCAGCCGCAGCGCCTGCGCCTGCTCCTGCGCCTGCTCCAACGTTTTGTGATGGGTCACGTCGCGAATCGCCACGACCCGCCCCGTGCAATCGTCGTTTGACCCGCGCATCGGGCACGGGCCAACGACAGGCCGCCCGACCCGAAGCGGCCCATCGTCAACGTCTCGCGCCTGCTATGGGTCCGGCAGTCATATCGGAACGTGACGGTGCCTCTCGCCAAGCTCACGCACGTGTCGGGCGCACCTTCGGCCTTGAGGTTCTGAGTTGTATCAGTCAGCATCTGCGCTATCTCAAGGTTAGAAAATCTAACGCGACATCCGAGACACGACAGTCGAGTGTATCTTCGCCTTGCCTGACGGTCTCGATCCCTCGCCAGTCCATCAGGCGGCCCCGATCCCGGAGCTGCGGAGATCGGCTTCTGGCACCGCTCGCCGCGGCTTGGCGCTGATGTCACTGCGTTGGAAAGCAGGGGGTTTTCCCGCGTTGCTGCCGGTGCACCGAGATGCCAGATTCCCTCATCACCTTTTGAATGGGGAGAAAACATGTTTGAATCGAAATCCAAGTCACGCAACCGTCGGCAGATCCTCACCACGGCGGGCGTCTTGGGCGCTGCGGCGTTGGTCCCCGGGTTGGCGCGCGCGCAGGCCGCGTGGCCGAACCGGCCGGTCACGATCGTCTGCCCGTGGGGCGCTGGTGGCGGCACCGATGCCACGGCGCGAATCATCGCCAGCTTGCTCGAGAAAGACCTTGGGCAACCGTTCAACGTTGTAAACCGCACTGGCGGTTCGGGCGTGGTGGGCCATTCGGCGATTGCCACCGCACCGGCCGACGGCTACACACTGGGCATGATCACGGTCGAGATCGCCATGATGCACTGGCAAAAGCTGACCGAGTTGAACCCGACCAGCTACACGCCGCTGGCGCTGATGAACGAAGACCCGCCCGGCATTACCGTCAACGCAGCGTCGCCGTACCAGAACGTGAAGGCGCTGGCCGACGCGATCAAGGCGTCGCCGGCTGGCAAGTTCAAGGCCTCCGGCACCGGACAAGGCGGCATCTGGCATCTGGCGCTCGTCGGCTGGCTGCAGGCCATGGGTCTCAGGCCCAACCACGTGGCCTGGGTTCCTTCCAACGGTGCCGGCCCGGCCATGCAAGACCTGGCGGCCAACGGGCTGGACCTGGTGACTTGCTCGCTACCCGAGTCGCGCGCCCTGATCGAGGCCGGCAAGGCCAAGGCGCTGGCCATCATGGCCACCGAACGCAACCCCGTTTTCCCCAATGTGCCGACGCTGAAGGAAGGCGCCGGGGTCGACTATTCCGTGGGCGCGTGGCGCGGCATTGCCGCGCCGGCGGGCCTGCCGGCAGACATTGCTGCCAAGATCGTTGCGTCGTTGAAGAAGGCGAACGACTCGAAGGAGTTCCGCGACTTCATGGCCAACCGCGGTTTCGGCGTCAGGTGGGCCGACCCCGCCGGGTTTGCCAGCTTCATGGCGGCGGCCAACACGGCCATGGGCGCGGCCATGAAATCGGCCGGCCTGCTGCCGGCCTGAGTTGCAGCACGCCCCCGGTTCCGTGCGGCACCAACCGCCATGAAGGTGTCTGACCGGGTGACCGGGCTGATGCTGGTTGTGCTCGGCGCGGCTGTCTATTGGGGCGGGTCGCGGCTGCCGCCGGTGCCCGGCCAGCAGGTCGGGCCGGATGTCTTCCCGATGGTGATTGGCGCCGCGCTGCTGGTTTGCGGCTTGCTCATCATGCTGGGGGTCGGGCGCACCTTCGAAGAAAAAGAAAAGGTCGTCACCTCGGAAGCGGGCGACGTGGCCGACGCAGCCGCTGCGGCGCCGCAGCGCGGTTTTGTCGCCGGCCTCTTGCACGACGGCTGGAAGGTACTGATCCCGCCAGCAGCGTTGTTCTTCTATTACTTCGCCTCCGAGCGGCTGGGGTTCTGGATTACCGCGTCGCTGATGGTCTTTGCGCTGGCCTGGAGCCAGGGCGCGAAGTTGAAATGGGCGGTGGTGCTGGCCATCGTGGCGCCGGCACTGGTGCACCTGGTGTTCTACAAGCTGCTGCGCGTGCCGTTGCCCATGGGCATCTTGAAGTTCCCGTGGGTCTGAGAGGGTGTAAACGAAATGATTTACGTTGCCAGTCTGGTTGCGAGGATACGCGCCTCGGCCAGCCAGACCCATGCGAGCGGGGCCCAGTTCGATC
>JAYVSX010000258.1:0-4062 GCA_043774975.1 Rubrivivax sp.
GGCAAGCCCGGCGCCGCCGGTTCGGGGCGGGCGGCCACGCTTTCGCCGCCAACCAGCTCGATGTCAACCTTGCCATTCCAGTTGACGGCCGACTCCGTCAGCAAGCCCACCTGCTGGGCTTCGGCCGCGGTGAGTTCGGGCTCCATGATCACTTGGTTCAAAACCGGCAGTTCCGGCGCGGCCTGCAATTCAGAACGCGATGGCGCAGGCCGGTCTAGCGCGCCGTCAAGTTGGCGGGCCAGCAGGTTCAGGTCGAGTTGGCGCGAGGCCGGGCTTTTCAGCGCGTCGGCATGCGCTGGCATCAGCTGTCCAAAGAACGCCCGCCGCTGGGCGTCGGGCCAGCCGATCAGGTTCATGCCTTCGGTCAGGTCCTGCATCAACTTCGGCAATTCGGCCAAGAACACCTTGCGGTGGGCCGGTGACGACTTGGGCTGAACGCTCAGCATCAGTTCGCGGCCGGCGCGGCGCAGGCGTTGGGCCATGGCAGAACTGGCGCCTTCGGCCCCCATGGCGTCGGCGCGCAGCAAGACCTGGCTCCAGACGCGGCTGACAAAATCGCGCACAAACGCCGGCACGGCAACGTCTTTCAGGTCGCCCGCCAAGCGCAGCGCGTACAGGTCGCGAAGGCGTTGTTCGTCTTCCCTTTCGCTCAGAAGCTCCGCCATCTGACCCTGGCCTTGAATCTCGGCCTGCGCCTGTTCGGCTACAAACGCTTCCAGTGCCGCCAGCTTGGCTTCGTAGAGTTCGATCTGGTCGAAATCGCCTTCGACCACTTCGTTGACCAGCCCCTTGACTTTGGCCAGGAAGCCTTGTGCACCGGGCTCCGTGAAGTCGTCGAAGCTTGCACCCAAGGACGCAATGCGGTTGACAAACCGCCGCACCGGATGCCGACGTGATGAAAAAAACTGCGGGTCGCCCAGCGCTGCGCGCAGCACCGGCAACTGCAAGCGCGCGATCAAGCGCGCCATTTGTGGCGGCACCTTGGGGTCGGACAAAATCTGATCGAACAGGAAACCAATCACGTCGATCACCATGTGATCGAGCGCGCCCTTGGACGCCTGCCGAAGTTCCTCGCGGTGAGCGTGGATCAAGTTGGGCAAGGCACCGAAGTGCTCGCCATGACCGGTGTCGACGTAGCCGACATCGGGGCCGGTTGCGCTGTAGGGCTGTGTGAAGGCCAGGCGACGCATCAGCGTCATCAGTGCCGGGTCAACCTGACCCAAAGGGGTGCCCGAGCGTGTGCTGGATTGCCCCGCGCGGGTGGAAGGCGCAAAGCCGGAGTGGCTGCTGAACCCCTCGCGTCTGTTTCCTGGGCGATACCCTGAACCGCTGGCAAAGCCCGAACCCGAGCGGCTGTGGTGTTGGCGCTCTTCACCTTGCACGCTGTCGACAGGGGCATCGCGCCGGCTGTCGGGGTCTTGCTCGCGCCCACCGCCAAAGCGTTGACGTACCGTCAGGCCCAGGGGCTGGATGCCGGCCTTGCGAAAGTCGGCCACGATGGCGGCATAACTGCCGCGCAGCAAACTGCCCAGGGAGCGGCTGAGCTCCGATGAAAGCACCTTGCGCACGTCTGCGCGGTCACAGACGGCTTCGATGCCCCGGATCATGGCGTGGCCGACGATGTCGGGCCGCAGCGGGTTTCGCTCGCGCTCGCCGCCCGCTTCGGCCAGCACCGTGCCGACATAAGCGTCGAGTTCGCGCAACTCCCACTCGCAGGCGTGGGCAATTTCCAGCCCAAAACGTTCGGCCGAGATCTGAGCTTCGATCTCTCGGTCTTCAACCAGACTCAGCGCGGCCCAGTTGGTGGCTGGCGGGTCGCTGTTGGCTTTCAGCGCACCTTGCGCCGTCAGACCGGTGCCCGCAGTCGGGCCCAGTTCGCGAACGACGCGTTCGTCAAAAGCGTCGTTGAAGGTGAGGATGAAAACGGCGGACTTGCGGTTGAGTTCGAACTGTGCACCCAGTAAACCATCACGCTGAAAAGCGTCGGTGGCAGCCAGTGTGGCCAGCCCCAGGCTTTCGATGGTGCGTTCAACGGCCTCGCGGGCTGCCAGCTTGAGGCGCTGGACAGCCGCTTCCATAGTGGCAGGCAGGCGGTGAACAGGATTGGGTTTCATGGTGACGCAAATGCCCCAGCGGACAGCCGACTAGTATGCGACAAGCCGCTGCAACCCGTTCTGATCCAGACCCTTCCCAGGGTCTGGATCAATCGTGAGAAAACGCTTACTTCTTGAGACTGTCGCGAATTTCGCGCAGCAGCAGCACGTCTTCGGCCGTTGGGGCCGGCGGAGCCGCCGGGGCTTCACGCTTCATCCGGTTCATCTGCTTGACCATCATGAAGATGATGAAGGCCAGAATGATGAAGTTGAGCAAGATCGTGATGAAGCTGCCGTAGGCGAACACCGCGCCGGCCTTTTTGGCCTCGACCAGCGAGGTGGCCGTCTGGCCCGACAGCGCAATGAAATAATTGTTGAAGTCCAGGCCACCGAAGACTTTGCCCAGGACGGGCATGATCAAGTCGCCGACCAGCGAATCGACAATCTTGCCAAAGGCGCCGCCAATGATGACGCCGACGGCCAAGTCCATCACATTGCCTTTGAGCGCAAATTCCTTGAACTCTGACGAAAAACTCATTCAATCTCTCCTCGTTTGTTGATGTAGAACTGCCAATGCAGCATGTCTGGCCTGGGCCTTGAACCCGGCCGCGCGGACCATAGGGGCGGCCTGCCCCAACGTCAACTGGCTTTGGCACAGGTCGCCCAGTCGGCCCAGGGCATGTCGGCCCAGGGCAAGAGGCTCGGCTAGAATTCAAGGCTGACCCGAGACACATTCAGCTCCCAGACCGACACCCAGAGGACAGCATGAGCGGCACGATCGACAGCGCAGGCGAACCAGGCATCGACAAAGACAGGCGTACCTGGATCGCCATCACCTGTGGCGCAGGCGCCGTCGGCGGCGTGGCAGTGGCAGTACCTTTTGTCAGCACGTTCGCACCGTCGGAGCGTGCCCGCGCGGCGGGAGCACCGGTGCAGGTGGACATCAGCGGTATCCAGCCTGGCGAGAAGCTCACCGTGGAATGGCGCGGCAAACCCGTGTGGATCTTGCGCCGCACGCCAGAGCAGCTTGAAACGCTGAAGAAGACCGAAGGGCAGGTGGCCGATCCCAAGTCCGACCGCAAGACCTACCCGACGCCGGTGTATGCCAAGAACACTCACCGGTCGATCAAGCCCGAGTATTTTGTGGGCGTGGGCATCTGCTCGCACCTGGGCTGCTCGCCCAGCGACAAGCTCACCACGGGTGCGCAGCCTTCCTTGCCTGACGACTGGGGTGGTGGTTTCCTTTGCCCATGTCATGGCTCGACGTTTGACGTGGCCGGCCGCGTTTTCAAGAACAAGCCCGCGCCGGACAACCTGGAAGTGCCGCCGCACATGTACGTGTCCGACACCGTGTTGGTGATCGGCGAAGACAAAAAGGCCTGAGCCGCAAGGCTGCGCCTGCCAGAACCCCAGCGAAATTTGAGCGAAGTCCGAGGAAAAGATGGCTGAATTCAAGGAAGCGCCTGCCGGTGCGTCGATGGGCGTCAAGCTCACGACTTGGGCTGAAAACCGGTTTCCAACCGCGTTTGACGCCTACAAGGTTCACATGTCGGAGTACTACGCTCCGAAGAACTTCAATTTTTGGTACTTTTTTGGCGCGCTGGCCCTGCTGGTGCTGGTGATCCAAATCGTCACCGGCATTTTTTTGGTGATGCACTACAAGCCCGACGCCGCCAAGGCGTTTGAGTCAGTTGAGTACATCATGCGTGACGTGCCTTGGGGCTGGTTGGTGCGCTACATGCACAGCACCGGGGCCAGTGCCTTTTTTGTCGTTGTGTACCTGCACATGTTCCGCGGCATGATTTACGGCAGCTACAAGAAGCCGCGTGAACTGGTCTGGATCTTCGGTTGCGCCATCTTCTTGTGCCTGATGGCTGAAGCCTTCATGGGCTACCTGCTGCCCTGGGGACAGATGTCCTACTGGGGCGCCCAGGTCATCATCAACTTGTTTGCCGCCATTCCCTTCGTG
>JAYVSX010000259.1:0-4498 GCA_043774975.1 Rubrivivax sp.
GCCGTAGAGGGTTTTTCGCTGGGCGGTGTAGTGCCACCAGGGCAGAGCCAGTGCGCCGCGCATGAAGTCGGTGGCGGCCATGAAGGTGTCCAACACACAGGGGTCGTGGCGCTGGCCAGTGGCCTGGCACAAAGCGCGGTAGAGCGCCAGCGCGTCATGCTGGGCCAGCTCTTGGGGGCGCAGCACGCCAATCAGGCGCAGGTCGGCGGCAATGGCCGGCCCGATGTTGGGCAACTGCTCGAGCTGTTCGCATTCGGCCGCATGGGCCGCCTTGCGGGGGGCCAGCGCTTTGGGCGGGCGTCGGCTGGTTTCCGCCTGTCGTGACACCCTGGCGCGCAGGCTGGTGGCGTGCGGCGTTGGTTTGGGCTGCGCCATGGCTACATCAGCATGGTGTTGCGGATCAGACCGACAGCGATGCCTTCCAGCTCAAAGTCTTCGGCGTCCAGCGGCACCATGATGGTCTGGAAGTCGGGGTTTTCAGGAATGAGTTCAATGCCCTTGCTGGTGCGGCGCAGGCGCTTGACGGTGACGTCATCACCCAGCCGCGCCACCACGATTTGGCCGTTCTTGGCTTCCTTGGCTTTTTGCACAGCGAGCAGGTCGCCGTCCAGGATGCCAGCGTCGCGCATGCTCATGCCACGCACCTTCAGCAAATAGTCGGGGCGGCGAGCCCACATGCTGGCTTCCATCAGGTAACTCTGGTCGACGTGTTCTTGCGCCAGGATCGGGCTGCCGGCGGCCACCCGCCCGACCAACGGCAATGACAACTGGGCCAGGCTGGGCAGCGGCAGCATGTACTGCTTGCCAAAGGGCTCCAGCCGGGCCTGGGCCAGGGCGCGCAATGTGTCAGACTTCAAACGGATGCCGCGCGACGTGCCGCCCACCAGCTCAATCACGCCCTTGCGGGCCAAGGCTTGCAGGTGCTCTTCAGCGGCGTTGGCCGACTTGAAGCCCAGTTCAGCGGCAATCTCGGCCCGCGTGGGTGGGGCGCCGGTTCTTTCGATGGCGCTTTGCACCAATTCCAGAATTTGCTGTTGGCGCGGAGTGAGTTTGGGGCTCTCGTTCATGGCTTGACCACCTGTGCCTGTTGGTATATCCAGGCCTGTATTTTCATCCAGAAAGCACCTTCATGCCAAGCAGCGCGCAAAAAGTTGTGGTCATCGGGACCGGGGGCACCATCGCCGGTCAATCGGCCAGGCCGCAGGATCACGTGGGCTATCAGGCCGGCGTTCTGAGCGCCGCTGACCTGGTGGCCAGCGTGCCGGCACTGGCGGGCCTGCCACTGGAGTGCGATTCGCTGGCCCAGATGGACAGCTGCGACATGGACCACCGTACCTGGCATCGTTTGGCTCAGACGGTGCAGTGCCACCTGGCCCGCGACGACGTGGCGGGCGTGGTCATCACCCACGGCACCGATACCCTGGAAGAGACGGCCTTTTTCCTGCACCACACGCTCGCGTTGAACAAGCCGGTGGTGATGACCGCCGCCATGCGGCCGGCCACGGCTGCGTCGGCCGACGGTCCGCAAAACCTGCTCGACGCCGTGACCTTGGCCCTGGCGCCCGGCGCGGTGGGCGTGCTGGTGGCTTTTGCGGGGCAGGTCTGGGCCGGTGCCGACGTGCGCAAGGTTCACGGCTACCGCGTGGACGCTTTCCAGGGCGGTGATGCCGGCCCGCTGGCCGTGCTTCAAGACGGGCAGCTCAAGCAGTTTCGCGCCTGGCCCCGGCAGCCGCCCGGGTTTGCCGCGGCCTTGCAACACGACCCCACCGGTTGGCCGGTGGTGGACATCGTCACCAGCCATGCCGGCGCGCGTGGTGCCACGCTGGATGCGTTGGTGGCGGCCGGCGCGCACGGCGTGGTGGTGGCTGGCAGCGGCAATGGCAGCGTGCATGCCAGTCTGCTGGCGGCGGCGCGCCGAGCGCAGGATCAAGGTGTGGTCGTCAAGCGCGCGTCGCGCTGCTTGCTGGGCGGCGCGGTGGGTTCGTCGGCTGACAAACTGCCGTCGGCAGGCGACGCCACTCCGGCCCAGGCGCGTGTGCTGCTGATGCTGGAACTGCTGCTGGCCCGAATGGCCGCCGTCTGAAACCCGTCCGAAACCCGCAGCGCTGCTCAGGCCGCTGCCGTCAGCGCTTCAATGTCGGACTGCACGACCAGCCAGCGCTCTTCCAGCATCAGCAATTCTGCGGCGATGTGGTTCAGGCGTCGGCCCGTCTCAGCGATCTGATGGGCTGGCCGCTTGCCTGCGGCCAACTGGCCTTCGAGCTCGGCCCGTTCGGCGGCCAGCTCTTCCATGCGGGTGTCGATCTGCTGCAGTTCCATGCGCAAAGGCCGCGTCAGGTTGGCCAACTGCGAGCGTGACTGCGCGGCTTGTTTGCGGTCGTCGCGGCCACCACCACTGGGCTTGCTGGGCGGGTTGGACTTGGAATTGCTAACTGCCGGGTTGAGCTTGGGCAGTTCGGGCGCGTCCACCACCGCCGCTTTGGGCGGGTCCGGCAGCGGCTGGCCTTTTGCAGCGGCGCGGCTCACGTCCAGCAGCCACTTCTGGTAGTCGTCCAAGTCGCCGTCGAAGGGCTGCACCTGACCGCGGGCCACCAACCAGAATTCGTCGCAGACCTCGCGCAGCAGCGCGCGGTCGTGGCTGACCAGCATCACCGTGCCTTCAAACTCGTTGAGCGCCATCGACAGCGCTTCGCGTGTGGTCAGGTCCAGGTGGTTGGTGGGCTCGTCCATCAACAGCAGGTTGGGGCGTTGCCAGACCAGCATGGCCAGCACCAGGCGCGCCTTCTCACCGCCGCTGAGCGAGCCCACGGCCTGTTGCACCATGTCGCCAGTGAATTTGAAGCGGCCCAGGAAGTCGCGCAACTCTTGTTCGCGCGCGGCCGGGCCCACGTCGCGGGCCAGCCGCACCATGTGCATCAAGGCGCCGTCGCCCAGGCTCAGCACGTCCAGCTCTTGCTGGGCAAAGTAGCCGATCACCAGGCCCTTGCCTTCGGTCATGCGCCCGGCCAGCGGTTGCAGAGCCTTGGCGATGGTCTTGACCAGCGTGGACTTGCCTTGGCCGTTGGCACCCAAAATGCCAATGCGCTGACCGGCCAGCACGCTGCGGCTGAAGTTCTGCACGATGGCGTTTTCGCGCACCCCGGCAGCAGACGGTTCGCCACCTTCGGCTGGCGGCAAACGGTAACCGCAGGCCAAGCCGTCAAACGACAGCATGGGGTTGGGCAGGCTGTTGGGTTCGCGGAACTCAAACTCGAAGTCGCTGCTGGTCAGCACCGGTGCCAGCCGCTCCATGCGTGCCAAGGCCTTGACCCGACTTTGTGCCTGTTTGGCTTTGCTGGCCTTGGCCTTGAAGCGGTCAATGAACTTTTGCAGGTGTGCGATGCGGTCTTGCTGTTTGCCAAAAGCCGCCGCCGCCAAGGTCAGACGTTCGGCGCGCATTTCTTCAAAGGCGCTGTAGTTGCCGCCATAGCGGGTCAAGGTCTGGTCGTCCAGGTGCACCGTCACCTTGGTAATGGCGTCGAGGAATTCGCGGTCGTGGCTGATGACCAGCATCAGGCCGTCAAAGCGCTTCAGCCAAGCTTCCAGCCAGACCAATGCGTCCAGGTCCAGGTGGTTGGTGGGTTCGTCCAGCAACATCAATTCGGCTGGGCACATCAGCGCGCGGGCCAACTGCAGGCGCATGCGCCAGCCGCCGCTGAAGCTGTTGACGGGCGCGTCCAGTTGTTCGTTCTTGAAGCCCAGGCCCTGCAGCAAGGCCTGCGCGCGGGCGCGGGCGTCAAAAGCGCCGGCTTCGTCCAGCGACAGGTGCGCGTGGGCCATTGCGTTGCCGTCGCCACTGGCTTCGGCCGCCGCCAATTCGGCTTGCGCGGCCATCAGCGGCTGGTCGCCTTGCAGGACGAAGTCGGTGGCACCGTCTTCGGTTTCGGGCATCTCCTGGGCCACTTCGCCAACCCGCCAGCGTGGCGGAATCTCAACGTCGCCGGTGTCGGCCTGTAAGCGGTGGGTGAGCAAGGAAAACAGGCTGGACTTGCCGGCTCCGTTGCGGCCGATGAGGCCGACTTTTTCGCCGGGCTGCAGGGTGACGTTGGCGCCTTGCAGCACCACTTTGACGCCGCGTCGCAGCGTGATGTTTCTGAGGGTGATCATGGGAGGTAACGGGCTTCGATGAGCAGCACGTGGTCGTCGCCGGCACTGGTGGGCAAGCCCACCACCGGCAGTCGCGGAAAAGCCGCTTCGAAATGGGCGCGCTCGTGCCCAACTTCCAGCACCAGCACGCCATGTTTTGACAGGTAGGAGCGCGCGTCCTTCATCAGGCCGCGAATGAACTGCATGCCGTCCGGGCCGCCGTCCAGCGCCAGCTGGGGCTCGGCCTTGAATTCGGGCGGCAGGGCCTGCATCGAGCGGCTGTTGACATAGGGCGGGTTGCACAGAATCAGGTCGTAGCGGCCCGGTGCCGCAGCCAGGCCGTCGCCTTGGATCAAGGTGATGCGGTGCTGCA
>JAYVSX010000260.1:0-4003 GCA_043774975.1 Rubrivivax sp.
CCAACCGCAACTGCTTCAACGAGCGCCTGAGCGCCGCCGTTGAACACAACCGCACCGACGCCGAACAGGCCTTCGCGGTGATGTTCATGGACCTGGACCGGTTCAAGCTGGTCAACGACAGCCTGGGTCACCAGGCCGGCAACGCCTTGCTGTGCGAGGTTGCCCGCCGGCTCAGCACCGCCGTGCGGCCGGGCGACCTGGTCGCCCGGCTGGGTGGTGATGAATTTGCGATTTTGCTGGAGCAGGTGGACGACCCCGCCGTGGCCATGGCGCTGGCCCGGCGGCTGTTGCAGGTGCTGTCGGCGCCGATGATGATCAACGGCACCGAGGTGATTCCGTTGGCCAGCATCGGCATGACCTTCAGTGACCTGGGTTACCGCACCGCCGATGAAGTGCTGCGAGACGCCGACCTGGCGATGTACGACGCCAAGGCCGATGGCAGCCGCCAGGTGTCGCTGTTCAATCAGAGCATGCACGTACGGGTGGCCGAGAAGCTCAAACTTGAAAGCGAGCTTCGCCACGCGATTGGCGAAGGCCAGTTGACACTGGTCTACCAGCCTCTCTATCAGCTGCAACCGCACCGGGTGATTGGCTTCGAGGCGCTGGCGCGCTGGACCCACCCTGAGCGCGGCGCCATCAGCCCCGACGTGTTCATCACACTGGCTGAAGAAAGCGGCAACATCGAGGCCCTGACGGCCTGGGTCATCGACCAGGCCTGCGGCCAGTTGGCACAGTGGCAGCGCAGCCATGGCGGCCCCGACTTGCTGGGCGTACACGTCAACATCTCGGGCCGCGACCTGACCAGCCTGGCGCTGGTGCCCCGGGTGCTGGTGGCCTTGCAGCGCCACGCCTTGGCCGCGGGCCAGCTGACCCTGGAAATCACCGAAACCACCTTGATGGGCAAGCTGACCAGCGTGCTCGACAACATGCACCAGTTGCGACGCGCGGGCGTGCGCTTCAGCATCGACGACTTTGGCACCGGCTACTCTTCGCTGGCCTACCTGAGCGCGCTGCCGATCGACCGTTTGAAAATCGACCGCTCGTTCATCAGCGGCATGGGCGAGAAGCCACAAAACGTGGAGATCGTGCGTGCGGTGCACACGCTGGGCCGCTCCTTGGGCAAGACCATCGTCGCCGAAGGCATCGAGACCACCGAACAACTGACGATGCTGCGGGAAATTGGCATCGATGTCGGGCAGGGCTACCTGCTGTCACGCCCGCTTCGTGCGGACCAGGTGGCCACCCTGCTGGCCGGTCAAACGACGACCAGCCTGGACTGAACCATGACGCTCGTGCCAGAACCCACCCCCAGGTCATTGCCGCTGCGCTGGTGGAGTCGCCTGCATCAGCAACTGATGCCCGACTACAACCGCAAAGCCACCGCCTACTGGTGGCTGGTGGTGCTGACAGGCGGTGTCGTCGTGGTGGCATCGATCGTCAGCCTGGCCAGGGAAAGCGCATCAGATCAGCTGCAAATTGGCCTGGGCATGTTGATTGCCATGCTGGCCGGCTTCTTCCCGGTGCGGGTGCCACGCTCCAAGAACTCTTTTGCTGCGGGCGAGATCTTCATCTTCTTGCTGCTGCTGATTCACGGCCCCAGTGCAGCCGCGCTGGCGGCGGCCAGCGAAGCCGCACTGGGCTCGTGGCGCACGTCCAAACGCTGGACCAGCCGCATCGTCAGCCCGGCCATGGCTGCCTTGGCGATGTTCGCGACGGGCTGGGTGTTCAGCCAGGCCTTGCCGCATATCGAAAGCAACGCAGGCCTGCTGATTCTGGGGACGATGGCTTTTGCGCTGGCCTTTTTTGTGGTCAACACCCTGCTGGTGAGCACGGTGCCACGCCTCAAGCGCAACGAACCGCTGCAGTGGTCAGACCTGTTCCATGTTTTTGGCTGGATCGGCATGGCCTACGCCGGCAGCGCCACCGTGGCGGCGCTGCTGTTCCTGACCTACCGGCAGTCCGGCAACAGCGTTCTGATGGCCACCGTGCCGCTGTTGGCGATGATGCTGGCCACCCTGCACTACTTCTTTCGCCAGCAAGAAGCTGCCGAAGAGGTGCGCGTGGCCAACGCCGAATCGGTCGAGCGCGAGCGCGAGGTGGCCCAGCGCCACGTGCGTGAACTCGAGGCCAGCGAGCGCCGCTTCCACAGCGCTTTCACACACGCCTCGATCGGTATGGCTTTGCTGGATTTTGACGGCAGCGTCCTGCAGGCCAACCAAGCCTTGCGCACGCTGGTCGGCCACCGTGACGAGGAGTTGTTGCACCTGCCGTTCCAAGACGTCGTCTTTAGCGCCGATCGCGCCAAACTCGCCCAGCACCTGGGCTTGGTCAATGACCGTGAGTTTGAAGGCTTTGCCTTCGAGCTGCGCTGTTTGCACCGCGACGGCGCTGCCGTGTGGGTGGCTGCACACTGCAGCTTCTTCAGCGAGCCCGGTGCCGGCAAGCCCTGCCTGATCTTGCAGATACAGGACATTTCGGCGCGCCGCAGCGCCGAAGAGGGCCTGCACCACCTGGCTTTCCACGACAGCCTGACCGGCCTGCCCAACCGACGCCGCTTTCACGAGCTGCTGGGCCAGACCGTGGCGCAGTTCAACACCAGCGCCGCGCCGAACGACGCCTATGCGGTGATGTTCCTGGACTTCGACCGCTTCAAGCTCATCAACGACAGCCTGGGGCACAGCGCAGGCGACGACTTTCTGGTCCTGGTCTCCAGGCGCATCAAGGACTGTCTGCGTCCCCACGACATCGTGGCCCGCCTGGGCGGCGACGAGTTTGCCGTGCTGGTCAAGCACGTTGAACATGAACGAACCGTGGTGGCCCTGGCCGAACGCATGATGGAGGCCTTGCGTCAGCCCTTCATGGTGGCCAACACCGAGCTGATGACCAGCGCCAGCATCGGCATCACCTTCAGCGCGCTGGGCTACAGCAGCGCCGAAGACGTGCTGCGCGACGCCGACACCGCGATGTACAAGGCCAAAGGTGCGGGCAAAGCGCGCTACGCGCTGTTTGACGCCAGCCTACACACCGAGGTCGCCAACCGGCTGCGCCTGGAAGGTGACCTGCGCCGCGCCATCGACGACGGGCGTCTGACGGTGGCTTACCAGCCGGTGTGGGAGCTGGTGGGCAACCAGCCCGGCCGCCTGGCAGGTTTTGAAGCCTTGGTGCGCTGGCAGCACCCGCAAGACGGCGCCATCAGCCCCAGCGCCTTTTTGCCGATTGCCGAAGAAGCCGGGCTGATGTTGAAGCTGACCGACTTTGTGATGCACTGCGCCTGCCGGCAGTTGCGCACCTGGCAGCAGTCCGATCCCGCCTGGGCCAACCTGACCTTGAACGTCAACCTGTCTAGCCACGACATCGCGCACCCGACCCTGGTGGCCCGCATCACCCGCGCGGTGATCGAGTCCAACATCAAGCCGGCCTTGCTGTGCCTGGAGCTGACCGAGAACATCTTGATGTCAAGGCTGGAGGCCGCGTTGCCGATGTTGACCGAACTTCGCCGCATGGGCGTCACGCTGGCCATCGACGACTTCGGCACCGGCTATTCGTCGCTGAGCCACCTGTCGACCTTGCCGATCGACTGCCTGAAGATCGATCGGTCCTTTGTGACCGGTCTGGAAGCGGGCTCTGACGGGGCGGCCGTGGTGCGGTCGATCGTGTTGCTGGGCAGTTCGCTGGGCAAGACGGTGGTGGCCGAGGGCATCGAAACTGAACTTCAACTTCAACAGTTGCAAGAGATGGGTTGCGCATTGGGTCAGGGCTACTTCCTGGCCCATCCGCAATCGGCGTCCGACATCACCCACCTGCTGCAAGGTCTGTTGCCCGACGTGCCGCTCAGCGGTCACAGCTGGAACCAGACCGAAGCAGCCCTGACGGTCCACTGAATCTGGGCTTGGGACCGGCCTTGCTAGGAGCCTGTCGGACTTGGGAACGTCGGCTGCAATTTGGCCGCAGCGGTCCATTTTTCACCGGCCTTTTGTCCCATAGCTTTGGCTATGGGCCTGCA
>JAYVSX010000261.1:0-18931 GCA_043774975.1 Rubrivivax sp.
CCGCCGTCCAGGCCCATCTCGCCCACGTACTCGCCGGGGCCATACAGGCCATAGGTGATTTCGGTGTCGTCGTCGCCCACGCTGAAGGCGCGCAGGCGGCCGCTCAGCACGATGTACAGGCTGTCGCCCAGTTCGCCCTCGGTGATGATGAGCGCGTTCTTGCGAAAACGCTTGAGCACACCACGGTGCGCCAAGGCTCGCAGGGAGTTCGACATCGGGACCGCCAAAAAGGGGGCGGAGGGGTCGGGGCTATCGCAGGGCGGTGGTGCGGGCATGGGCCTGGGTCAACGCGGCGCTTTGGGCGCCGGCCGCCCAAGGTCTCACCATGTTACCGGGCGTTCAAACCCACCGTGCCCCTCAGGCTGGTCACCAAGGGTGGCAACACCGCCAGTTGCCGCACCAGTTGACTGATGCTGGCTGCACCGGCCTTGCCACGGATGCAGCCAATCTGGGTGCGCACTGTGCATACCGCCACCTCTTGCTGCAACGCCACCTGGTTGGGCGTGACCCCGGCCGCCAGCAACTCCAGCACCTGGGTTTCGGCCGCGGTGAGCTTGATGCTGCGCGCATAGGCCTCCAGCGTCAGTGGTGCGCAGACGCGGCGTTTGCCCAGCACCACCAGCACGTGCTCGTGCACCTCGTCGGCACCACGGCTGGCGTCGGCCGACAACGGCACCACCGAGATGCTGACCTGCCGGTCACCGCTGCCCAGGCTCAGCATGCGGCGGCGGCCGCGGCGCGCAGCCATCAGGGCCTGTTGCAGTGCGGCATCGTCGCTGGCCAGGCGGGCGCCCAGCTCCTGGCCCTTCAGCACCAAGGGGTGCCCCAAGTGCAGCTCCACGCGCGCAGCGTGGTTGCTGTGCCGCAACTCGTCCTGGGGCCCGATCAAAAGCATGCCGTGGTCGGTTTCGTCCAGCATGCTGACCAGCCAGACTTCCAGCGGGCGCAACACGGTGCGCCGCTCGGGGCCGGCGTAGCGCCAGCTCTCGCCAGCACGGTAGGAAACGGTGGGCGTCGGGTGGTTGGCAACGGTCTCGAACATGGTCTTCCCCCTGATTGGTCTGTTGCAGCGGCACAGTGGCGAGCAGTGGGTTCAGTATGTCCGGACGGGGAAGCCTTGGGCGGTGAATAGCCCAGCGTGGCTGGTTGAACTATTTACCGAAGTTCAGGGTGCGTGAACACGGGCCCGGGCCTGCCATGGCCCTGGCGTGGGCGCTGCGCGCAGTCAGTGCCGTAGCGGCCGAAGTTGCTCAACCCACGGCAAGCGGGGCTGATATTGCACGGCAGCGGGATGCTCTCTCCTTCGCTGTCACCAGGCCCAGCCAAGATCACCCGTTGCGACAGGCAACGGGCACCGCAGCAGGGGCCTGTCAGGCTCACCGCAAACCGACGTCTCCAAGCCATGCCTCCACATCGATCCGGCGTGCCGGCGTGTCGATCGGACATCCAGGGTGAAAGACATGGAAGCGAAGTGGCTGGAAGACTTCCTGGGCGTTGCTCGCACGGGCAATTTTCGCAGTCGGCCGCCGAGAGGCACATCACGCCATCGGCCTTCAGTCGGCCTTCAGTCGGCGCATCAAGGCTTTGGAGCAGTGGGTCGGCGTAGCGCTGATTGACCGCTCGACCTACCCGACCCGACTGACACCTGCCGGTGAACGCTTCCGCGAAGTCGCGCGCGATGCCACCGCGGCGTTGATGAAAACACGGCAGGACCTGCGCCAGGCGCGCGATGCCGACCGCAAGCTTTTGCGGCTGGCCATTCAGCATTCGCTGGCCGCAAGCTTCTTGGCCCCGTGGCTGACAACCCTGCCGCTTTCGCGCGACGACTTGCTGGTCCACGCCACCGCCGACAACCTGCACGACTGTGTGCGTGAACTGGAGGAAGGCAACACCGACAGGCTCCTAGCCTCTTCGTGCTGAAGGCCTTGGCCGAGATCGCCAACTGCTGGTGCTCTGCATGTGATTGCGTCATAGCGCCGCCGCCTGGTTAATGCTGCCAGTGGTGGCCAACCCGACGCTGTTCGGCTGGCTGCTGACGCTGCGGTCGACCGGTGGCGATCATGACTATGCCGCTACAGCACTGATGTGGCCGTGCATGGTGAGCGGCGTGGGCCTCTCGCCAATCCGGGGCGGCTCTGCCCTCGCAAAGATCGTCAGTGGATTTGCGCCCTTTTGGCGGCGTTATTTCCACGACCGAAAAGACGCGCGGCCGTAATCATCAACGCCTCAGACCCATAGACCGACCAGCCTGGCTCTCATGAGATTCGCTTGTAGTCCTTTGCACCAATCCGCTCGCCTTGATGGCGAGCAACCCATTCAAGAGGGCAACCAGCTATGAATCTTTCTGCATTGATCGTTCTCCTATCGGTAGCGCTGTTGCAGACGGCTCACGCCGACAACACCAGGCTCACCAGCGAGCTGAAGGTTTCAAATGTCGTCAAGCAGGCCGACGGTTCCGAAGCACTTGCGCCGGCCCAGACCGTCAAGCCGGGCGACTTGCTTCAGTACAGCAGCACCTACACCAATCCCACGTCGCGCGCCGTGAGTCGCCTGGTGACCAACCTGCCGATTCCCGCCGGCACGGAATGGGTTGCCACTGGCACGGTGCCGAGCGCGGTGTCGGCCAGTCTGGACGGCAAGGTGTTCGCGCCAGTACCGCTGATGCGCAAGAGCCGGCGCGCCGACGGTCAATGGGTCGATGTGCCGGTGCCATTGGCGGAGTACCGCGCGCTGCGCTGGCCCGAGCAGCAACTCGCCGCGGGCGCGTCGTTCAAGACCACCACGCGCGTTCGGGTGATCTCGGCCCCAACGCCAGCGATTTCTGCATCAGTTGCACGCTGACGCACCCGTCACCAGTCACCAGTCAGCAGCCCTCAAGTCAAATTCATTGCGGCCGATAACGCCATAGCAAATAGCTGCATACGATTGCAAGGAACCATGATCATGAATCCCAGTTGGATCAACCGCGCGCGCCGGCTGACACGCCGCCTGACAAGGCACCTTTCGCAGGCCGCAGGCGGTTTGACCCTGGCGGCGGCTGTTTTAATACCGCCATCAACGGCTTTCGCCGCCCCGGCCGCCGGCACGGCTATCGGCAACCAGGCCTCAGCCAGTTACACCGATGCGTCCAACACGCCGCGCACCGTCACTTCCAACGTGGTGACTGCAATCGTTCAGCAGGTAGCCAGCCTGACCCTGGCCCAAAGCACCAGCCGCACCGTCAGCGTCGGCAGTCAGGTTAGCTACCCACTCACTTTGACCAACAGCGGCAACGGCTCCGACACCTTCAATCTGGGCTTCACGCAGACGGGGGCCTTTGTCTTCACGTCGGTTGTCTTCTATGCCGACCTGAACGGTGACGGCGTGGCCGACAACACCACCCCGATCACCGCGACGACCGCACTGGCGATGGGCGAGGTGTTCCGCTTCGTTGCGGTTGGCACAGTGCCGACAACGGCTGCCTCGGGCAACACCAACAGCCTCGTCGTCACCGCCACCAGCGCCTTCAACACTGGCGTCTCCAGCAGCGTGACCGAGAGCACCACCGTGACCTCGAACGCCGTGGTGAGCGTGACCAAGGCCATGAGCTCAGGCTCGGGTCTGCCGGGCAGCGGCCCGCACACCATCACCCTGACCTACAACAACAATGGCAATACGGCTGCCAGCGCTGTGCAGATTCGCGATCCTCTGCCCGCCGGCATGACGTACGTGGCTGGCTCGGCGCGCTGGAGCGCTACTGGCGCCACCGTCTTGACCGATGCCAGCAACTCAGACGCACAAGGCAGCGGCCCGACCATCACCTACGACTTCGGCGCCACCGCCGCCAACCAGGCGACTGGTGTCATCAGCAGCGTCGCACCGGGCCAGTCGGGCACGCTGACGTTCGCGGTGTCGATCAACAGCTACTCCACAGCCTCCGCCACCGGTCAACTCGCCGGTGCGATCAACAACACAGCCAACTACAGCTACAACGACGGCGCGGCCAACGTCGGCCCCGTGAACAGCAACACCTTTGCCTTCACGGTCAGCCCTGTGCTTGCCGTCACGATGACGGGACAGACCGTTGCCAGCGCCACCCAGGGCAGCACGGTGAGCTTCACCAACGTGGTCAGAAACAACGGCAACACGCCCGACAGCTTCGACATGACGCTGCCCACCAGCAGCTTTCCGGCCGGCACCAGCTTCCAGCTCTACCAGGCTGATGGCGTGACGCCGCTGCTCGACACCAACGGCAATGGCGTGCCCGACACCGGCACTCTTGCCAGCGGCGCCACCTACAACGTCGTGTTGCGCGCCACGCTGCCCACCAACTCAACCGGCGGCCCGTTCTCAGTCAGCAAGACCGCGACTTCCAAGCTCGACCCGAGCAAGACCGCGACCGTCAGCGACACACTGACCGTGATCGTCGCCAACTCGGTCGACCTGACCAACAACGCGGCCATTGGTGGCGGCGGTGTTACCGGTGTCGGTGCAGGCCCCGAGGCCTCGGCGCAGACCACCAACACCATCAACCCCGGCACCACCACGCGCTTCACGCTGTTCGCCAACAACACCAGCGGTGTGTCCGACACCTACGACCTCACAGCCAGCACCAACTCGACCTTCTCGACGCTGGCGCTGCCAGCAGGCTGGACGGTGGTGTTCCGTGATGCGGCCAACGCCGTCATCACCAACACCGGTGTCGTCAACGCTGGCGCCAGCAAGCAGGTGTTCGCTGACGTGACTGTTCCGGCCAACCAAGCGGCGATTCCGACGCCCGGCCAATTGGTCTACTTCCGCGTGCTGTCGCCGTCGTCAGGCGCAATCGACCGCAAAACCGATGCCGTGGTTGTGAACACCGTGCGCAACGTGCAGATCGCGCCGAGCAACACCGGCCAGGTGTTCGCGGGCAGCTCAATCGTTTACGCCCACACCCTGACCAATGCCGGCAACGTGACCGAAAACGGCGGCGCCAGCACCATCGCGCTGGCCCTGGCTGACACTCAAGCCACCTTCAGTTCCATCGCCTACCTCGACGCCAACAACAACGGCGTGATCGACGCCACCGACCCGGTCATCAACACACCCGCCGACCTGGGCCCGATCGCGGCCGGTGCCAGCGCACGCCTGCTGGTGCGTGTCAGCGCAACGGCTGGCGCAGCGGCTGGCATCACCGACACCACGACACTGACGGTCACAAGCGCCGGGAGCATCAACGGTGCAGCCGCACCTGCCGTGGTGTCGGTTACAGACACCACCACGGTGATCGCCGGCAACCTCGTGCTGTTCAAGGAGCAGGCGCTGGATGCCAACTGCGACGGCGCTGCGGACGGTGCGTTCAGCAACGCCAACATCTCGGCTGGCGCGGCACCCGGGGCTTGCGTGCGCTACCGAGTGACCATCACCAACGTCGGCACCTCCAGCGTGTTGAGCGTGGTGGTCAGCGACGCCACACCCGCCAACACGACCTACCACGCTGCGGTTGCTGCAGCAGCCAGCCAGGGTGCCATCACGGCGCCGGCGGCGGGCAGCACCGGCACCGTGAGCTCCAACGTGGGCACTCTGGCGGCGGGTGCGTCAGCGGTGGTGAGCTTTGGCGTTCGCATTAACCCTTAAGCCCAGCTTGAATCACCGGTAGTTCGCCGGTTATTCACGCACAAGGGCGCAGGCATACCGCCTGCGCCCTTGCCGCCGGGCCCGCCTTGGGTTCAGCGGCAAGGGCAGATCAAAAGGTGTCCGGAGTCCTGCCCGGCCCGCGCCCAACTTCCACTCGAGCATGAGCCCCACTCTGTTGACTTCAACGCCGTCAAGCCGTCGCGCACTGGGGCCTTGGGCCCAGCGGCTGCGCCGTGCCGTCGCCGCGACAGCCACAGGGTGCACGGTGTTGTGGTTGGCCGCCAGCGGCGGCGCGGCGTGGTCGGCACCACTGGCCGGCAGCGTGCTTGAGAACACCGCGCGGGCCACCTACTTCGACACCGACCGCGGCTTCAACGCAACCCTGCAATCCAACACCGTGAGCGTCACAGTGCAGGCGCTTGAGGCGCTGACGCTGACCAGCGACAACACGCTGCAGCGGGCTGCCAGCGGCATTGCCACCCTGCCGCACCGGCTTACCAACACCGGCAACGCGTCTAGCCAGTACGTCCTGCGCTTTGCCAACCGCAGCGACGACGACCACGACCTGCTGGGCTTGCGCCTGGTATGGGACCGCAACGGCAACGGCGTGGCCGACGCGGGCGAACCGCAGATCGCCAACGGAGCCAGCTTCGGGCCGCTCGAGGCCGGTGAATTTGCCGACTTCGTGCTGGTCGGCAGCCTGGCAGACGGCGTCACCGTGGGTCGCGTGGCGCAGGTCGATCTCAGCGCCCGCAGCGTCGTGCAGGGCGTGTCCGCCGCCAACATCGACAGCGTGACGGTGGCCAACGGCGCGCTGCTGCAACTGGTCGCTTCGGTCTCCAACCCAGCGCCGCGTGCGTTGGAAACCGTCACCCTCAACCTGACCGCTAGCAACACCGGTAACCGGGCCGCCAGCGGCCTGCCGGTCAGTGTGGACGGCGTGACGCTGGCCCTGGTACTGCTGCGCGACGTGATCCCCGCCAACACCACCCTGGCCGCGCTGGGCCCGGCCGGCGGTGGGTTGGCGCTATACCACCTGTTGGGGCAACCCGAGCACAGCTACACCCGCACTGCGCCGACCGATCTGCGGCTGGTCGATGCAGTGGCCTTCGGTTTCACGACCGACATCGCGCCAGGCCAATCACTGACGCGCAGCCTCGATGTTCAAATCAACCGCAATGCTGCGGGGCCGGTGACCCACGTCGGGCGGCTGCTGTTCATGGACGGCGTGCAGCCGCAGCCGGTCGGCGTCGATTCCAATCCGGTGCGCATGCTGGTGCCAGACCAGCCACCGTCACTGCGTCTGTTCGGCGACGCACAGTACACACGACCGATCACGGTGCTGACCGCCGGGCAGCCGTTCTACGTGGCGTTCAACGCTTCGCGTTGCAACCTCGACCCGCTGCGCGCCGAGACGCAGCAAATCACCGTGTCGTCAACCCTGGCAGGCGACATCGAGTCTTTCGTGGCAAGTGAGAGCGGCCCGAACACCGGAGAGTTCCGGGTCGAGCCGCAAGTGCCCACCGTCGACGCCTTGCGCACAACGCTGGCGCGGGGTGACGCGCGCCTGAGCGTGCGGCCAAACGATGTGCTGATGGTGTCGGTCTCCGGCTGCGGCGCGGTGCAATTGCAGGCCAGCCTGCTGGTTGACCCGTTTGGTGTGGTGTTCGACAGCAAAACCAGCGCACCGTTGGCCGGTGCGCTGGTGACGCTGATTGACGTGACAGGCGCTGGCAATGGGGGCCGGCCGGGTGGGCAGGCGCGGGTGTTCCTGGCCGACGGCCTGACGCCAGCGCCAAGCGTGCTGAGCACCGGCCCCGACGGCAGCTACCAATTTCCACTGGTTGCGCCCAGTGTGTACCGGCTGCAGGTCGTGCCGCCAAACCCGTACACCTTCCCGTCGACCCTGGCCATCAGCCTGTTGCCGCCCGAACGGGTGGTCGAAGCGGCCGGCTCATATGGCGGCACCTTCACAATCACCGCGGTGAGTGAGCCGGTGCACCTTGACATCCCGCTCGACGCCGACCCGCGCGCCGGTTTTTTCATCGAAAAGACCGCCTCGCGCAAGACCGTCGAGCTGGGTGAATTTGTCGACTACCAAGTCAAGATCAAGAACGTCAGCGGCCAACTGCTCGGCCGCATTCGCGTCACCGACCAATTGCCGGCCGGTTTTGCCTATTTGCGCGGCAGCGCGCGGCTGGACAGTGGCGGCGCCCGCTTCGACGGATCGGCGCTGCCCGAGCCCGAGGGTGGCGTCGGGCCGGTGCTGGTGTTCAATGTCGGCTCAATCGACGACGCTGCCGTGCGCGTGCTCAGCTACCGGGTGCGCGTGGGTCCGGGCGCATTGCACGGCGACGGCGTCAACCGCGCACAGGCCACCAGCGCCGGCCCGTTGCCCAAGCTCAGCAATCAAAGCCGCGCCAAGGTGCAGGTGCTGCCCGGCGTATTTGGAGAGCGCGGCTTCCTGCTCGGCAACGTCTTTGCCGATTGCAACAACAACCGCGAACAAGACGAAGGCGAGCCCGGAATTGCGGGTGTACGGCTGTTTCTTGAAGACGGCACCCACGTCACCACCGACCGCTTGGGCCGCTACAGTCTGTATGGATTGAAGCCACGAACCCATGTGCTCAAGCTCGACCGCACCAGCTTGCCGTTCAGCGTCGGCCCGCAGGGCGCAGCCCAATTGGCGCTGCTGACCAACCGCAACGCGGGTGACGCGGGCAGCCGCTTCGTCGACATGAAAAACGGCGAGCTGCAACGCGCTGACTTCGCCTTGGCGCCCTGCAGTGATGGGGTTCGGCTGGCCATTGCAGCGCGCGCGCAAACGGTGGCACGTGCCGATCAAAATCTTGAATCGGTGCGGGACGCGCGCCTCGCCGCCGACCCGCGCTTGCCCCCCGTGACCGACCCGAGAGCCCTGCCGGCCAGCGGTGTGGTCGGTGGCGGCAACATGCCGCCGGCAGCCATCGCGACACCCACCGCACCCGCGCTGAGCGAAGCGGCGCTGGCTACGCCCAGCAACAGCCCCGCGACCCTCAGCTCAACCAACCCACTTGAGCTGAGTTCTGCGCAGACAACATTCGCTGTCAAGGGCGAGTCGGCTGCTGAACCCAGACCGCGCATCAGCAGCTTCGAGTTGCCGGCCAGGCCCATCGACGGCCTGCGAAACCTGGGGTCGCAAGCCTTGCCGATGACCGATCCAACGGCCCCACCTGCCAGCGAACGGGTCGGTGCCAGCAAGCCGCTGCGGCCGGCGCGCGCAACGCCAAACGGCGCGCTGCTGCGTGGCAACAAAACAGGCGTCGCGCAGAACTCAGCTCAAGCACCCGCACCGGCACCGGCACTGACACCCGCACCTGCACCTGCACCTGCACCTACACCTGCACCTACACCTACACCTACACCTGCACCTGCATCTGCAGCTTCCCCGGCACCGGCATCTCTACCGGCACCCGCACCAGCATCACCAGCATCGGCCACCACGTCGGCCACGCCCGCGTTGAGTGACGAGGCGCTTGCCACGTTGGACAACAGCCCCGCGATCCTCAGCCCAACCAGCGCACAGGTGCTGGGCTTTGCGCAGACCTCGGTAACCGTCAAGGGCGCGCTGGGAGCCGAACTCAAGCTGCGTGTCAACGGGGTCGAATTACCAGCCACGCGAATTGGTCGCCTGCGCAGCCTGGAGTCGCAAGCCTTGCAAGTGGCCGAATACGTGGGCGTGGACTTGAAGCCCGGCCTGAACACGCTGGAAGTGGTACAGGCGAATATCGCAAATACGCCCGACCCAACTGGCGCGCCTGGCGCAGATGGCGCAGATGGCGCAAAAGCAGGCCGCCACAGCATCAGCGTCACCGCGCCCGGCACGCTGGCGCGGTTGCGGCTGAGCGCGCCAACCCAGGCCTTGTCGGCCGACGGCCGCACGTTGGTGCGGCTGACCATCGAGCCGCTCGACGCTGCCGGTGTCAGCGTGACCTCGCCGACCCCGGTGACGCTGAATGCCAGCCGCGGCCGCTGGAACCTGCGCGACCTCGACCCCCACGAGCCGGGCGTGCAGGTGTTCGTTGAAGGCGGCACTCTGGTGGCCGAACTTGAATCGCCCAGCGAGCCGGGCGATGTGCTGGTGCACGCCGCATCGGGCAACACGCGCGCGCAAGTCAAACTGGGCTTCAACGCCGAACTGCGGCCGCTGATCGCTGCTGGCGTGATCGAAGGTGTACTCAACCTGCGCCGCCTGGGGCGTGACGCCATTCAGCCGGCGCGCACGCAAGACGGCTTCGAGCAAGCGCTGCAAAACGTCGCCGGCCGCTTCGACACAGGCTTCGCGGGTTTAGGGGCCGATGCGGGTGCGCGCACTGCGCTGTTTCTCAAGGGCAAAGTGCTCGGCGACACGTTGCTGACGCTGGCCTATGACTCCGAAAAGAGCACCCGCGAGCGCTTGTTCCGCGACATTCAGCCGGGTGAGTTTTACCCGGTGTATGGCGACGAGTCGGTGCCCGGCTTCGACGCTCAATCAACCGGTCGCTTGTATGTGCGCCTGGACCGAGGCAGGTCCTATGTGCTGTACGGCGACTTCAACACCCAGCCCGAGGCCAGGCTGGCCACGGGCACCACACCACTGGACGAACGTCGCCTGGGCCAGTACAGCCGCAGCCTGAACGGTGCCCGAGCGCATTCGGAGAGCGACGACGGCAGCCGCAGCCTGACCGCTTTTGCTGCGCAAACCAGCAGCCGCCAAGTGATCGACGAGCTGCCAGCACTTGGCACCTCGGGGCCCTACAGATTGAGCCGTGCCCCCCTGGTCGAGCACAGCGAAAAAGTCGAACTGCTGACGCGCGACCGCAGCCAAGGGTCACTTGTGTTGCGCAGCGTGCCGCTCACCCGCTTCGTCGACTACGAAGTCGACACCCAGAGCGGCGGCATCTTGTTGAAGGCGCCGCTGCCCAGCCTGGACGCCGGCTTCAACCCCAACTCGCTGCGCGTGACCTTCGAGATTGACCAGGGCGGCGCGAAGAGCTGGGTTGGCGGCGTGGCCGCCCGCATCGAAGTGGCAGAGAAAGTGATCTTCAGCGCCGGCGTGGTGCGAGACAGCGATCCGCAGCACCCGCTGAACTTGCAAAGCGCGGGCGTCAGTGTTCGCCCCACGTCCAGCCTGTCGATGGCAGCCGAAGTGGCTCGCACACAAACGCCCGTCGTCACCCCGACTGGCATTGAGCCCCGTGGCAAAGCAGCGCGCGTCGAGTTGCGCGTGGATGCCGGGCCACTGCAAGTGCAGGCGCAAGCCGTCATCGCCTCGGCCGGCTTCGGCAATTTGTCGGCAGCGGTCACCCGAGGCCGCCAAGAGGACACCGCCAAGGCCAGTTACAAGGTCGACGACAGCACCACTTTGAAAGCCGAAGTGCTGTTCAGCAAAGACTTGGTGTCGTCGGCGCGCCGAAGCGGCGGGCAGGTATTGGTGGAGCAGGCATTGAACGACACCGTTCGCGGGGAATTGGCCGTGCGCCACAGCCGCGGGGGTGACCTGAACGCTGCCAGCAACGCGCCACCGATGGGCAGCTCCACCGACACCGCAACCACCACCGTGCGGGCCAAGCTGACGGCCCAGTTGCCCGATCTGCCGAACGCCAGCGTGTTTGCGGAGGCCGAGCAGGATGTCGAAGACCCGAATCGACGCGTGGCGGCGGTTGGCGGTGAATACCGGCTCAACAGCAGCACGCGCCTGTATGGCCGCTACGAATTCATCAGCAGCCTGGGCAGCCGCTACGGCCTGAATGAAGCACAGCAGCGCAACGCCACCGTCTTCGGCGTGCAGACCGAATACATGGCCGACGCCAACCTGTTCAGCGAGTACCGCTTGCGCGACGCGCTGGGTGGTCGCCAGGCCGAAGCCGCCATCGGCCTGCGCAACCGCTGGAAGCTGGGCGGCGGCTGGTCGCTCGTAACCGGCTACGAGCGCGTGCGCAGCTTGAGTGGAAACAGCACCAACGCCGGCAGCGCGGAGGCCACCTCGATCACCGGCGGCATCGAGTACACCGGTGCCTCTGACTTGAAGGGCGCAGCGCGGCTGGAGCTGCGCGACAGCAGCACCAGCGACAGCGTGCTCAGCACCGTGGGCGTGGCCTTCAAGTTGGACGACGAATGGACCGCACTCGGCCGCAACCTGTTGACGTACACGCGCCAAAACAACCTCGCCAGCAAAACCGAAGACTGGCTGCAGTTCGGCATGGCCTACCGTGAAGGTGGACGTGATGCGTCAGGGGACCTGACACGAGAGGGCGGCCCGCGCGCAGGTGGCGCGAACCGGCGCAACGCCTTGCTACGCGCTGAATACCGCACCGAAGACGTTGCCGACCCGAGTACCGGCGACAGCGGGCGCAGGGTGGCCATCGTCTCGGCCCACATCAACGAACAGGTGAACACGCGGCTGGCGCTGGCAGGCCGGGTCGCGGCCAAGTGGGCGCGAGATCAGTCGGTGGGCTTGTTCAACCGCTACCACACCAAGCTGCTTGCGGCGCGTGCCACTTACGACATCGCATCGCGCTGGGATGCCGGGATTCAAGCCAGCGCACTGATTGGCGCCGGCAACCGCGCACGCCAGTTCGGCCTGGGCGTCGAGGTGGGCACGCTGATGAGCGAAAATCTGTGGCTCAGCTGGGGCTGGAACGTGTTCGGCTTTACCGATCGCGACCTTACCGCGCAAGACCACGCCCAGCGTGGACTCTACCTGCGGCTGCGTTTCAAATTTGACGAGGCCTTGTTTTGAGCGCCAGCAACCGGATCGGCATCGAGCCCATTCGGCGGTGGGCCCGATGGCTGATGCTGGCGGCGCTGTTGGCGACGTGCGGCCCTTCGCTCGCAGCGGTCACGTTCGACCCGACGCCGTCCAGCGGCGGCGCCGGTCTGAACCAGATGGAAATCATTCAAGACGCCAGCAACGCTGCGCTGTCCGGTACGTATTTGGGCTTGAGGTTCAGCAGCGACATAGCACTCACCAACGTGTATGCGCGCGCGATCGTGGGCGGTGCCGGCTACACGCTCGACGCCACCGAGCCGCAAGACCATTTCATCGGCAATTTGAGCGCGACTGCGAAAACCTCGTACTGGTTCATCAACTACCCGACCAGCGGTAATGGCACGTTTCAGGTGCAGATTTACGTGGGCAACCCTGCGGCCGGGGGCGTTTTGCAGGGTACTTCGACTGCATACACGGTGAGCAGTGCCAACGCCGATAGCGCTGCTTCTGCGAACAAGATCGTCAGCGTCGCGGTCGTCCCGTCGAGCCTCCAACTTGGTCAGACCTTCAACGTCGTGATTTGCTACAGCGTGAACTCGACCGCCAGGCTGCTGGTCGAGCCGGCGGCCAGTTCTGCCTTCGACCCGAATAACCTGCGCCTGGGCAATGTGGTGGTAGACGCGTACGGCAGTGCCGACTGCACGGGTGCAGCCACCGCAACCCTCGCAAATCAACTCCTGTTCGCGGGGCCGGTCTCATCGAACAGTGCCCGGGCGACCTACACGTTTCAAACCGTCGGTACCGTCAGCGTGGCGTTGACACCCATCGTCAGCGCGCGCAGCGGCATCTACAAATACAACGCCGATTACGCTACACCACCCGCCGGTGTGAGCTACACCGTTCCGGCGTCGACCAACAGCGTGACGCTGGCCAAGAGCGTCAACATCGCCTCCAACTCGGTTGGCAACATCAGCGTCGCTTACACGATCACCGCCACCAACGCCGGGTTGGCTGCCGTGGTGCTGGACCAGATCATCGACACGCTGCCGTCCAGCCCGGGCGCGGTGACCTACACCGCGAACAGCACGACGGTGAATGGTGCCGCCCAGACCAGCTTCAACCCAGTGGTCTCTGGGCAGACACTAACCTGGGGCAGCACCGGAAGCGCAGGCACCACGTTCACGGTGCCGGCTGGCGGCACCTTGACCTTGGGTTTCAACGCCGTCATTCCGGCTGCCAACGGCGTTTACACCAACAGCGCAATCGCAAGGATCAACACCACCCAGATCGACACCACGGCTGCAACTGGCGACAACTCGCCTGCCATCGCCACGACCCGCATTGGCCCGCCAGTGCTCGTAGTCACCAAGACAGCGGATACGCCGACTATCGTCAACACGGCTTCCGGCAGCACGGCGCGCTACACCCTCAAGGTGAGCAACAGTGGCACCGTAGCCACCGGCGTCACACTGAACGACACCGCTTTGCCCGTTGGCTTTACCTTTCTGGCCACGGTGGCCGTGAATACCCCAACGAGTGCCAGTTGCGCGGCCGCCGCCACACGCACCAGCGTGGTCAATCCTTCCGTCGGGGCCACCAGCCCGAGCTGGGGAAATTTCAGCATTCCGGGTGGCTGTGAAGTGTCGGTGCAATTCGACGCCAGCGTGGCGAACAGCGTGGCCGACGGCACTTACCACAACAGCGCCACCACGACGACCTCGACTGCAGGCGCCACCATCACCAACTTCGACGGCACGCCGGCAGGCACCACCAGCGACAATGTCACGGTGACCAGCCCCGTGCTGGCGGTGACCAAGACCACCAGCACTCCGACTGTCGCGCCGCTCGGCACGGCAACCTACGCCATCACCGTGACCAACAGCGGTACCGCGGCGGCCACCGGCGTGAAGGTCGCTGACGCCTTGCCGACCGGCTTCGCCTATCTCAGCACCACCAGTGTGACCGTCAACGGCACAGCCACCACGGCCTACACCGCCGGCGGCACCACAGCGGCACCGCAGTGGGACAGCAACCCTGCGGGTGGCTTCACTGTCAATGCCGGCCAGACCTTGGTCATCGTGTTCAACGCCATGGCGGTGTCCATCGTAGGCACCTACAGCAACAGTGCGTCAGCCACCAGCAGCAATGCCCGGGCCATCACCAACTTCGACGGCAGCACCAGCACCGCCGAGAACGTGACGGTGGCGGGCGTCGAACTGACGGTGAGCAAGGTCACCAGCACACCGGTGGTGATCAACACCATCCTGGGCACCACTGCCACGTACACCCTCACCGTGACCAACAGCGGCGGTGCGGCGGCCACTGGTGTCAAGGTCATCGACACCTTGCCTTCTGGATTCACATATGCCAGCACCAGCAGCATCACGCTGAACGGCACAGCGCTTCCCGCCAGCGGCTACCAGGCCGTTACCACGGGGGCGCAAACGCCCGCCACGCCGCAGTGGGATACCAACCCCTCGGGCGGCTTCTCGATCAACGCCGGGCAGACGCTGCGAATTGTGTTTGTGGCTCGACTCGCCAGCACGGTGGCCGACGGCACGTACAACAACTCGGCAACCGCGAGTTCCACCAACGCGACCAGCATCACCAACTTCGCCGGTGCGGCCAGCACCGCAGAGGACGTGCAAGTCACTCACGCCGACCTCACCGCCACCAAAACCACCAGCACGCCGACCGTCGTCAACACCCCGAGCGGCACCACGGTTACCTACGCCATCACGGTCACCAACATCGGAACCGCAGCAGGCAGCAACGTGACCGTGCGCGACCTCTTGCCCGCTGGCTTCGCCTACGCGAGCACCGTCAGCGTGGTTGAAAACGGCACCACTTTGGCCGCCAGCGCCTACAGCGTGAACACCAGCACGGCGAACCCCTTGTGGAGCACGAGCACGGGTGGTTTCACGGTCAATGCGTCCAACAACCTGGTGATCACGTTCGTGGCCAATGTGCCCAGCACCCTGGCCGCTGGGGTGTACGACAACGGCGTGGACATTGAAACCAGCGCCGCACTGACAGTGGCCGATTACGCCGGAACTTCCAACACGACCGATGACGTGACCGTGACCAACCCGGCGCTGCGAGTCACCAAGACGACCAGCACGCCGAGCGTGGTCAACACCGCCAGCGGCACTTCCGCAACCTACACCGTCACCGTCACCAACACCGGCAGCGCGGCAGCCACCGGCGTCAAAGTCACGGACACCCTGGCGGCCGGGTTCACCTATGCCAGCACGACCAGCGTGACCGTGAACGGCGCAACCACGGCATTCACCGCATTCGGCTCGACCGCCCCGCAGTGGGACAGCAACCCCATCGGTGGCTTCACCGTCAACGCGGGGCAAACGCTGGTCATCACCTTCGTTGCCAACCTGGCCAACAGCGTGAGCGACGGCACCTACAACAACAGCGCCAGCGTCACCAGCACCAACACACTGGCCAGCAAGATCATCAACTTCGACGGCACGGACAACACCGAAAACGTGACCGTGAGCAGCGCCGTGCTGACGGTGAGCAAGACCACGTCGACCCCCGCCGTGCTCAACACCGCCGCCGGCACGACTGCGAGCTACACCGTGACCGTCACCAACAGCGGCAGCGCTGCAGCAACCGGCGTGACCTTGACCGATACGCTACCGGCCAACTTCAACTACGTGGGTGGCAATGCCAACGTGACCCTGAACGGCACGCTACTGACCAACGCCCAGTACAGCGAGACCGTCGGTGTAGTGCCGCAGTGGACGAGCAACCCGGCGGGGGGCTTCAACGTCAATGCCGGGCAAACGCTGCAAGTGGCTTTCACTGTCAACATTGCCAGCAGCGCGAGCGATGGCACGTTCAACAACGATGCCAGCGTGACCAGCAGCAATGCGAAGACGATCAACAACTTTGTCGGCGCCGCCAGCGCCACCGAAAACGTGACCGTCAGCAGCGCCGTGCTGGTGGTGAGCAAAACCACCAGCACGCCCGTCGTCACCAACAGCGCCAGCGGCACGACCTCGAGCTACACCGTCACCATCACCAACACCGGCAGCGTGGCGGCCACTGGCGTCATTGCCACGGATACATTGCCGGCAGGGTTCAGCTACGCCAGCACCAGCAGCGTGACGGTGAACGGCACTGCTACCACGGCTTACACGGTCAGCGGCACGACCGCTCCGCAATGGGATACGAACCCCGCCGCTGGCTTCACGATCAATGCCGGCATGACGCTGCAAATCGTCTTCGTGGCCAGTGTGGCATCGACTGTGGCGACTGGAACGTATGACAACAGCGCGTCCGCCACCAGCACCAATGCCAAGAGCATCACCTCGTTTGACGGCACGACCAGCACTGCCGACGACGTGGCCGTGAGCTCACCAAGTGGGGTTTCCTTGTCGGGCACGGTGTACAAGGATATCAACCACAACCTGCAATTCGATGCTGGCGAGACTGGCACTGGCCTGGTGCTCTACGCCAAGCTCATCTCCGGCAGCGCCACCTCGGCCGCGCAAGCAGTTGCGGTAAACACCAGCAGCGGTGCCTACAGCTTTGGCGCGGTGGCACCGGGCACCTACACCATCGTCCTCGACGACAACAATGTCCTGACCGACATTGCGCCGACTCTGCCTGCAAGTTGGACCGGCACCGAAATGCCCGACTTCCGCCGCACCAACATCCAGGTGGCGGCGACCGAGTTGCAGAACCTCAACTTCGGCCTCTTCAACGGCAACCTTGCAACCGGCCGGGTGTTCCGCGACAACGGCGCGGGCGGCGGCACGCCCAACAACGCGGTGCAAGACGGCACCGAAACCGGCATCGCCGCCGTCGCGGTGCGGCTCACCAACGCGGCAGGCACGGTAACTTACGACAGCACCACCACCGACGCCGCAGGCAACTACCGGCTCTGGATTCCCGCCGTGCTGAACGGCAATGCGCTGCGCGTGGTCGAAGACAACCCGACCGGCCTGCGCTCGGTGGGCGGATTCCCCACGGCCAGCTACGACCGCACCAGCGACAGCTTTGCACTGCCCTACACGGCGGGCTTCAACGCACCCGGTCTGAACTTTGCCGACGTAGCGTTCGAAACGCTGGTGAGTGGTCAGCGACGCACCGCTGCGCCAGGCGAGGCGGTGTTCTACGCGCACAGCTTCACACCCGGCACCGGCGGCAGCGTCGCCTTCAGCGCGACCAGCAGCGCGGGTTGGCCGCAGACCCTGCTGCGCGACGCCAACTGCAATGGCGTGGTCGACGCCGGCGAGGACGTCATCAGCACGGCCATCACCACGACGGTCAGCACGCCGGTGTGCCTGATCGTGAAGGTCACGGTGCCAGCAGGCGCGCCCGTGTCTGCGCAAAACCTGACCACGCTGCAAGCGATCTTCAGCTACACCAATGCAAGCCCAGCGCTGTCGGTGACGCTGACAAATGAAGACCTGACGACCGTGGGCGGTGGCGGTGGTGCCGGCCTGTTGCTGGTGAAGAGCCAGGACAATCCGACGCCGCTACCTGGCGGGCGCATTGTTTACACCATCACCTTCACCAACCAGGGCAGCGGTGCAATCACTTCGATTCGTATCAACGACAACACGCCCGCGTTCACGCGCTTCGTCAGTGCGACTTGCCTGCCGCCGCTGGCAGCAGGGCTCAGTGCGTGCAGCGTCACCGGCAGCCCGGCGGTCGGCGCGACCGGTGCAATCGAGTGGACCCTGGGCGGCTCACTGTTGCCGAGTGCTTCAGGCCAGGTCAGCTTCGTGGTCGACGTAGCGACCGGGCAATGATGCCGTCGCGCCGGATGGCATGTCCATGATGTTGATGTTGGTGGTAAACCGGCCTCGGCCAGCGCGTCCCGCACCGCTTGGTCTGGCGCAGACAGCGGCCGCGCCATCCGGGCCGGCTCCACCCCCCCCCGAGCCCTGCGTCGATTCAGGCAGCCGCTCGATCAGTTCACCGGCGACGGTCGCTTCGACCACGTGCGCCCGACTACGCACCGTGAACAACACCGCGTTGATCACCTGGTCCGATTCGTCGTCGTTCTGCGCCAGCAACAGCAGGTAGTTCGAGTAGCGCCTGAAGGCTCGCGCGTTGGCTCGGATGGGTCGGCCGCCTCGCCCTGCTTATCGACCGCATGCCGGCAATAACGAAGAGGAAGCGCCCGCTGAGATTGCACTTCCGCTGCTGGTTTTCGGGGCGGGATTCGGGGTCGCACAGGCCGCCGCTGGCATTGCGCCCGGGCAGGCGCGATACCTCCAACTCGCCAGTCGATCAGCTCAAGATCAAATCCGCTGCCTCACCAGCGGATAGACGCGGGTTCTGACCGGCGTTCACACTGCTGCGCGCAAAGCGCATCTCGTGTTGAACAACCTGAACATCCACTTCAGAAAGTGCTTCGAGGACGTGCTGGGCAAGCGTGCGGCAAGCGCGCTGCTGCGCAGAGTGCACTTCCACTACACACCCAAGCATGCGAGCTGGCTCAACATGGCAGAGATCGAGATCGGCATCCTCAGCCGTCAATGCCTGAACCGTCGAATCAGCGACCGCGAACTGCTGCGCAGCGAAGTCGACGCCTGGCAGTTCGACCGCAACGAGCAGCAGCGAACCATCGAATGG
>JAYVSX010000262.1:0-11374 GCA_043774975.1 Rubrivivax sp.
CCGGACCCGGTGACGCTGGCAGCTTGGCTGGCCGTCGGCAAAAGTGCCAGGCTCAGCAGCGCGGGGGCAACCAGACTGAGCAGCGTCTGGCGAAGGGCCTTGTTCATGAGCGAGTCCTTGCGGTGGTGGAGTGCCACGACTGTGCCGCAGCCCGCAGAGGTGTGCCAGTTCTGCGCGACGGTGTGCCGTCTGGCCCGACAGAACGTCACTTTGGGCGCCTGTCGGTACTGCGCAAGGTGCTTCGTTGAGCGCCTGGTTAAGTGCTTCGCTGACTGCGCCGCTGACTGCGCCGCTGACGGTGTTGCTCAGGGCTTCTTGGTCGCCGACTTGGAGACCTTCTTGACTTCCGGCTCGGCCTCGTCCACGCTGGCAACAGCGGTGGCCGACGGCTCTGGCGCCGCGGGCACGGCCTCGATCTTGTTTTCGGTCATGTACTCGTTCATTTCCTTCCAGCCCGTGAACACCGCCGCCTTGTCGGCCTTCTTGTTTTGGGTGTAACACTGCTCGACCGAACGGGCCGCGTGGCGGCAGCCCGCACCAATGGCTTTGCCTTCAGCCTCCTTGCGGGCCGCAACGACCGTGGTCGACTCGATGCCCAACATGTCGCAACCGCCCAACCAGAGTGGTGTCACGGTGGCGAAGATCAGCAACCAGCCCCGCAAAGCGCAAAGACGCTGCGTCGGCTGCAGTGCTGTGGATGGAGAAGAAGCGTGCAAGGGCAAGACCCAAAAGGTGCTGCCCTATTTATCGGCCTAGGCGGCCCCGCACTTGAGCGCCCCATGTCAAGTGAGCCGTGTCCAAGCCCCCTTGGAGCCTGTCGGACGTGGGGAACGTCGGCTGCAAGGCGCACAGCGCCCGACGAAACCAAGCCTCAATCAATGGTCAAGGGCTGTCTTTGCAGGAATTCACGCGCGTTGATCCGCTTGCCTCCGGGGCATTGCAGTTCCTGCAGCGCCAGCGCACCCTGGCCACAAGCCACCACCAAGCGGTCACCCTGGGCAAGCAGCACCTGGCCGGGTCGGCCAAGGCCCGGCACCACCTGGGCCCGCCACAACTTCACGGTTTGGCCGCCCAGCTCAGCGCTGCAGCCAGGAAAGGGGTCAAACGCCCGCAAACGGCGCTCCAGCACATGGGCGGGTTCGCCCCACTGCAACGCCGCTTCGGCTTTGTCGACCTTGTGCGCGTAGGTGACGCCGCTCGATGGCTGGGGCATGGCCTGCAGCGTCCCTGCCTGCGCCCGCTGCACGGCCGTCACGATGAGCTCGCCACCCACTGCTGCCAAGCGGTCGTGCAGCAAAGCGGTGGTGTCTTGGCCTTGTATGGGCTCGGTCTGAGACAGCAGCATGTCGCCGGTGTCCAAGCCTTCATCCATCTGCATGATGGTGATGCCGGTTTGGGTGTCACCCGACTCAATCGCTCGGTGAATGGGCGCCGCACCGCGCCAGCGCGGCAGCAAGGAGCCGTGGATGTTCAAGCAACCCAGGCGTGGCAAGACCAGCGTCCAGGCGGGAAGGATCAAGCCATAAGCCGCCACCACCATCAGATCAGGCGCAGCCTGTTGAAGCTGGTTCTGCGCGGCGGCGGCGTCCTGCGGGTACTTGCCGTCCAGCCGAAGACTGCGCGGTTGTGCGACCGGCAATTCCAAGTCCATGGCCAGCTGCTTGACTGCCGACGCCTGCAGCCTGAGGCCACGGCCAGCGGGCCGATCGGGTTGGGTCAGCACCAAGGCAATCTCATGCCCGGCCCGGTGCAGCGCAGCCAGGGCCACGCGGGCGAACTCGGGCGTACCGGCGAAAGCCAGCTTCATGGCCTGCTGATCAACGTTCGCGCTCGGTGTCGCGGGACTTTTTCAGCATCTTGGTTCGGATGCGGTCCCGCTTGAGCGGGCTCAGGTACTCGACAAACACCTTGCCCATCAGGTGGTCCATCTCGTGCTGAACACAAACGGCCGTCAATCCTTCAACGTCCAAACTGAAGACGGCACCGTCGCGCCCCAGCGCCTGCACCTGCACGCGCGCATGGCGCTCTACACGGTCAAAGATTTGCGGCACCGACAGGCAGCCTTCTTCAGCGACTGCAAATTCCTCACTCTGCCAGGTGAGCTGTGGGTTGATCAGCACCACGGGCTGGTCGTGCTGCTCCGAGGTGTCCATGACGATGACGCGCTCGTGCACATCAACCTGGGTCGCCGCCAGACCCAAGCCGTCAGCGGCGTACATGGTTTCCAGCATGTCGTCCACCAACTGGCGGACGCGGTCGTCGACCATCGCCACCGGTTTGGCGACGGTGTGCAGGCGGGGATCGGGGTAACGCAAGATGGTCAAGCGGGCCATGACGACAGGGCTTCAGTGGGAAAGGGTTGAGAAACAGCTGGCAACAGCTGTGGACCGAACGCAACGCGCAGGCCCGTGAAGGGGCTCACGGGCACGGGCTGCAAGGCTCACTTTGTTTGCGGCATCAAGGGTTTACGGGCAGAATCTGTGAAACCATGTGAGCATTGTCGCCGCAGTGTCGATGGTGGTCTTGACCGAACGGTCCACACCGCTCGGTCCGTCGGCTAGGCAGCCCATGGGTTGTTTGGCAAATGGAATCAGCAGTCGACATTTTGGCATCGACCACCCCGCCGTCCGGAGAACCACAAGCGTGATGAGCTTCAACGAACTCCAACGCCGCCGCGCCCTGCTTCGCTGCTGTGCCCTGACCGGCGCCGGTGTGGGCCTGCTCACCGCGCTGCCGCCCGTTCTGGCGCAGACCAGCCGCTTGCCCGTCACGCCAGAGTGGCGCGACACCGCACAGCGGGTGGCGCAAAGCGGCGTGCCTTTGTCCGATCTGGCACCCAATGCGCCCGACTCGCACACCGTGCAACCGGGTGACACGCTGTGGGGCATTTCGGGCCTCTTCTTGAAAAGCGCCTGGCGCTGGCCCGAGCTGTGGGGCATGAACCTGCAACAGATCCGCAACCCGCACCTGATCTACCCCGGGCAAGTGCTGGTTCTGGAAAGGTCCGATGGCCGCGCCCGGTTGCGCTTGGCCGATGGCAGCACCGGCAGCGCGCCCACCAACACCGTGCGCCTGTCCCCGCGCGTGCGCAGTGAATTGTTGGACAACGGCGCCATTGCCAGCATCCCGCTGCACCTGATTGGCCCGTTCCTGAGCGAGGCCGTGGTTTTCAACGGCAACGAACTCGACAACGCACCCCGCATCGTGGCCACGCAAGAAGGCCGGGTGATGCTGTCGCGCGGCGAAACCGCCTATGTGCGGGGCGACCTGGCCGGCGCACGCGACTTTCGTCTGTTTCGAGAACTGAAACCGCTGCGTGACCCCACCACGTCAGAGGTGCTGGGCTTCGAGGGCCGGTACGTCGGAACCGCCGAGGTCACCCGTCCTGCCGAAAACACCACTGCGGCCGGCAAGCCCGTGCTGGTCCCAGCCACCTTCAGGCTCACCAGCACCCGGCTTGAAGCCGTGGTGGGCGACCGGCTTTCGCCCGTGCCGCAGCAGGAACTGGTGGCCTATGTGCCGCGCCCACCGTCGTCGCCCGTTGAAGGCCAAGTGGTCTCGGTTTACGGCGACGGGATGCGCGCCGGGCAAAACCACGTGGTGGTGATCAATCGCGGTGAAAAAAACGGCATGGAGCGTGGCCACGTGCTGGCCCTGTTGCGTGCCGGTGTGCCGGCCGTGGACACCACGTCAGCCGACAAAGCGGCCATGCGATTGCCTGACGAACGCCATGGCCTGCTGTTTGTCTTCCGCGTCTTCGAGCGCGTGTCCTACGCCCTGATCCTGAACGTGCAGGGTCCCGTGCGGGCCGGCGACCGCTTCACTCAGCCCTGAGCCACCGCGGTGCTCACCGCGGAAGAGTTTGCGGCCTGGTTTCGACTGCTGGAAACGCCAGGCGTGGGCCGCGGCACCGCCAGGCGCCTGCTGTCAGCCTGCGGCTCGCCCACAGGCGTTTTTGCGGCCCCACCGGCTGCATTGCGCGCTTTGGTCGACGCCGCCACCGCTCAAGCCCTGGGCCGCTGGCCACCTGAGTTTGAAACCCGACTGACAGCCGCCCAGTCTTGGTTGCTGAGCGGACCGGATCGCCATGTCCTGGTTCTGGGCGACCCGGCCTACCCACCGCTGCTGCTGCAGACAGCCGACCCGCCGCTCTTGCTGTACGTGCAAGGCGCTCTGGACCGTCTGGCAAAACCAGGCATCGCGATGGTCGGCAGTCGCCGCGCCAGCCCCCAGGGTTTGGCCAACGCCCAAGGGTTTGCCCAAGCCCTCAGCGAGCAAGGCTGGGTGGTCTTTTCGGGACTGGCGCAAGGCATCGATGCTGCAGCCCACGAGGGTGCACTGGCGGGCGCTGCCGGCACGGTGGCGGTGGTGGGCACGGGGCTGGACCGTGTCTATCCCGCGCGCCACCGGGCCTTGGCGCATCGCATCGCTGCGCACGGTGCGCTGGTCAGCGAATTTGCGCCCGGCACCCCGCCGCTGCCAGAGCATTTCCCCATGCGCAACCGCTTGATCGCCGGCATGAGCCTGGGCACGGTGGTGGTGGAAGCCGCCCTGCAGTCGGGCTCGCTGATCACGGCTCGGCTGGCCACTGAGGCCGGGCGTGAGGTGTTTGCGGTGCCCGGCTCCATCCATTCCCCGCAGTCCAAGGGCTGCCATTGGTTGCTCAAACAAGGCGCCAAGTTGGTGGAAAGCGCCCAGGACATCCTGGAAGAACTGCAACCGGGTCAGACTCGGTCGACGCAGTTGCCATTGCCCGAGTTCGATTCAGGCGCGCAGGTTCCAGCGCCCCATCCTGTGCTGGACGCGCTGGGCCATGACCCCGTCACTCTGGATGCGTTGATCTCGAGAACCGGGTTCCCAGGACACGAACTTTCCGCCCAATTGATGACCCTGGAATTGGACGGTCAGGTGGCTCGATTGCCCGGCGGCCTGTACCAAAGGGTTCATCGCGGATGAGTTTTCATGCAGCTTTCGGCATGGGGGGCTCGGGTATAGTGAGTTGATGTTCGAAGTCTTGGTCTATCTCTACGAGAACTATTGGCGCCCTGACGCATGCCCTGAGCCCAAGCAGCTCAAACGCAAGCTCAGCGCCGTAGGCTTTGAGCCTGAAGAAATTCAGGACGCGCTGTGTTGGCTGGACGGCCTGGCGACCAGTGCCGAGGCCTGCACCGGCAACCCGGTGCAAGGCAGCATCCGCATCTATGTGGAACAAGAGCGCGAAATCTTGGGCGACGAGTTGCTGGGCTTCATCACCTTTTTGGAAACATCGGGCGTGCTAACGCCGCCCATGCGCGAAATGGTCATCGACCGGGCGCTGGCGGTGGGCAGCGGCCCCATGGATCTGGAAGACCTGAAGATCATCGTGCTGATGGTCTTTTGGAGCCTGGGCGAAGAGCCTGACGCGCTGATCCTGGACGAGTTGTTCGTCGACTCGGAAGACCGCTCCATCCACTGAAAGCCCCGTCGGGGGCAGGCGCAAAGCAGCCCAAGCGGTTCAGTTCAAACGGTTCAGCTCAAACGGGTTCAGCTCAAGAGCCGCGAAGCGTCTACATCCAGCTTGGCCAGCGCGCTGCGCGTGGCGCGCACGGTAAGCGCTTCGTCCTGGGCCGGCACCATCAGCCCGGCCTGCAGGAACGACGCCAAGCGGTGCTGCTGAAACAGCACACAGCGCCCTTGCGGCGTGACAAACAAGGACAGCTGCTTGCGCAGGCCGTGCCAGGTCAGCTGCACCGGTTCGGTGTGGCCACCGCGGTCCAGCATGTACCAGCTGCCGACCTGCAATTCCCGCGCCCAGGCCACCATGGCCGGCGTGGGCATGGAGCCGCCTTCCAACACCACTTCAAGCTCGCTGCTCTGGTGGCCGGACAGGTCAAGCACCATCGACTCGTCGATCTCGACATCGGCCGCGTCAGGCAGCAGCTCTTCCAAGGTTTCCAGTTGTTCCATCAGTTCGCGCAGGCGTTCGTCGGGAATGACAGCCGCCTTGGCGGTGAAGGCAGCGGCCAGCGAGTTGTTCAACTGCTGGATGTGCTCGTCCTGCTTGGCAGCGTCCATGCCAGCGGCCAACATGCCCTCACGCAGGCTTTTCAGCAGCAACGGCAAGCGGCGGATGACCTCGGCACGCTCTTCACGCGTGACTTTGGCGCTGGCGCTCCAGATCAGGTCAGCTGCGGCGCGTTTCATGGTCTTGGTCTGCTCGCCTTGGGCGCTGTAGCGCACCGCGGTGGTGGCCAGCACGTCGGCCCAGACGTGAAACAGGAACTGGCGCACACCTTCTTGCACCGGCACTTCATTGAGCATGCGGCGCAGCTCAATCGTGTACTGGATGGCCAGGGTCTCGCGCTGCTCGACCTGCTGGGCCAGCGACACGCCGCGCTTGGTCATCTCGTTTTCATTCTTGAAGTAGTGCTCCAGGAATTTTTCAAACTCGATCAGCACGGTCTGGAACACACGGCGCCCGGTGTCGGGGTAGGCCTCGACGACCTGCACGATGCGTTTGATTTCTTTTTCCAGCGCGGCGCCCACGCCACCGGCGGCGCTGTCAAAACCCATCACACAGGCGCCCATGCGGTCGATCAGACGCCGGGCCGGATGGTCGATGGTGGCAAAGAAGTCGGGCTCGGTCACCGCCACCCGCAAGACCGGCATTTGCAGCCGGGCAAACCACACGCGCACGGCGGCGGGAATGCGGTCTTCGGTGAGGATGCTCTGGAACAAAAGAGCCACGATCTCGATGGTGGCGCGTTCTTCTGGCGACGCTGCGGCCTTCTTCAACACCTGCTTGCGCTGGTGCAGCTCTTCCAGAAGCACTGGGGTGGTGACCGCCTGATCGCCGCGCTGGGATGAGGCCGTCAGCCGCTGACGGATGCCTTGCTCGGCCGAGTCAATGGCCCGGGCCAGGCCCGCCGACAGCACGGGGACCGGCCGTTCCAACGGTTGCGATCGGGTCGACGTTGCGAAGTGCGGTACGTGGCGGCCAATCAACCGATTCAAGCGGCCCAACACGGCTTCGGCATGTTCGCGGCTGCGCGCCAAGGGCGCAGCCCGAGTCATCATGCGCGTCTCTTCCCCCACACCGCCACGGCCGCCCGAGTGCCCGCCCGAGTGCCCACCCAGATGGCTTCCGGCCCACCCGGGCCCGCGACCCGGTGCTGCAAACCCTGCTGAACTGGGGTATTCCGACGGTGCGCCCAGCGCCATGGCGGCGGACGAAGGGTTGTCGCCCGCAAAACTGCCGCCCTGCCCACCCCAGCCCAAGTTGGCATTGGGGTGTGTGCGCGAGCGCTTGATGAATGGCCGAAGGTCGACTTCGGGCAACACCTTTTGTTCCATCAACCAGCGGTTGGTCTCGTGATAGGACTCTTCCACCAACGATGCGATTTCGTCGTGCAGCGTGGGCTGCATCTCGCGCCAGCCGTCCAGGTTCAGGCCTGCTGCGCGCCAGGCGTCAAAAACGATGCGCGCCAGCACATGGGCACGCAGCATGTCGTGCGGGTCCAGTTCGCCGCGGCCTTCCAGGTGGGCCACCCGTGAACGCAGGTCGGCAAACTCCCACGACGCCTTGTCCATCACCGCCAGCGCCAGGCGGGACGTGACAATTTCAAGCTCGATGGTGTCGTCGGGCACCAGGGTCAGGACGTCGCGGTTGCTGCCCGGCGGCGGCAGGTCGCCTGGGCGCGACGCAGACACGCCGTTCTGCAGCACCTTGCGCAGGCCCGCAACCATGCCGCGGTGCCAGCCCTGGGCGTCTTTTTTCAGGCCCTGAACCAGGTCACGCCGACGCTGGAACACGTTGTGTTCTGAAGGCTTGTCCAGCAGCGTGCTGGCACCTTCCATGACCGACTGCACCAAGCCCGTGAGGCCCTTGACGATCTCTTCGGTATACAGCCGCCGCGCCTGGCCGGCAATGGAGTCGGGCGAGGCGCTGGTGGCCATGTCAGGTGCTGCGGACAACCGTAGTGGGAATCCGCTTCACTCTACACCACCGCCCCGGCGTTCGGGTCATTGGGATCGCCTTCCTTGGCCCCTACCTTGATCAGGTCCTCGCGCTTGACACCCAGCCACATGGCGATACCCGCAGCCACAAAGATCGACGAGTAGATACCGAACAAGATACCGATGGTCAGGGCCACCGCAAAGTAGTGCAGCGTGGGGCCACCGAACATCAGCATGCTCAGCACCATCATCTGCGTGCTGCCGTGGGTGATGATGGTGCGGCTGGTGGTGATGGTGATGGCGTGGTCGATGACCTGCGAAGTGCTTAATTTGCGAAACCGGCGGAAGGTTTCGCGCACACGGTCAAAAATAACCACCGACTCGTTGACCGAGTAACCCAGCACCGCCAGGATGGCTGCCAGCACCGCCAGTGAAAACTCCCACTGGAAAAACGCAAAAAAGCCCAGGATGATGACCACGTCGTGCAGGTTGGCAATGATGCCGGCCACCGCAAACTTCCACTCAAAGCGCACCGCCAAGTAGGCCATGATGCCCAGCACCGTGACCGCCAGCGCCAACGCGCCGTTTTCGTAAAGCTCGGCGCCCACGCTGGCACCCACCGCTTCGGTGCGAGCCAGCGTCAGGGGCTCTTTGCCATCGGCCGTGGTGCAACTGGGGCGGCTGACCTGTTCACCTTGCGGCGTGGTGTATTGCTTGGTTCCGACAGTGCCGCTCTCGGCCTTGCACAGCTGCGCAAACACTCGCTCGGCCACTTCCGTCTGCTTGACGTCGCGCCGCACCGGCAGGCGAATGAGCACATCGTGCGAGGTGCCAAAGTTTTGCACCTGCACCTCACCAAAACCCATGGCATCAACGGTGCTGCGGGTTTTGTTGATGTCGGCCGTCTGCACGTAGTTCACTTCCAGCAGCGTACCGCCCGTGAATTCAATCGAAGGGTTCAGGCCCCGGGTGGCCAGAAAGAATACCGCCAGGCCGAAGGTGACGAACGAAACGATGTTCAGCACCAGTGCATGGCGCATGAACGGAATGTCTTTCTTGAAGCGGAAAAATTCCATGTTCTTGTCTCCCGTTCAGCTTTGGGCTTCGTCGGCAACGGCACTGTTGGCCGTGCCAACACCTGGGCGCCAGATCTGCCCGATCGACACCGATTTCAGGCGTTTTTGCCGCCCGTACCAGAGGTTGACCAAACCGCGCGAGAACATCACGGCCGAGAACATGCTGGTCAAGATGCCCAGGCAATGCACCACCGCAAAGCCGCGCACAGGTCCTGATCCAAACGCCAAGAGGGACAAACCCGCGATGAGCGTGGTGACGTTGGAATCCAGGATGGTGCCCCAGGCCTTTTCGTAGCCGGTCTCGATGGCGATCTGCGGCGACGCACCGCCACGCAGCTCTTCGCGCACTCGTTCGTTGATCAGCACGTTGGCGTCGATGGCCATGCCCAGGGTCAGCGCAATGGCCGCAATGCCCGGCAAGGTCAGGGTGGCTTGCAGCATGCTGAGCACCGCCACCAGGCACAAGAGGTTGAACGCCAGGGCCACCGTGCTGAACACGCCAAACAGCAGGTAGTAAGAGCACATGAACACAGCAATCGCGGCAAAGCCGTACATCACGCTGTCAAAGCCCTTGGCAATGTTGTCGGCGCCTAGGCTGGGGCCGATGGTGCGCTCTTCAATGATGTCCATCGGCGCGGCCAGCGCGCCAGCGCGTGTGAGCAGCGCCATGTCGGCGGTTTCTTGCGCTGTGAAGTTGCCGGTGATCTGGAAATCGGTACCAAACTCACCCTGGATGGTGGCCACCGAAATGGCCTCGCCCTTGCCCTTTTCGTACAGCACGATGGCCATCGGCTTGCCCAGGTTTTCGCGCGTGGTGTTGCGCATGCTGCGGCCGGCCACGTCGTCCAGGCGCACGCTGACCATGGGGCGCTGGTCGTTGTCGATGCCGGCGCTGGCTTGCTTGAGCTGCTCGCCAGTGGCAATGACATCGCGCTTGAGTCCCACGGTGCGCGCCACCGTCTCACCCACCGCCAGACGCTGCGGCACGGTTTCAGCGGCGGCGGCGCTGTCGGTTTCCACCAGGCGAAACTGCAACGTGGCGGTGCGGCCAATGATGTCTTTGGCTCGCGCCGTGTCTTGCACACCCGGCAACTGCACCACCACGCGGTCCAGGCCCTGCTGCTGAATCACCGGCTCGGCTACACCCAGTTCGTTGACGCGCTTGTGCAGTGTTTCGATGTTCTGCGAGACGGCCTGCTTGCCAATCTCAAGCACAGCTTGTTGTGACAGCTTGCCCAGCAACTTGGCGCCGTCCACGCCGGGTTCCACCGTCCACTGCATCGAAGGCAGCCGGTCGGCCAGCAAGTCGCGGGCGGTTTTGGCCACCGTGGCGTCGGGCAGATTGACCGTCAGCCCGTCGCTTTCGCGCGTGATGCCGGCAAAGCGGATGCGCTTTTCGCGCAGCGCGTTGCGGGCGTCGCTGCCGTAGGTGTCGACCTGCTGCTTGAGCGCGGCGCGCATGTCCACCTGCATCAAGAAGTGCACACCACCGCGCAAGTCCAGGCCCAGGTACATGGGCAGCGCCCGCACCTTGGCCATCCACTCGGGCGATCGCGACACCAGGTTCAAGGCCACGATGTAGCGCGGGTCGGCCGGGTCGGGGTTGAGCGCCTTGACCAGCGTGTCCTTGGCGCGGATCTGGGTGTCGGTGTCGGGCAGGCGTGCGCGCACCGAATTGCCGTCGAACTGCACAAAGTCGGCCGTGATCTTGGCCTCGGTCAGCAGCTGCTGAACCCGCGCCACCATAGCCGAATCGACCTTGACGGTGGACTTGCCACCCGAAACCTGCACGGCCGGCGACTCGCCGTAAAAATTGGGCACCGTGTACAGCAGGCCGACCAGCAGCGCGACGCCAAGAATGGCGTACTTCCACAAAGGGTAGCGGTTCATGACAGATTCCTTGGCCAACCCCAGGCGCGCGGCACCGCCGCGGCAAGGCCCGGGGCCTGCGGATTACTTGAACGTGCCCTTGGGCAGCACCTGAACCACGGCAGTGCGCTGCACTTGAATTTCAACGTTGCTGGCCACTTCAATGTGCAGGTAGCTGTCGCCCATCTTGGCCACCCGGCCCATGACCCCGCCAGCAATGATGACTTCGTCACCCTTGGCAACGGCTTCAATCATGGCCTTGTGCTCTTTTTGTTTCTTCATCTGCGGGCGGATCATGATGAAGTACAGCACCACAAACATCAGCACCAGTGGCAGCAGGCTGTAGAGGGTGGATTCGGCACCGCCACCAGCGGCGGCGGGGGCGGTTTGGGCGTAGGCGGAAGAGATGAACACGGCTGACGGTCCTAATCAAATGCTGGCGCAGGTCAAGCGACGCTGCGGAGTGGTTAGACCCGGACAACCCAGGCCAACCG
>JAYVSX010000263.1:0-4363 GCA_043774975.1 Rubrivivax sp.
CGAGATTGAATCGCGCCTGGTGCGCGGCCAGATCCTGGCCGGCGAGCCGCGCATCGACGGCCGCGACACGCGCACCGTGCGCGCCATTGAAGTGCGCAACAGCGTGCTGCCGCGCACCCACGGCTCATCCCTGTTCACCCGCGGTGAAACGCAGGCGCTGGTGGTGGCCACACTGGGCACCGCGCGCGATGCACAGCGCATCGATGCGCTGTCGGGCGAGTTCACCGACCACTTCATGCTGCACTACAACATGCCCCCCTTTGCCACTGGCGAAGCGGGTCGTTTTGGCACGCCCAAGCGGCGCGAAATCGGCCATGGCCGTTTGGCCAAGCGCGCACTGATCTCGGTGCTGCCGAGCAAGGAAGAGTTCCCGTACACCATCCGCATCGTGTCGGAAGTGACCGAAAGCAACGGTTCGTCATCGATGGCCAGCGTTTGTGGCGGCTGCCTGAGCATGTTGGACGCCGGTGTGCCGCTGAAGGCGCACGTGGCCGGCATTGCCATGGGCCTGATCAAGGACGGCAACCGCTTTGCCGTGCTGACCGACATCCTGGGCGACGAAGATCACCTGGGTGACATGGACTTCAAGGTGGCGGGCACCACGACCGGCATCACCGCGTTGCAGATGGACATCAAGATCCAGGGCATCACCAAGGAAATCATGCAAGTCGCGCTGGCCCAGGCCAAAGAAGCGCGCTTGCACATCCTGGGCAAGATGGTGGAAGCCGTGGGCGGGGCCAAGACCGAAGTCAGCCAGTTCGCGCCGCGTCTGTACACGCTGAAGGTCAACCCCGAAAAGATACGCGACATCATCGGCAAGGGCGGCGCCACCATCCGCGCGCTGACCGAAGAAACCGGCTGCACGATCGACATCGCCGAAGACGGCACCGTCACGATTGCCAGCACCGACGCCGACCGGGCCGAGTTCGCCAAGAAGCGCATCACCGAGATCACCGCCGAAGCCGAAATTGGCAAGGTCTACGAAGGCCCGGTCACCAAGATCCTGGACTTTGGCGCGTTGATCAACATCCTGCCGGGCAAAGACGGTCTGCTGCACATCAGCCAGATCGCCCACCAGCGCGTGGAGAAGGTCGAGGACTTCCTCAAGGAAGGCCAGATCGTGCAAGTCAAGGTGCTGGAGACCGACGAAAAAGGCCGCATCAAGCTGAGCATGAAGGCGCTGCTCGAGCGGCCTGAAGGCATGGCCGAAGAGCGTTACGAGCCACGTGGCGACCGCAACGACCGCCCGCCGCGCCGCGACCGTGACGACCGCGGCCCTCGCCGTGGCGAAGACCGCCCGCGCCGTGAGCCCGCACCGGCCGAAGGTGGCGTTGACGGCCACCCGACACCGGCTGCGGCGCCAGAGCAAGCCGCTCCTGCGGCCCCCAAGCCCACCGAGTGAGTGCACAGAGTCCCGCGCTGATGCGTGCCATTGAAATCAAGGCCCCCGGCGGCCCTGAGGTGCTGGTGCCGTGTGAACGGCCCACGCCCCAGCCGCGTGCGGGCGAACTGCTGATCGCCGTTCAGGCCAGCGGCGTCAACCGTCCCGACGTGCTGCAACGCAAGGGTCTGTATCCCATGCCGCCTGGCGTGTCGGATCTGCCGGGCCTGGAGATTGCAGGAACGGTGGCCGCGGGTGCGGAACAGGACCTGGCTGCGGCCGGCTTGCGAGTGGGCGACGCGGTTTGTGCTTTGGTCGCCGGCGGTGGTTACGCCGAGTTCTGCGTGGCGCCCGTGGGCCAGTGCCTGCCGGTGCCGCGCGGGCTGAACATGATTGAGGCGGCGAGCCTGCCCGAGACCTTCTTCACGGTCTGGCAAAACGTGTTTGCCATAGCGGGTCTGAAGGCGGGCGAAACCTTGCTGGTGCAGGGCGGCAGCAGCGGCATTGGCGTGACCGCCATCCAGTTGGCCAAAGCGTTGGGGGCGTCCGTCATCGTCACCGCGGGCAGTGATGAAAAGTGTGCCGCCTGCGTAGCCCTCGGTGCCGACCATGCCATCAATTACCGCACCCAGGACTTTGTGGCCGAGGTCAAGCGCCTGACCGGCGGCAAAGGCGTGAACGTGGTGCTCGACATGGTGGCCGGTGCTTATGTGGGCCGCGAAATTGAGTGCATGGCTGAAGATGGTCGCCTGGCCATCATTGCCACCCAGGGCGGCAATGCCAGCAGCATCGATTCCGGCATGGTGCTGCGCAAGCGTTTGACGGTCACGGGCTCCACGTTGCGCCCGCGCAGCCTGGCCTACAAAGCGGCATTGGCCATTGAGCTGCGCGCCAAAGCCTGGCCTTGGCTGGAAGCAGGCCAAGTCAAGCCCGTGATCCACCAGGTCTTCCCGGCGGCCCAGGCGGCCGATGCCCACGCGCTGATGGAGTCCAGCACGCACGTTGGCAAGATTGTCTTGAGCTGGGCCTAGGAAGCAAGATGCGACGCAAACTGGTGGTGGGCAACTGGAAGATGCATGGCAGCCGCGCGGCCAATGCCGAACTGTTGTCGGCCCTGATCGCAGCTCGCCCCTACACCTGTGACGTAGCGGTTTGTTCGCCCGCTGTCTTTCTGAGCGACCTGGCTTCGACCTTGGCCGCCGGCGACATTCGTTGGGGTGCGCAGGACGTGTCGGCGCATGAGCAGGGCGCCTACACCGGCGAGGTGTCTGCTGCGATGCTGCAAGAGCTGGGCTGCCGCTACACGCTGGTCGGGCACTCCGAGCGGCGTGCCCACCACGCCGAGACCGACCTGTTGGTGGCCCAGAAGGCCCAGGCGGCCTTGGCCAAGGGTGTGACGCCGATCGTCTGCGTCGGTGAAACCCTGGCCGAGCGCGAAGCGGGCCAGACCGACGTTGTCGTCAAGCGCCAACTCTCGGTGGTCATCCACCAACTGGCCCACTGTGCCGCCGAGATGGTGGTGGCCTATGAGCCGGTGTGGGCCATTGGCACAGGCCGCACCGCGTCACCCGAGCAGGCCCAAGCAGTGCATGCCGTGTTGCGGGCACAGCTTCAAGCCGCCACGGGGCATGGCGACACCATGAAAATTCTTTACGGCGGCAGCGTCAAGGCGGACAACGCCGCGACGCTGTTTGCACAGCCCGATATTGACGGCGGCTTGATCGGTGGCGCCTCACTGAAGGCCGCCGACTTCATCGCCATCTGCCGCGCAGCCCGCTGAACGCTGCGCGCCGTTTTCCCAAATCCTTTGAATTGAATTCTGGAGTCTCACTCATCATGCAAATCTGGATGACCCTGGTCTTGGCAGTGCAGCTGCTGTCTGCGCTGGTGATGATCGGCCTGGTGCTGATCCAGCACGGCAAGGGCGCCGACATGGGCGCCTCGTTTGGCAGCGGCGCTTCGGGCAGCCTGTTTGGCGCGACCGGCAGCGCCAACTTCCTGTCGCGCTCCACCGCGGCCTGCGCTTCGGTGTTTTTCATCTGCACCCTGGCGCTGACCTACATGGGCAGCACCGGCGGCGCCACGCGTGCCACCACGGGCGGCAGTGTGCTGGACAGCGCGGCCCCTGCGGCCAGCGCTCCCCCCGCCGTGGGTGTCATTCCTTCGGTCGCACCCAGCGCTTCATCGGCCGCGGTTCCTGCACCCGTTGCAGCGCCTGCACCAGCCGCCTCGAAGTAGCCCTCAGAGTCTGTCAACGAGGGGGAAACCCCTTGTTTTCGGGCTAGAATTCCGGGTAGTCCGGCGAGCCAAATCCTCTAGGTGAACCGGGCCCTTGTGGATTCGATTCGATCCGTGCCGACGTGGTGAAATTGGTAGACACGCTATCTTGAGGGGGTAGTGGCGAAAGCTGTGCGAGTTCGAGTCTCGCCGTCGGCACCAAGGCTTTTTTGACGAGCGCTTTTGTGAGGACCTGTCATGCGGGTTGCCTCACGGGCCTCGCGCGGCTTGGGCCGCACCTGTAGCTGCAGGCTGGTTGACGAAGGGTCACTGGCTGATTTGACGGAACGCCAACGACAACATGGACCTGCAACCGTACCTGCCTGTGATTCTGTTCATCCTGGTGGGCATCGGTGTCGGCATCGCGCCGCAGGTGCTGGGTTTCATCTTCGGCCCCAACCGCCCCGACGCTGCCAAGAACAGCCCCTACGAATGCGGCTTCGAGGCCTTCGAAGACGCTCGCATGAAGTTCGATGTGCGCTACTACCTGGTGGCCATCCTCTTCATCCTGTTCGACCTGGAAATCGCCTTCCTTTTCCCTTGGGCCGTGGCTCTGCGTGAAATCGGGCCGTCAGGCTTCTGGGCGATGATGATTTTCCTGACCATCCTGGTGGTGGGATTCATCTACGAATGGAAAAAGGGCGCCCTGGACTGGGAGTAGGCATGAACCCCCAAGCTCACGTTCGTTCGCTACCCCCCAAGGGG
>JAYVSX010000264.1:0-33937 GCA_043774975.1 Rubrivivax sp.
AAGAGGGTGGGCAGTGTGCTAACCCGGAAGTCGATGGCTTTGGAGCCAAATTTGAGCTTCATGCGGCCGTCTTGCGGGACCCGCTTTTCAGCGATGTCCATGCGCGAAATGACCTTGATCCGCGAAGCCAGCTTGTCCTTGATGGCGATCGGCGGCTGGGTGATTTCGCGCAACTCACCGTCTACCCGAAAGCGCACGCGGTAGTTGTATTCGTAGGGCTCGAAGTGAAGGTCGGACGCCCGCATGTTGATGGCGTCGATCAACATTTTTTGCAGAAAGCGCACCACTGGCGCGTCTTCGACGTCGGTGGTGACCTCGGCTTCCGGCGCAGTGACATCTTCTTCGGTGACGTCAAAGTCAAACTCACCGCTGGTCAGGGTTTCCAGCACCTCGCTGGCCGTGGCGCCTTGGCCTTCGAGCTCGCGCATCAACTTGTCGTACTCAACGATCACCCATTCGGGCGTCAGCTGAGTGGCAAATTTGATGCGCTCAACAGCCTCTTGGTCGGTGGGGTCTGCAGCACCAATGAACAGGCGGTTGCCGCGTTTGCCCAGAACCATCAATTGGTACTGTTTGGCGATCTTGGGGTCGACCAGGTTGCGCGGCAGCTTTTGCAGATCAACCGCATTCAGGTCCAGGACCGGCAAAGCCAGCGCCGTGGAAAGCGTATGGGCCAACTCATCGGGTTTGATCGCTCCGGCACCTACGACGGTGGTCACGAAGCTGGCTTTGCGTTCGCGCGCGCTCTTGGTCAGTTCTTCAGCGGCTTTGGCCGTCAGCTTGCCCGCGTTGACCAAAACGCGGGCAACGCCCGACAAGGAAGACGGGGCAGGGTCAGCCAGAGCTTCGGTGGCCATGGGCTTCAGAACGGTGTGCGCATATCTGAATGATCATCGCCGATCCACAGCAGGGTGTAAACGGCGGAAAAGCCGCAAGAAGGCCGTCTATGCACTTCTGAACGATTGGTTACGGCCTTTTGAGGTGGCAACGCACAGCGGGGCCAACGAGTCGTCCTGGTCGGGGTGAGAGGATTCGAACCTCCGGCCTCTACGTCCCGAACGTAGCGCTCTACCAGGCTAAGCTACACCCCGATGTGGCGCTGCTCGAACTGCTTCAAAGCACAGCGCCTACAGCCCGTCGTTCAGGAAGAACGGTGGATGGACCGAGCACATAAGTCTAGCAGAGCCTCCCGCGCCCTTGATGGTGGCAGGTGGGCCAGGATGGCGTCGCGTGCCTTGTCGGCTTCGGCCTGCGCTGCAGCCCGGGTGGCGTCCAAGGCTCCCGTGCGCCGCACGATCGCCAGAATCTCAGGCAGCTTTTGCAGCTCGCCTTTTTCGATGGCCTGACGAATCAGGCCGCGCTCAACTTCGCTGGCACGTTCCATGGCGATGAGCAAAGGCAATGTCGGCTTGCCCTCGCGCAGGTCGTCGCCAATGTTCTTCCCCAGTTCGGTACTGTTGCCTTCGTAGTCCAGCAAGTCGTCCACCAGTTGGAATGCGGTTCCCAACGAACGGCCGTAGTCGGCGCAGGCCTCTTCCAACACCGTGCTGGCCCCCGCCAGCACGGCTCCCAGGCGTGCACTGGCCTCGAACAGTTTGGCGGTTTTGTAGCGTATGACCTGCAGGTAGTCGTCCACCGCCAAGTCGGGATCGTGCATGTTCATCAACTGCAGGACCTCACCTTCGGCGATCACGTTGGTGGCATCTGCCAGCACCTGGAGCACCCGCATGCTGTCAATCGACACCATCATTTGAAAGGCGCGGGAGTACAAGAAGTCGCCCACCAAAACGCTGGCCGCATTGCCAAACATGGAATTGGCCGTCGCGCGGCCGCGTCGCATGGCCGATTCATCCACCACATCGTCATGCAGCAAGGTGGCCGTGTGGATGAATTCGACGATGGCTGCCAAGTGGTGACGCTCGGGGCCCGCAAAGCCCAGGGCCTCGGCAAACATCAGCACCAAGCGGGGGCGGATTCGCTTGCCGCCAGCGTTGACGATGTACTGCGAGATCTGGTTGATCAGGGCCACCCGCGAAGCCAGCTGCTCGCGAATGACTTCGTCGACCCGCAGCATTTCGCCGTCTGTCAGGTCCGTTGTGCTTGCAGAAGTGGCGGTCGGAGTGGGCACGAACAATGGCGAAGGGTTTGATCGCCATTATAGGAAGTGGGGCGGCCCGCACTGGCGTAACCCAAACACCTTTCGGCCGGATGCTATACTCAAAGGCTCTGCGTTTCGTGGCTTGCTCCCTTGCGGACCATGCTCGGGCCAGGATTTGATTGGGTTCTTTGAAAGGTCACACATGTACGCGGTCATAAAAACCGGTGGCAAGCAATACAAGGTTGCAGCCGGCGAGAAGATCAAGGTAGAACAGATAGCTGCGGACGTGGGCCAGGAAATCGTGATTGAGCAGGTGCTCGCCGTTGGAAGCGGCGCGGATCTGAAGGTCGGTTCTCCCTGGGTCGCGGGCGCGAACGTCAAAGCCACGGTGGTGGCTCATGGCAAGCACGACAAAGTTCGCATCTTCAAGATGCGGCGTCGCAAGCACTATCAAAAGCACGGCGGCCACCGCCAAACCTATACCGAGCTGCTCATCGGCTCGTTAACCGTCGCTTGAGCGGCTAAAGGGCAGAAAAAATGGCACAGAAAAAAGGTGGCGGCTCCACCCGCAACGGCCGCGACTCCAAGCCAAAGATGCTGGGCGTCAAGGTTTTTGGCGGTCAAACGGTGTCCGCAGGTTCGATCATCGTGCGCCAGCGCGGCACCAAGTTCCATGCTGGCACCAATGTCGGCATGGGCAAGGATCACACGCTGTTTGCATTGGTTGACGGTTCCGTTTCCTTTGACGTCAAGGGCGAACTCAGCCGTCAGACGGTCTTCGTGACGCCGGGCTGAGCGATTTTTCGCTCACGCAGCGAAGCCCCGGCCCGCCGGGGCTTCTTTGTTTTTACAACCGAGCTGCGACTACCATAACCCGCCCATGAAGTTTTTCGACGAAGCGCTGATTGACATTTCAGCCGGCAGCGGTGGCTCCGGTTGCGTGAGCTTTCGCCGCGAAAAATTTATTCCGTTTGGCGGGCCCAACGGTGGTGACGGTGGCCGCGGTGGCAGCGTTTGGGCTGTGGCCGATCTGAACATCAACACGCTGATCGACTACCGATATACCCGGCGTTTTGACGCCAAGAATGGTGAGGCGGGTCGGGGATCGGATCAGTTTGGTGCGGCCGGGCCGGACATCGAGATGCGCATGCCGGTCGGCACCATCATTTCCGATGCCGAGACCGGTGAAGTCTTGGTGGAGCTGCTGGAGCATGGCCAACGCGAGCAGTTGGCCAAAGGTGGCGACGGTGGCTTTGGCAACTTGCACTTCAAAAGCAGCACCAACCGCAGCCCCCGTCAAAAGACCCCGGGCTGGCCCGGCGAAGCCCGCAAGCTGCAATTGGAGCTGCGCGTTTTGGCCGACGTGGGCTTGTTGGGCATGCCCAACGCTGGCAAATCGACCTTGATAGCGGCCATTTCGAACGCCCGCCCCAAGATTGCCGACTACCCCTTCACCACCCTTCACCCTAACCTGGGTGTGGTGCGCGTGGGTCCCGAGCGCAGCTTTGTTGTTGCCGATGTGCCAGGTCTGATCGAAGGCGCTTCAGAAGGTGCCGGCCTGGGCCACCAGTTCCTGCGTCACTTGCAGCGAACTCGCTTGCTGCTTCACATCGTGGACGCCGCGCCCTTTGACGAAAGCGTTGATCCTGTCGTTCAGGCCAAGGCCATCGTCGCTGAGCTGAAGAAGTACGACCCCAAGCTGCACGCCAAACCGCGTTGGTTGGTGTTCAACAAGCTGGACATGGTGCCGGTGGAAGAACGCGAGGCACGCGTCAAGGAATACGTTCGCCGACTGCGCTGGAAAGGCCCGGTGTTTTCGATCTCGGCTTTGGCCCGAGAGGGATTGCAACCTCTGCTGGAGCGCATCCAGAACCACGTGTCAGCCCAAGTGCAGGCTGAGCCGTTGCCCGACCGACGATTCGAGCCCGCCCGCGATGAGTAAAGGCGTGCTCCAAGGGGCGCGCCGCATCGTTGTCAAGGTCGGCTCCAGCCTCGTCACCAACGAAGGCCGCGGCGTCGACGCGCAAGCCATTGGCAACTGGGCGCGCCAGTTGGCGGCCTTGGCGCAGGAAGGACGCGAACTGCTGATGGTGTCCAGCGGTGCCATTGCCGAAGGCATGAAGCGCCTGGGCTGGGTGACGCGCCCCAAGGAGCTGCACGAACTCCAGGCCGCCGCTGCCGTGGGGCAGATGGGCTTGGTGCAGATGTACGAATCGCGTCTGCGCGACCATGGCATGTCCAGCGCCCAGGTGCTGCTGACCCACGCTGATCTGGCTGATCGTGAGCGCTACCTCAACGCGCGCTCAACCCTGCTCACGCTCTTGTCCTTGCGGGTGATTCCGGTCATCAATGAAAACGATACGGTGGTCAACGACGAAATCCGGTTTGGCGACAACGACACCTTGGGTGCGCTGGTCGCCAACTTGGTGGATGCCGATGCCTACGTGATCCTCACCGACCAGCGGGGTTTGTACTCGGCGGACCCACGCAAGGACCCGCAAGCGAACTTCATAGCCGAAGCCGTTGCCGGTGACCCCGCGTTGGAAGCGATGGCCGGCGGCGCGGGTTCCAGCGTCGGCCGCGGTGGCATGCTGACCAAGATCTTGGCGGCCAAGCGCGCTGCGGGCAGCGGCACCAGCACCGTCATCGCATGGGGACGCGAAACCGACGTGCTGCTTCGCTTGGCCGCAGGCGAGCGCATTGGCACCGCCTTGGTGGCGGGCACGGCCAAGATGGCGGCACGCAAGCAGTGGATGGTCGACCACCTGCAGTTGCGCGGCTCGGTGCGGGTGGATGACGGCGCGGTGCGCAAGTTGCGTGACGAGGGCAAGAGCCTGCTGCCGATTGGCGTGCACGAAGTCGAAGGCGACTTTGCGCGCGGTGACGTGATCGCCGTCAAGACCTTGGCTGGCGTCGAGGTGGCGCGGGGCTTGGCGAACTATGCGTCCAGCGAGGCCCGGATGATCGCCCGCAAGCCTTCAGCCAAAATCGAGCTGCTGCTGGGCTACGCCAACGAACCTGAACTGATTCACCGGACCAATCTGGTCTTGACTTGAAAGCGCAGGCTCAGTCGATTGCACTCGGTTTGTTGGGGTCTGACGGTGGTGGGGCTGGCGCAATGTCCAGATCCTGCCACTGTGAACGAAGGCCTGAACGCAAGAAGCGGTTGTGTTGGTGGGTCCTGGGCAGGTAGCGTGCCAATTCGATCAGCGCCATTTCGTAGACCTTGCGCTTGAACTCGATGACCATGTCGAGCGGCACCCAGTACTCGTTCCAACGCCAAGCGTCGAACTCGGGGTGGTCGGTGGCGCGCAGGTTCATGTCGCTGTCGCGCCCCAACAGGCGAAGCAGGAACCAGATTTGTTTTTGGCCCTTGTAGTGGCCACGCGCATCTTTGCGGATGAAATGATCCGGCACTTCATAGCGCAGCCAATCGCGCGTGCGCGCAATGATCTGCACATGCTCGGGCAGCAGCCCGACTTCTTCGTGCAGTTCGCGCAGCATGGCCTGCTCGGGCGACTCACCATGCTTGATGCCGCCCTGAGGGAATTGCCACGAGTGTGTGCGCAGCCGCTTGCCCCAGAACACCTGATTGCGCGTGTTCAACAGGACGATGCCGACGTTGGGCCTGAAGCCTTCCCGGTCGAGCATAATGAAACCTCGAATTTTTGACTGTTTTCATTATTGCACCGGCACTGTGCGGACCGCGAATCCTCGCTAACCCGCATGCTTCTTTCGAGGTCATTGAAGGTCTCTGGGCAAGCCCCGCGGCAAGCAGTGGGCTCGGAGTCGCAGCAGTCAAGGTGCTCAAGAAGAGACCATGAAAGCCTCCGCGACCTTCATCTCCACGCTCAAAGAAGCGCCCTCCGACGCCGAAGTCGCCAGCCACCAGCTGATGATGCGCGCCGGCTTCATCAAGCGCCTGGGCGCTGGCATCTACAACTACATGCCGCTGGGCCTGCGTGTCATCCGCAAGGTCGAAGCCATCATCCGCGAAGAGATGAACCGCTCGGGTGCAGTGGAACTGCTGATGCCCGTGGTGCAGCCCGCAGAGCTGTGGCAAGAGACGGGTCGCTTCCAGGCTTATGGCCCCGAACTGATGCGGGTCAAGGACCGCCACGATCGTGACTTCGTGATTCAGCCCACCAGCGAAGAGGTGATCACCGACATTGCCCGGCAAGAGCTGCGCAGCTACAAGCAGCTGCCGCGAAATTTCTATCACATCCAGACCAAGTTCCGCGACGAGCGCCGGCCGCGCTTTGGCGTGATGCGAGGCCGCGAGTTCACGATGAAGGACGCTTATTCCTTCGACCGCGACAAGGCCGCGGCTTTGAAAAGCTACGACAGCATGTTCGCCGCCTACAGGCGCATCTTCGATCGATTTGGCTTGCAGTACCGTGCGGTGGCGGCCGACACCGGCGCCATCGGTGGCGACGCGTCGCACGAGTTCCAGGTCATCGCCGAAACTGGCGAAGATGCCATCGTCTACTGCCCGACCAGCGAGTACGCGGCCAACATCGAACTCGCGGAAGCCTTGCCCTTGTTGGGCAGCCGCGCGGCGGCTGCGCAGGCCATGACCAAGACCCCCACGCCGGGCAAGAGCACCTGTGAAGACGTGGCCGCCTTGCTGGGCTTGCCCCTGACACAAACCGTCAAGTCCTTGGTGCTGGCCACCGATGTCAAGAACGAGGCCGGCGACATCCTGAAGAGCACCGTTTGGTTGCTGTTGGTGCGCGGCGATCACAGCCTGAACGAAGTCAAGGCCGGCAAGGTCGACGGGCTGAAAGACGGCTTCCGCTTTGCCACCGTCAGCGAAATCGAAGACCACTTCGGTTGCAAGCCCGGTTACCTGGGGCCGGTAGGCACGCGCAAACCCGTGCGGGTCGTGGCCGACCGCACCGTCGCGCTGATGAGCGACTTTGTCTGCGGCGCCAATGAAGCGGACTTCCACATCACGGGTGTCAGCTGGGGGCGCGACCTGCCGGAGCCGGACCTGGTGGTCGACATCCGCAACGTGGTGGTCGGCGACCCTTCGCCCGATGGACTGGGGGTGTTGGCCATCCAGCGCGGCATTGAAGTGGGCCACGTGTTCTACCTGGGCACCAAGAAGTACAGCGTGCCCATGAAGGCCACCTTTCTGGACGAGAACGGCAAGCCCCAGCCGTTTGAGATGGGTTGTTACGGTATCGGCGTCACCCGCATCCTGGGCGCGGCGATCGAGCAGAACCACGACGAGCGCGGCATGATCTGGCCAGCGTCGATCGCACCTTTCGCGGCCGTGATCTGCCCCATCGGTTACGACCGCAGTCCCGAGGTGCAAGCCGCCGCCGACAAGCTGCATGATGAACTGCAGGCCGCCGGTATCGACGTGGTTCTGGACGACCGCGGCGAACGCCCGGGCGCCATGTTTGCCGATTGGGAGCTGATTGGCGTGCCGTTGCGGGTGGTCATCTCCGACCGCGCACTCAAGGCTGGCACGCTGGAAGTGCAGGGGCGCCGTGATGCCGTCGCAGCGCCCGTGGCTCTGGCCGATGTGGTCAGCACCATGAAGGCGCGTCTGCTGGCATGACGGGCTTGGCCCGTCGAACGGTGCTGGGCTCAGCCCTGGCCATGGGCTGGGGGCTGAACCCGCAGCCAGCGCGGGCCGGCGCACAGGTTGAAGAGCCTTTGGCGAACGCCGTGCGAACGGCGCTTTCCGCTGCCGTCGCGGAGGCCGCACCGCCCAAACCACGGTTCGACAAACTCGAAGAACGGCTGGCGTACTTGAAGTGGTTGGGCGCGATGAGCGAAAAGCTCAAACGGCGCAAGGCCGACCACCACACCCGCATCGAGTTTCTGGAAGCCACCTGGTACGAGAGCCGCCGTGCTGGGTTGGAGACGTCACTGGTGCTGGGCCTGATGCAGGTCGAGAGCGGTTTTCGCAAGTACGCCATCAGCAGTGCCGGGGCCAGGGGCTACATGCAGGTGATGCCGTTTTGGGCGCGCGTGATTGGTGACGGTGACGCGCGCCGTCTGTTTCACCTGCAGACCAACCTTCGTTTTGGCTGCGTCATCTTGCGCCACTACCTGGACCGCGAGAAGGGTGACCTTTTCATGGCCTTGGGCCGCTACAACGGCAGCCGGGGTCGGGCCGAATATCCCAACCTGGTGTTTGGAGCGCGTAAGGCTTGGGAGTTGCCGCCTTGAGTGATGGGCGGCCTACAGGCCCGTCCACTGCCTCGGTTGGGCCCCGGCCAAGCCCAGGAGACTCAGCACGCGTTCCACACTCTCGTTCACCAGTTCTTCGATGCTTTGTGGTTTGAGGTAGAACGCAGGAAGCGGTGGGTAGACGACCGCGCCCATCTCGGTCACCGCCGTCATGTTGCGCAAGTGGGCCAGGTTGAAGGGCGTCTCTCGAACCATCAGCACCAACCGCCGCCGCTCTTTGAGCGTGACGTCGGCAGCGCGGGTCAGCAGGTTGTCCGACAGCCCGTGGGCGATGGCCGCCAGGGACTTCATCGAACAAGGCGCGACCACCATCGCTGCCGTGTCAAAACTGCCGCTGGCCACACAGGCGCCCACGTCGGCCGGCGCGTAAGCGTGGTCGGCCAGCGACTCCAACCCTTTGCGGTCCAGCCCCAACTCGTGGTGGGCGTTGAGCACGCCCGCGCTGGACACGACCAAGTGAGTCTGTACGCCCAGCTCCCGCGCACGCTGCAACAGCTTGACGCCGTAGATGGCGCCCGTGGCACCGGTGATGCCGACCACCAGGCGCGGCGCGCCCATCTCAGCCTTGCGAGAGGACTTGCTGCAGTTCGCCCGACTCGTACATCTCCATCATGATGTCCGAGCCGCCCACAAATTCCCCGTTGATGTAGAGCTGCGGAATCGTGGGCCACTGCGCGTAGTCCTTGATGCCTTGGCGAATCTCTTCGTCTTCCAGCACGTTGAAGGTCTTGAGCTGGGAGACACCACAGGCCTTCATGATTTGAATCGCACGGCCGGAAAAGCCGCACATCGGGAACTGCGCGTTGCCCTTCATGAAGAGCATCACCCGGTTGCCCTTGACCAGCTCATCGATGCGCTGCTGCACGTCGCTCATGTCTATCGTCCTGACTGAAAAATAAGGTTAAGAGTATGCGGCAACTGCAAGCTGGGCCGGTGCAGCAAGGGCATTGGCGGGCCCGCTCAGACCCTGAGCAAAGCCCTCAGAACGCCAGGCGTACGCCCAGCTGAACCAAGGGGGCCAGCCGCATGTCGCGCAGGGCTTGGTCCCAGCCCAGGCTGCCCTGCAGCGCGCGGCTGACGCCACCCAAGGCAGACGGCTGTTCGGCCACCCAGCCCACATCGGCCGTCAGGTACCAGGCGTTGCGCCAGGCGGCGCTGGTGAAACCGAAGCCCAGGTAGGGCACGGTACCCAACGAGTCGGTTGCAAGGGTTTGCGCACCGCCCAGGCTCTGAATCAGCAAGCCCCAACGGTTGCCGCTGGCAGCGGCGCTGGGTGCGCCGCCCCAAGCGCCGTACATCAGCCCGCCGCTGGCCCGGAAATGGCCCAAGGTGGGCTGGGCAAAGTAGTAGTCGCCCAGAAGCGCGCCCCCTTGGGCGGTGCGCGGCTGACCGCTGCGTTCCACCAGTGCCCAGGGACTCGAGCGCTGAACGACCGTGGTCTGCAGCGCCAGCCGAGCCTGCCACTGCGGCCACAACGACTCTGCGGAGGGTGCCGCCAGCCCGTCAGCGGCCTGCGCTGCCAAGGGCAGACTGACCATGAGGATTTGCGAACTCAGGGCACGAAGCTTCATCTCGGCCTCCCATTCGGAGTGGTTCTGTGCTGGATGATGCGCGCCTCAAGCCGGTTTGGGCACCCTCACTGTGTTGCTTCTGGGCGTAAGCGCGGGCTACGGCTGCCCAGGGCGGCACGATTGCTCACCTGGCCAACAAGCGCCCGTACAGCGGGGCAGGCCGGCCAGATCCTGGTGGGTGACGGGGGTCGAAAAGCCACGGCTCAGCAGCAGCGCGCGCGTTGCTTCGGCTTGATCATGGCCGTGCTCCAGCAACAGCCAAGCGCCTGCAAGCAGGTGATCAGGGGCGCCATCGATGATCAGCCGCAAGGCGTCCATGCCGTCATGGCCGGAGGTCAATGCCAGGTCGGGTTCATGGCCCAGAGCGGCCAGGTGCGGGTCGCCGCGCGAAATGTAGGGCGGATTGGAGACCGCCAGGCCGAAACGTTGCCCGGCAACAGCGGCCCACCAGTCGCCCTGGGCCCATTCAACGGCCAGCCTGTGTCGCCTGGCGTTGGACTGGGCAACGGCCAAGGCCAGCGCGCTGACATCGGTGGCGGTGACTTGCGCCGCCGGCTGCAGCCGCTTGATGGACAAAGCCACGGCGCCGCTGCCAGTGCCCAAGTCGACCACGTTGGCCGCCGGGCTGGAGGGCCAGCGCTCCAGTGCCCATCGAACCAGGACTTCGGTTTCCGGCCGGGGCACCAGGACGCTGGGACTGACCGTCAAGGCGAGGCCGCAAAACGTCTGTTCACCCAGCACATAGGCCAGTGGCTCACCCTGGGCGCGGCGTGCCAACGCTGCGGGCCAGGCCGCTTCGGCAGCGGGTGGCAGTGGCTGATCGTCGTGCGCGACCAGCCAGGTTCGGGAACGACCCAAAAAGTGGCCCAGCAGCAACTGGGCGTCCAGGCGGGCCACGCCAGCACGCTGCGCTTGCCGCAGCGCGTCGCCCACGCTCAGAGGCACCGGCAACGGCCAGCGCTCAGGCACCGCCGCCTTCCAACTGCGCCAGCTGCTGCGCGGCGCGGGCACCGCGCAAGGCAGCCACCACGTCACCAAGGTCACCGTCCATCACCTGCGCCAGCTTGTACAACGTGAAGTTGATGCGGTGGTCGGTCAGTCGCCCTTGGGGGAAGTTGTAGGTGCGGATGCGGTCGCTGCGGTCGCCGCTGCCGATCAAGCCCTTGCGCGTGGCGGCTTCCTTGGCGGCGCGTTCATTGCGGTCCTTGTCGCGCAGGCGGGCGGCCAACACGGCCATGGCCTTGGCCTTGTTGCGGTGCTGGCTGCGGTCGTCCTGGCATTCGGCCACCAAACCCGTGGGCAGGTGGGTGATGCGAATCGCGCTGTCGGTCTTGTTGACGTGCTGACCGCCGGCCCCGCTGGCGCGAAAGGTGTCGATGCGCAAGTCGGCCGGGTTGAGCTGGATTTCTTCGGTTTCGTCGGGTTCGGGCATCACCGCGACGGTGCAGGCGCTGGTGTGGATGCGCCCCTGGCTCTCGGTGGCCGGTACCCGCTGCACGCGGTGGCCGCCAGATTCAAAGCGCAAGTGCTCGTAGACCCGTTCGCCTTCAACACGCAGCACCAACTCTTTGTAGCCACCCAGTTCGCTGTCACTCTGGCTCATGATTTGTGTGCGCCAGCCCTGCTGTTCGCAATAGCGCAGGTACATGCGGGCCAAGTCGCCGGCGAAGAGGGCCGACTCATCGCCACCGGTGCCGGCACGGATTTCCAAGAAGGCGTTGCGCTCGTCGTCGGGGTCACGCGGGATCAAGCAGGCCTGCAATTCGGCGTGCAGTCGGTCCATGTCAGCCTGCGCACTGGTCAGTTCCTCCTGCGCCATTTGCGCCATCTCGGCGTCCTGCTCAGTGGCCACCATGCTGCGGGCGGCAGCCAGGTCGCGCTCGCGCTGTTGGTATTGCCGAAAGCGGCTGACGATGGCTTGTGCTTCCGATTGTTCGCGCAGCAGCGCGCGGTAGCGCTGGATGTCGGCGGTGACGTGGGGGTCCGTGAGGGTCGCGTCAAGCTCCGCCAGCCGCAGGGCCAAACGCTCAAACTGATCTCGCAAGCTGGGGGTCATGGACGGATGCCGAAACTCGACCGACCCGCATGGGCCCGTCGCAAAGGTTGTGGGCGTTAAAGACCCTGTTCGCCCGAGTCGCCAGCGCCGCCGAGTTGACGGTTGTTTTGGCGCAGAAACAGGCGCGACACGGTGTCGGCCAGGCGTTGCCGCTCTTCACCTTCTGCGGCGTGCAGTTCAGCCAAGGTGCCGTGCAGCATTTTGTGAGTCAGACCGCGTGTCAGGGCTTCCAGCACCTGTTCCACCGGTTCGCCTTTGGCCAACAGTTTGCGGGCCCGGGTGAGCTCGATGGTGCTCCAGTCCTCGGCTTGGCGGTTGAGGGCCTGGATCAACGGCACGGCTGCACGCTGGTCCAGCCAGTGGGCGAAACTGAGCACGCCCGCGTCGATGATGGCCTCGGCCTGTTCTACCGCGGCCAAGCGCTTCTCGCTGGCGGTTTGCACCAGGGTGGACAAGTCGTCCACGGTGTAAAGGTAAACGTCTGACAGCTGCGCCACTTCAGGCTCAATGTCGCGCGGCACCGCCAAGTCGACCATGAAGATGGGGCGGTGGCGGCGCGCCTTGAGCGCGCGCTCGACGGCACCCAGGCCGATGATGGGCAAGCTGCTCGCGGTGCAGGAAATGACCACGTCGAACTCATGCAGTCGGCCGGGCATCTCTGCCAAGCGCATCGCTTCGCCGCCAAAACGCGATGCCAGGCGCTCCCCGCGTTCCAAAGTTCGGTTGGCCAGGGCCAGTGCCTTTGGCGTGCGGGCCGCGAAGTGCGTCGCCACCAGCTCGATCATTTCGCCGGCACCCACAAAGAGCACTTTGGTTTGTGCCAAGTCCTCAAAGAGTTGCGCGGCCAAGCGAACCGCTGCTGCAGCCATGCTGATGCTGTGTGCGCCAATCTCGGTCGAGCTGCGGACCTCTTTGGCCACCGAAAAAGAGCGCTGGAACAACTGGTGCAGGGTGGTGCCCAGGGTGCCAGCCTCGCTGGCCAAGCGCACGGCCTGCTTCATCTGACCCAGGATCTGCGGTTCGCCCAGCACCATGGAGTCCAGGCCCGAGGCCACCCGAAAGGCATGGCGTGCGGCGGCGCGGTCCTCGACCACATAACTGTGGGCCAGCAATTGCGCGCCGCTGATGCCACCTTGTTCGGCCAGCCAGTCCACCGTGGGCCGCACCAAAGCCTGCATGTCCAGCGCCGGAGCAGCCACGTACAGTTCGGTGCGGTTGCAGGTGGAGACCAAGGCCGTTTCGGGCTGGGCCCGTTGCAACCGTTGGCGCAGCCCCTGCAGGGCGGGCGCCATCTGTTCAGGGGCAAAGGCCAAGCGCCCGCGCAGATCCAACGACGCGGTGGTGTGGTTCAGACCCAGTGCAAAGACACTCACGTCAGAATTGTAGTTTTTGCAGGACGCGCTCGGGGCGCAGTGGTGGGCCCTGGAAGGGGCTCTCTGAACAGACCAACCAGCAGCGGGAGATCAATGGGACCTTTGGACGTGCTGTGGCATGTGGGAAATCTGCTGTTGCCAGGCTTGGGCTTGGGTGCGCTGTCCGCCACCGCGGCCAAACTGGTTTGGCGCCGCGAACTGGCCGGCCGACACTGGAAGACACTGGCCGGCCCTGCCTGTGCGGCCAGCTGCGCGGCGGTTCTGCTGGGTCTGGTCGCCCTGGGGCGAGACGGCAAGATGGTCACCTATGCCGCCATGGTGGCAGCGTGCGCCTTTACGCTGTGGTGGCAGGGCTTCGGCCCTGGGCGTCGCTAGCATCGCTAGGGTCGCTAGCGTCGCGGTCAGTCAGCACCAGCGTGCCGCGCAGCGAGTGCGGCAGTGCACTGGTGATGCGCACGTCCAGCATCTGACCCAGCAAGCGAGCGCCCTGGGGCCCGGCTTTGAAGTTGACGATGCGGTTGCACTCGGTGCGCCCCATCAGCTCCGGACCGTCCTTGCCCGGTTTGCGCGCCGGGCCTTCAACCAGGATGCGCTGTACCGTGCCAACACGGCTGGCGCTGATGCGGCGCACGTTTTCTTCGATGCGCGCCTGCAGGTGCTGCAGCCGCTTGAGTTTCACGTCCTGCGGCGTGTGGTCGCTCAAGTTGGCGGCCGGCGTGCCGGGTCGCGGGCTGAAGACAAAGCTGAAGCTGCTGTCGTAGCCCACGTCGTCGATGAGCTTCATCATCTTGGCGAAGTCGTCTTCGGTCTCGCCCGGGAAGCCGACGATGAAGTCGCTTGACAGGCTGATGTCAGGCCGTACTGCACGCAGCTTGCGAAGGGTGCTCTTGTATTCCATCGCGGTGTAACCCCGCTTCATGGCCATCAGGATGCGGTCGCTGCCGTGTTGAACAGGCAAGTGCAGGTGGTTCACCAGTTGGGGCACCTTGGCATAAACATCAACCAAACGCTGGGTGAACTCGTTGGGATGGCTGGTGGTGTAGCGGATGCGCTTGATGCCCGGAATGTCGGCCACGTACTCGATCAACAAGGCGAAGTCGGCGATTTCGCGGGTGCCGCCCATGGTGCCGCGGTAGGCGTTGACATTCTGCCCAAGCAGCGTCACTTCCTTGACGCCTTGGTCGGCCAAGCCAGCCACTTCGGTCAAGACGTCTTCAAAGGGGCGATGAACCTCTTCGCCCCGGGTGTAGGGCACCACGCAGTAGCCGCAGTACTTGGAACAGCCTTCCATGATGGAGACAAAGGCACTGGCGCCTTCAACTCGGGCGGGCGGCAGGTGGTCGAACTTTTCGATTTCAGGAAAGCTGATGTCCACTTGGGGGCGCCGCTGCTGGTTGCGGGCGGCAATCATTTGCGGCAGGCGGTGCAGGGTTTGCGGGCCGAACACCAAGTCAACGTAGGGTGCGCGGTCGATGATGGCCGCGCCTTCCTGGCTGGCCACACAGCCACCCACACCAATCAACACACCCTTTTCCTTTAGATGCCTGACGCGGCCCAGGTCCGAAAACACCTTCTCCTGCGCCTTTTCGCGCACCGAGCAGGTGTTGAACAGAATCAGGTCGGCTTCTTCAACGTCTTGCGTCGGTTCGTAGCCGTCGGCGACACGCAGCACGTCGGCCATCTTGTCGGAGTCGTAGACGTTCATCTGGCAACCGAAGGTGCGGATGAAGACCTTCTTGGCCGGTTTGCCGTCCGCGCTCATGGTTTGCTCCACGTCTGGCTGTCGGGGCTGAAACGCCAGGCCGCGGCTTCTTGCGGCGTGGCGGGCCAGGGCTGCTTGGCGGCCTCAGCAGGTGTGAGCACCCAGACATCCTGGACATTGCCCAGCAGGTCGATGGTGTAGTGAACCAACAGGCGCTGACCGACGAGGCCGCCCGACAGAATCAGCATGCTGTCGGCGCCGCGGATGCGGGCGCCTGGGGCCAGGCGAGCTGGCCTTCGGTTCAGTTGCAGTTCAGGCGGTGCGGTGACCACAAACTCACCCCGCAAAGCAGCTGCCGGAAAATTTCGTTGCACTTGAGCGACCGCAGGCGTGGCGGCGCTGAAGCAGACAATGGCCATCAGTAGAGCACAGCGAATCATGGTGTGGATCCAGGGGCTGTGAAATGGACAAGATGCCAAGTGCGGCGTCTTGGGCTGGTCAAACAAAAACGGCCCGAGATGAAACTCGGGCCGCGCAATACCTTGGTGGCGCTTCAGGGATTTGAACCCCGGACCTGCGGATTATGATTCCGTCGCTCTAACCAGCTGAGCTAAAGCGCCTGAGCCCAACATTATAGCGAGCCCAAAAGCTCGTGCACCGGAACGGCCTGAGGCCAGCATTCATGTTCAGTTTTTTCAAGAAAAAGCCCACCGCTGCTGCTGTGGCAGCCCCCGCTGAAGCGGCTGGCCCGGCACCGGTTCCCGCCGAGCTCCCGGTTAGCGGTTTTGTCGCGGCCGCGGCCCCCGCGTCAGACAGCAGCCCACCTTCTCGCAGCGGCTGGTTGAACCGGTTGGCACAGAGTCTGCGCAAGACCGGCTCCGGGATTGCCCAGGTCTTCACCGGTACGCGCATAGACGAAGCGCTCTACGAAGAGCTGGAGTCGGCCCTGCTGTTGGCCGACACCGGCGTCACGGCCACCGAGTTCCTGCTGGTCGATCTGCGTCGGCGCGTCAAAGCCGCCAAGGCCACCGAGCCCTTGGCGGTGAAGGCCCTGTTGGCCGACGCCATCACCGATCTGTTGCTGCCTTTGCAGCGCGCCTTGAGCGTCGGGGCCACGGCGCCGACGGTGATCATGGTGGTGGGCGTCAATGGGGCGGGCAAGACCACCAGCATCGGAAAGCTCACTCGGCACTTGGCGCAGGCCGACTGCAAAGTCTTGCTGGCAGCGGCGGACACGTTTCGCGCAGCAGCCAAGGAGCAGCTGGCCGAGTGGGCCGGCCGCAACCGGGTAGAAATCGTCAGTCAGGCCGGGGGCGACCCGGCGGCCGTGGCCTTTGATGCGGTCACCGCCGGCCGAGCGCGGGGCTGCGATGTCGTGATTGCCGACACGGCGGGTCGTTTGCCGACCCAGGCGCACCTGATGGAAGAGCTGAAGAAGATCAAGCGTGTGATCGGCAAAGCGCAGGCTGACGCGCCACACGAGGTGCTGCTGGTGGTGGACGGCAACACGGGCCAAAACGCGTTGGCTCAGGTCAAAGCCTTTGATGCGGCCGTGGGACTGACCGGATTGATCGTGACCAAACTGGACGGTACGGCCAAAGGTGGTGTGTTGGCCGCCATTGCCCGTTGGGGCGCGTCGCGTGGGCCGGGTTTGGGCCCTGTCCCGGTGTACTTCATCGGCATTGGCGAGCAGTTGGACGACTTGCAGACCTTTGATGCGCGAGAGTTCGCGCTGGCGCTGCTGGGCTGAATAAACCGGCTGCGCTTGCCGGCGCCGGATCGGCCGGATCGGCCGGGCTTCAGCACGGGTCAGCGGGTTTCAGCGGCTTCGATGTCGTCGTAAAAGCCTGAAGGAACAGGTTCCATCGAGGCATCGAATGAAGCTTCCAGCGCGGCTCGGTCGCCCTCTGCCAAAACCTCGGAAATCTCGGCCACCGGGATGAACCCCATGGGACGCGAGTTGCTGGTTTTCATGCCGGCCGCTGCGGGCCCCAGCAAGTGGGTCATGGCGGTGCGAACTTCGGCCGCACTGGGCAAAGCACCTTCGCGCCACACGTGCACCTGGATGTTGGCGGCCCGCATCACACGTGCCATGCGCTCGTGCCGGCGACGACTGCGTTCACTTTCGCTGGCCGGGCGGATGTCCACCACCGCCAAGACCCGCGAGCCGGAATCGCACAACAAGAGATCTGCGCTGAGCGAACCCACGCGTTGCAGCCATTCGCTGTAGGAGTGTCGCGATGGCACCCGGATGAAGCGGGCCAAGGGCACCTGGCCCAACACCAGGTAGCCCGGCATGGCACGTTTGAGCAGGTCATAGGCCTGCCGCTCGGTGATGGTCAACACACGCGCCGCTTCGGGCGGCCAGGCACCCACGGTGTCCAAGGCATCTTGGCGCTCACGGCGCTCGCGCTTGTTCACGAAGCGCTGCCGCAGTCGAACCAGCAACAGGGTCAGCAGCAACAAGACCGTGGCGGGCAGGGCAAAGGAGGCGATAGGGTCCAAGACTTCCATGGGCGGGCTGACGCGAGAGTGCGAACCCCGAAGATCGGTCAATCGGGCCGCTCAATCAACGCCTGACTGAACAAGAGTCGTATCCAGGCGTATCCGGCTGGCGCCGGAATAACGCCAAGTGTGAAGGATGCCCTTGCGACCGCGCTGGCTCAGCGCGGCAGGCCCGGAAAGCCGCCTCCACCACCACCCATGCCCCCCATCCGCTTCATCATCTTCATCAGGCCGCCGCCCTTCATCTTTTTCATCATGCCTTGCATCTGGTCAAACTGGTTCAGCAGGCGGTTGACCTCTTGTACATGCACGCCAGAGCCCGTGGCAATGCGGCGCTTGCGGCTGGCCTTGATGAGCTCGGGCTTGCGACGCTCCAGTGCCGTCATGGCGTTGATGATGCCTTCCATGCGGCGCACATCGCGTTCGGCCTTGTCCATGTCGGCACCGGCGGCCTTGGCGCTCATCTGACTGGGCAACTTGTCCATCAGGCTGGAAAGGCCGCCCATCTTCTTCATCTGGCTGATCTGGGAAAGAAAGTCGTTCAGATCGAAGCCGCTGCCGGACTTCATTTTCTCGGCAAACTTTTGCGCCGCCTCGACGTCGACGCCCTTTTGCACCTGCTCGACCAGGGCCAGAACATCGCCCATGCCCAGCACGCGGCCGGCATGTCGTTCAGCGTCAAAGACCTCCAGCCCGTCGATCTTCTCGGAGACCCCGGCAAACTTGATCGGCGCACCCGTGATTTGCCGTACGGACAGCGCGGCACCACCGCGTGAGTCGCCGTCCAGCTTGGTCAAGATCACACCCGTCAAAGGCAGGGCGTCCTTGAACGCCTTGGCGGTGTTGACCGCATCCTGGCCCTGCATCGCGTCGACCACATAGAGTGTTTCGACGGGGTTGAGAACCGCATGCAGTTCACGGATCTCGGCCATCAGCGCTTCGTCAATGCCCAAACGGCCGGCGGTGTCCACCAGCAGCACGTCAAAGTAGTGGCGCTTGGCGTGGTCCAGCGCGGCCAGAGCAATGTCACGCGGCTTTTGATCGGGCGTGGAAGCAAACCACTCTGCGCCGGCCTGGGCGGTGACCGTCTTGAGCTGTTCAATGGCTGCGGGTCGGTAGACGTCGGCAGAAACCGTCAGCACCTTTTTCTTGCGCGTCGCGATGAGGTGCTTGGCCAGCTTGGCCGTGGTGGTGGTCTTGCCAGCGCCTTGCAGGCCAGCCATCAGGATCACCGCAGGGGGCTGGGCTGCCAGGTTGATGTCGGCCACGCCGTCGCCCATGGTGGCGGCCAGCTCCTTGTGCACGATGCCCACCAGCGCCTGGCCTGGGTTGAGCGAGCCGGCCACCTCTTGGCCCAGGGCCTTGTCTTTGACGCGGGCGATGAAGTCGCGCACCACGGGCAGGGCGACGTCGGCCTCCAACAGCGCCATGCGCACTTCGCGCAACATGTCCTGCACGTTGCTTTCGGTGATGCGCGCTTGGCCGCGCATCGTCTTGACCATCCTGGACAGGCGGTCGGTGAGGGTGGTGGCCATTTCGGGAAGGGCGCTGCGAGCGCAGCGCGATCAGTACACTGTCTGGATGATTCTATCGACCCCGTCTGCGCTGTTGGCGCCTGGAGGCCAGCTGCTGCTGGTGGGCGTGACCTTGGCCCTGTATGGATTGACCGCGCTGCCCTTGGCGGTGTTGAAGCGTTTGTCGGCTGCGGCCTTGCTGGGTGGATTTGCGCTGCATGCGCTGCTCCTGCTGATTGACATTGGTGGCGTGGGGCTGCAGCAGTCGGGCGCGCGACTGGGCTTCGGGCCGGTGTTGTCGGTCACGGTGTGGTTGGTGATTGCGGTCTATACCGTCGAGAGTCGCTTGTTGCCCATGCCGGCCGTGCGCCAGTGGTTGGGTCTGGCGGGAGCTTCGGCGGTTTTGGTGGCGGCGCTGTTTCCGGGCGAGTCACGGCCCCTGGGTTCCGCGCTGGCGCCGTTGCACTTTGTCCTGGGGGTGGGCTCCTATGGGCTTTTTGGGGCCGCCGTCCTGCACGCCCTGTTGCTTGATGCAGCCGAGCGCCGCTTGCGACCGCTGCAGGCCCTCGCTCCGCGCACCACGCCCGGCTCGCCCTCGGGCATGCCTTTGCTGCAGCTGGAGCGAATCACCTTTCGCTTTGTCCAGGCTGGCTTTGTGGCGCTGACCATCACGCTGGTGCTGGGCATCGTCAGCACCACCCACTGGCGGTGGGCCGATCACAAGGCCGTTTTTTCGCTGCTGGCCTGGTGCGTTTTTGCCGCCTTGCTGTTGGGGCGGCATCTGCGCGGCTGGCGCGGCAAGCGGGCCACACGTTGGCTCTATGTGGGGGCCACCTTGTTGTTGCTGGCTTATGTGGGTTCGCGCTTTGTGCTGGAAGTGCTGCTTGACCGCACGGTGTGAAATGCTGAGGACGTGGCTGTGAAATACCTGTTGGTGCTTTTAGTGGTGGTGGCTGTGGCCTGGATGCTGTTGCGCCGTCGCGAGCGACCGCCGCCTGCGGGGCCTGCAACACCGCCCAAGTCGGCTGATCCTGTCAGCCCTGCTGCCCAGGCGATGTTGACCTGTGCCCACTGCGGTGTGCACCTGCCCAAGACAGAAGCGCAGTTTGATGCGGTCGGCAGGCCCTTTTGCAGCGAGGCCCATCGCCTGAGCGGGCCCCGCGCGGGCGTCTGACACCTCGCCATGGACCCCAGCGAAGCGGAGCGACGTCGCAACGACCGACGCCATTCAGACCGCCGCGCCGCACAGGGCCGGCGCAGCCAGGACGGCGGCGACTCGGGCCATTCGTATTTCGATCCGGGCTGGCTGGCTTCGGGTGATCTGCCCCAGGACGGCCGCCGGGTCGAGCGCCGCGCTCACACGGTGGCGCGGGTGCAAGACAACGCCTTGGTCAGGGTCTACCGCAGCTACTCCGCAGCGCGAGCTGCGGTCGGTGTGGGCTTGGTGATCTTGCATGGTGTCAGCAGCCTGTCTGGTACCCAGGCGACCGAGTGGCTGACTTTGGTCTCGCTGGCCTATGCAGCCCAAGCCATCACCTTGTGGCTCTTGCCCAGGTTCGGCCCGATGGCCCAGTCTTTGCCCTTGGTGCAGCAGCGCAGACGGCAGTGGTTTGCCACCGTGGGTGTCGATTTGCTGGCCTTCTCGTTGTTGCACCACATGGAGGCAGGCGTCTCACTCAACTACGCTGCGTTGCTGGTTTTGCCCGTGCTGATGGCGGGCGTGCTCACATCGCGGTTACTGGCCCTGGGGACGGCCGCAGGCGTGGCACTGGTGCTGCTGGCTGCGGCGTGGCGTGCCTCGGGTGGTTTGCAGGCACCGACCCTGATGCTGCAGTCGGGGCTGCTGGGCCTGGGCATGTTCATGATCACCTTGCTGGCCGGTGAACTGGCGTCGCGCCTGGCCCGTGAAGAGCTGGCCGCACGGGGCAGCCTGGAACTGGCGCGGCAGCAAGCGCAGCTCAACCGGTTGGTGATTGAAGAAATGGCCGACGGTGTGTTGGTGGTGGACCGCCGGCTGCTGGTTAGGGCGGCCAATCCAGCCGCGCGGGCCTTGCTGGTGAACGAGGGCCTGGCGTCGACGGCGCCGTTCATGCTGGACCAAGACCCGGCATGGCTGCCGTTGCTGCTGGCCGCAGAACAAGCGCTGGCCGACGGCCACTGGCCCGATGCGGGGCGCGACGTGGCGCTGAAGTTTGAGCAAGGGCATGTCCGCACCCTGCGCCTGCGGGTTCGTTTCATGCGGCGGGCTTTTGCCCATCGCGCGGCCCATCGCGCGGGCGAAGACCCGACGGCGGATACCGCCGACTTCAATTCGCAACCCGTTGCGGTGCTGCTGCTGGAAGACGTGCGGACGCTGCAAGCCCGGATTCGTCAGGAAAAGCTGGCCGCCATGGGCCGCGTGTCAGCAGGAATTGCGCACGAGATACGTAACCCCTTGGCGGCCATTTCTCAGGCCAATGCGCTGATGATGGAAGACGACCTGGCGCCAGCCCAGATGCGCCTAGCCAACATGGTGGCAGACAACGTGGAGCGCTTGAAGCAACTGGTCGACGACGTGATGGAAGTAGCCCCTGGTGTTGAGCCGCAGGTCCGCGTCGTGGATGCGAGCGACTTGGTGGGCAAGGCTGCATCCGAGTGGGTTCGCACCATGCAGCTGCCCATGGGGCCGGATGGGCGCTTGCAGGCTCAGATCAGCGCCGAGCCCTTGGGTGTGGTTTTCGACCCCGAGCACCTCCGACGGGTGCTGGTGAATCTGCTGGACAACGCCCATCGCCACGCGTTGCCAGGCGCCGACGCCGTGCAGGTGCAGCTGGCGGCGCAGGATGCAACCTGGGTGATGCTGCGCGTGCGCAGCGACGGGCCGCTGATTGCGCCCGACGTGGAACGACGGCTCTTCGAGCCCTTCTTTTCGACCCGCAGCCGAGGCTCGGGACTCGGCCTGTATATTTGCCGCGAGCTCTGCGAACGCTACGGTGCGAACATCGAATACCGGCCGGCGGCGGCAAAAGAACGATTTCGCAACGAATTTGTTGTGAGCATGCGTCGCAGCGAACTGTTGGCTCAAGTGCCTGAATTGCCGCTCGCTCCAAACTAACTTCGACCTCCACCACGCCTTTGAACGCTTCTGCGAACCCCCGCTTGCTGGTCGTTGACGATGAGCCCGATCTGCGCACGCTTTACGAGCTGACCTTGGTGCGCGAAGGCTATGACGTCGAGAGCGCAGGCTCGGTGGAAGAGGGCTGGGCCTTGTTGCAAGAGCGGGGACCGGGTGGCTTTCAGCTGCTGATCACCGACATGCGGCTGCCCGATGGCAGCGGCCTGGACCTTTTGCGCCGGATTGAAGAAGCCGGCCGTGGTGAACGCGCCATGGTCATCACCGCTTTTGGTTCGCCGGAGAACGCCGTCGAAGCGCTGAAGGCTGGCGCCTATGACTACCTGACCAAACCCGTGGACTTGCGCCAGTTCAGGGCCGTGGTGGCGTCGGCCTTGGGTCGGACGCCAGTGGGCGGTCAGGTCGCGGTGCCCGCCGCCGTTTCATCGTCTTCGGGTTCACGTGGAGCCACACCCAGGCGAACATCACTGGAGCGCCTGCTGGGTGACTCCACCGCCATGCAACAGGTGCGCAGCCTGGTCGAAAAGGTGGCACGCAGCATGGCGCCAGTGCTGGTCAACGGAGAGTCGGGAACGGGAAAAGAACTGGTGGCACGCGCCATCCACGACTGCTCGCCGCGCGCCGGCGGGCCCTTCGTGGCGGTCAACTGCGGGGCCATTCCCGAGGCCCTGCTGGAGGCCGAGTTTTTTGGCTACCGCAAGGGCGCCTTCACGGGTGCCCAGGAAGACCGGGACGGGTTTTTCCAAGCGGCACAAGGCGGCACGCTGTTCCTGGACGAGATCGGCGACCTGCCGCTGGCCATGCAGAGCAAGCTGCTGCGGGTGATTCAAGAACGGGCCGTGCGTGCCATTGGCGCGGTGCAGGAAGTTCCGGTCAATGTGCGCATCGTCAGCGCGACCCACCGCGACCTGGCGACCGAGGTCCAGGCCGGGCGGTTTCGGCAGGACCTGTTTTACCGACTCAACGTCATCCTGATCTTGGTGCCGCCACTGCGCGAACGCATCTCGGACGTACCGGCCATCTGCTCGGCTGTGATCGAACGCATAGCCCGAGACGCTGGCGTCAGTCCGGTGCCCGCGCTCACCGCCGATGCGCTGCAGCACGTCTTGCGCTATGGCTTCCCGGGCAACGTGCGCGAACTGGAAAACCTGCTTCACCGAGCGCTGGCTCTGGCCAGTGGGCCGGCCATTGGCAGAGCCGACCTGGGCCTGCCCGAAGAGCTGCTCACCGACTCGGGGTTCGATGCACAACTGCCCCTTGCGCCGACTGACCCCCCGGCAAGCGGTGGTGCGGCGGAGCTGCCCCCGTTGCCTTCAGACTTGGCCGCCTTCCTGGACGGGGTCGAGCGAGACATCCTGGAGCGCGCGCTGGAAAAACATCGCTACAACAGAACAGCAGCCGGTGCCAGCATGGGCTTGTCGCTGAGCCAGATGCGTTACCGCATGGCCCGTTTGGGTGTTGGTGCCGCCGACATCGAACCGGTTTGAGCGAACCGATGGCCAAACGCTGCAGCTGGCGTGATGGTTGGTGGCAGCGTTGTCAACACCGGATATCGCCGAACCAGGGCCCACGGCCAGACGGGGCTGCGGTCACGTTGGCCGTGGTGCATTCCATCAGCTTGCCGCCGGGTCACTTTCGCGGTGACGCGGTGGAGCGTTTGTTCACCAACCGGCTGGACTGGGAAGCGCACCCCTACTTCCAAGGTATTCAGGGCTTGCAGGTGTCAGCCCACTTTTATATTCGGCGCACCGGCCGCACGGTTCAGTTTGTTTCATGCGAGCGGCGTGCTTGGCACGCGGGTGCTTCAAGTTGGCGCGGCCGAGACAACTGCAACGACTGGTCGATTGGCGTCGAACTGGAAGGATTGGAAGGGCACTGGTTTGAAGCGGCCCAGTACCAGAGTCTGGCCAGACTGTTGTCAGCCCTGGCCCGGCGCTACCCCCTGGTTGAAGTTGTGGGTCATGAGCACGTCGCGCCGGGACGAAAGGCAGACCCTGGCGCCGGCTTCGATTGGGCGGAACTGCGACGCCGGTTGAAGCCACCCAGGCTGCATCTGCCCGCCCGGTCTTTCCTGTCAGCCTGAAGCGACGCGGGTCAGCAGCGCTTTTGCGCTCAGATGGACCTATCTGCGCGGCGCTGTCGCGCGTTGTGCCCGCCTGTCGTGGCCCGTGGGCCGATGCTCGTGCAGATGCGCTACAGCACACCCGCAAGCACACGGTAGACAGCCGACATCACAATCCGGGAAGGCCCTGACGTAACACTAGCGCTAGTGGCGAACATGGGGCTTGAAGGGGGTTCCTACCCCAGATATAGTGTCTGCCTTGCGACGACGAAATCACGGCGTCGGTGCACTGATCAAGCCGACAACCCATGCGCGCAAGGGCCCGTCCAAGCCAGTTCTTGCTCGCCAGATCCTGGCATTGCCGCCAGATGCGCGGCCCACAACAACAGACTTATTCAGATTCAGAGGGGATTGAATGCAATCTAATCAGACCGCCACCACCGCTGTCGCACCGCGGGCACCTGTTGGCAGTGTCAGCACGGTCGGCTTGCCCACCGGAGCTTATGTCGGTTACCAAATCATCCGCCGCAATGGCGCCGTGGTGGGCTTCGAGCCCAACAAGATTGCCGTGGCGTTGATGAAGGCCTTTTTGGCGGTGCACGGTACCCAAGGGGCAGCTTCGGCCAGTGTCCGCGAAACCGTCGAGCGCTTGACCGAAACCGTGGTCCGGGCCTTGCTGCGTTCGCGCCCGGGTGGCGGCACCTTTCACATTGAAGACGTGCAGGATCACGTTGAACTGGGGTTGATGCGCAGCGGCCACCATGAAGTCGCGCGGGCCTATGTGCTGTACCGCGAGCGCCGCACCCAGGAACGTGCACGACAGGGCACGCCAGTGCAGGCCAAAGTCGCTGAGTTGCACGTGATCGAGGGAGGCCAGCGTGTTCCCCTTGACATGGACGCCCTGCGTTCGCTGATCGAGTCGGCGTGCTTCGGTCTGGGCGCAGATGTGGGCGCAGAACCCATCCTGAGTGAAACCCGTCGCAATCTGTACGACGGTGTCCCGATCGACGAGGTTTACAAGGCCGCCATCCTGGCCGCGTGCACGCTGATCGAAAAAGAGCCGTCCTACACCCGGGCCACGGCGCGCCTTCTTTTGCACACCATCCGTCGCGAAGTGCTGGGCGGCGAAGTCACCCAAGATCAGATGGGTGAGCGCTACGCCGAGTACTTCCCGCTCTTTATCAAGAAAGGTGTTCAAGCCGAATTGCTGGACGAGAAACTGTTGCAGTTTGATCTGACCAAACTCGGTGCAGCGATGGACGCCAGCCGCGACCTTCAGTTTGACTACCTGGGCTTGCAAACGCTGTACGACCGCTATTTCCTGCACATCGATGAGCAGCGCATTGAACTGCCGCAGGCATTTTTCATGCGCGTGGCCATGGGCCTGAGCTTGAACGAAGTCGACCGCGAAGCTCGCGCGATCGAGTTTTACAACGTGCTGTCCAACTTTGATTTCATGAGCAGCACGCCCACGCTGTTCAACAGCGGTACCCGGCGCTCGCAGCTGAGCAGCTGCTACCTGACCACCGTGGCGGACGACCTGGACGGCATCTATGAAGCCCTGAAAGAGAACGCACTGCTGAGCAAATTCGCCGGCGGCCTGGGCAACGACTGGACGCGCGTGCGCGCGCTGGGCTCCTACATCAAGGGCACCAACGGCAAGAGCCAGGGCGTGGTGCCCTTCCTCAAGGTGGTCAACGACACCGCGGTCGCCGTCAACCAGGGTGGCAAGCGCAAAGGCGCTGTTTGTGCCTACCTGGAGTCATGGCACCTGGACCTGGAAGAGTTCCTGGAGCTGCGCAAGAACACCGGTGATGACCGTCGGCGCACGCACGACATGAACACCGCCAACTGGATTCCCGACCTTTTCATGCGCCGCGTGTTGGACGGCGGCGACTGGACCTTGTTCAGCCCCAGCACCTGCCCTGACCTGCACGAAAAATTCGGCTTGGCCTTTGAAGAGGCTTACACGGCCTATGAGGCCAAGGTCGACCGCGGCGAGATCAAGCTCTTCAAGCGCATGCGGGCCAAGGACCTGTGGCGCAAGATGTTGTCGATGCTGTTTGAGACCGGGCACCCCTGGATCACCTTCAAAGACGCCTGCAACGTGCGCAGTCCACAGCAGCACGTGGGCGTCATCCACAGCTCCAACCTGTGCACCGAGATCACGCTCAACACGTCGGACACCGAAATAGCGGTCTGCAACCTGGGCAGCGTCAATCTGGTCCAGCACTTGAAGGATGGTCAGATCGACCTGGTCAAGCTCAAGCGCACCACGGCCACGGCCATGCGCATGCTCGACAACGTCATCGACATCAACTACTACGCCGTCAAGAAGGCGCGTGACAGCAATTTGCGCCACCGCCCCGTGGGCATGGGGATCATGGGCTTCCAGGATTGCCTGTACAAACTGCGCTTGCCTTACGCCAGCGCGGAAGCGGTGGCCTTTGCCGACACCAGCATGGAAGCGGTTTGCTACTACGCCTATTGGGCCAGCAGCGAACTGGCCGCCGAGCGGGGCCGCTACAGCAGCTACCGTGGCAGTTTGTGGGACCGCGGCATCCTGCCGCAGGACACGCTGGACCTGTTGGCGCAAGCCCGCGGCGGCGCGCAGTATGTGGAAGTCGACCGCTCCAGCACCATGGACTGGTCCGTACTGCGTTCGCTGATCGCGAGTAACGGCATGCGCAACAGCAACTGCGTGGCGATTGCACCCACCGCCACCATCAGCAACATCATCGGCGTGGACGCGTCGATCGAGCCCAGTTTTGGCAATCTCTCGGTCAAGAGCAACCTGTCGGGCGAGTTCACGGTGGTCAACGAATACCTGGTGGCCGACCTCAAGAAGTTGGGTCTTTGGGACGACGTGATGGTCATGGACCTGAAGCACTTTGACGGCTCCTTGCGCTCCATCGACCGCGTGCCGGAAGAGCTGAAGCGCCTGTACGGCACCGCCTTCGAGGTGGACGCCAATTGGCTGGTTGAAGCTGGCGCTCGCCGCCAGAAGTGGATCGACCAAGGCCAGTCACTGAACATCTACATGGCCGGTGCTTCAGGTCGCAAACTGGACGAGACCTACAAGCTGGCGTGGTTGCGCGGCTTGAAGACGACCTATTACCTGCGCACCACCAGCGCCACTTACTCCGAGAAGTCCACCATCGCGTCGAGCAACCTCAACTCGGTGTCGAGCGGCTCAACATCGGGCGTTGTCGCGGCGCCCGTTTCTGAGCCTGCAACTGACATCAAGTTTTGTTCCATCGACAGTCCCGATTGCGAGGCTTGTCAGTAGGCACGAGTGCAGCACGCGACGGATTCGGGCTCTTTGAAGTGCGTGATGAAGTCATCGCTTAGGCCATGCAATCCGCATGAGCCGATGCGCTGTTGCAACAACGAGAGAGCCGCAAAGTCAACCAGTGCTTGGTGTTTGCGAGCAACACTCGGATAATTGAGAAAGACAGGACACACACACATGCTGGTCTGGGAAGACGACGTCAAGAAAAACACGAATCACGCGGCTGGCTTCATGCCGCGTGTCGCCCCCGCTGTCACTGCGCCCGAGCCGATGGCTCCTTTGATGAGTGCGCCCACCTTTGCTGTTCCGGTTGCCGTCACTTCAGCTGCTACTTCAGCCGCTACTGCTGCAGTTTCCAAAGCTTTCACCGCCAGCAACTCAGCGCCTGTTGTGGCCACTTCGACCCGTCGGGTCAATGCAGCCGACAAGCGCATCATCAATGGTCAGACCGACGTCAACCAGTTGGTGCCGTTCAAGTACAAGTGGGCTTGGGAGAAATACCTCTCCACCTGTGCCAATCACTGGATGCCCAATGAGGTCAACATGTCGCGCGACATCGCGACCTGGAAAGATCCCAACGGTTTGACCGATGACGAGCGCCGCATCATCAAGCGCAACCTGGGCTTCTTCGTCACCGCCGATTCGCTGGCTGCCAACAACATTGTGCTGGGCACCTATCGCCACATCACCGCGCCCGAGTGCCGGCAGTTCCTGCTGCGCCAGGCCTTTGAAGAAGCGATTCACACCCACGCTTATCAGTACATCGTCGAGTCGCTGGGGCTGGATGAGAGCGAAATCTTCAACGCCTACCATGAGGTGGCATCGATCCGCGAGAAAGACGAGTTCCTGATCCCGTTCATCGACGCGATCATGGACCCGCATTTCCACACCGGCACGCCCGAGACCGATCAGACCTTGCTGAAGAGCCTGATCGTTTTTGCCTGCCTGATGGAAGGCCTGTTCTTCTACGTCGGCTTCACTCAAATTTTGTCCATGGGTCGGCAGAACAAGATGACCGGTGCTGCCGAGCAGTACCAGTACATCCTGCGTGACGAGTCGATGCACTGCAACTTCGGCATCGACCTGATCAACCAGATCAAGCTGGAGAACCCGCACCTGTGGACGGCAGCTTTCAAGGCTGAGATCAAGGGCCTGTTCGAAAAAGCGGTGCAGCTGGAGTACCGCTACGCCGAAGACACCATGCCACGTGGCGTGCTGGGCCTCAACGCCAACATGTTCAAGGGCTATTTGCGCTACATCGCCAACCGGCGCGCCACGCAAATCGGCCTGGAGCCCTTGTTCCCCAATGAAGAGAACCCCTTTCCGTGGATGAGCGAGATGATCGACTTGAAGAAGGAGCGCAACTTCTTCGAAACCCGAGTCATCGACTACCAGACCGGTGGCGCACTGGCGTGGGACTGAACCAACATCCCATGCGGCACGCCACACCCGCAATCAACCCGCGACCCGCACAACAGCAGGTGGGCGCTTGAAGCAGATCAAGAATTGCAAGCCAAGGCAGGCGTCAGACCAGCCCCCGGCTTGTGACCCCGTTCATCGTACTGGGGCGACCGCCTCAAGGCGCAAGCCTTGAGGCAGACCACCGGGCGATGAATCACCGCGCTGCCAAACGTGGCGCGGCGTTTTTAGTAACTTGATCAAGGAGATCGTAATGGCAACTGCAAAGAAGGCTGCTCCCAAGAAGGCTGCAGCAAAGAAGGCCGCTCCGGCCAAGAAGGCCGCCGCCAAGAAGGCTGCCCCGAAGAAGGCTGCTGCTAAGAAAGCGGCACCGAAGAAGGCTGCACCGGCGAAGAAGGCTGCACCGAAGAAGGCTGCACCGGCGAAGAAGGCTGCAGCGAAGAAGGCTGCACCGGCGAAGAAGGCTGCTGCCAAGAAGGCCGCACCGGCGAAGAAAGCTGCACCGGCGAAGAAGGCGGCTGCTGCTAAGAAGCCAGGCTCCAAGAAGCCTGCAGCTAAGAAGGCTGCCAAGAAGCCGGCGCCCGCCGCGCCCACTGCCCCTGCGCCCGCAAAGACGACGCTGAATCCGGCAGCGGCTTGGCCGTTCCCAACGGGTAACAAGCCCTGACAGCCTGATAATTCGTCGGCGTCCCGGCGCTGCGCGGATAGTTATCAGGACCGAGCCCAGCAGGAGCTGGGCTCTTTTCTTTTGGCGATTGCCTAACTGTGCGAGACCAATCGGGCGGCGACTTCCTATTGCTTCCCAAGACTGCTTGTCTGCGAACGGGAGACTCTTAAATTGACTGCTCCACTGATTCAGCGCCTTGAGGCCGAAATTCGAGCCACCACAGACGGGGTTTTGCAGGCGGAACTCTATGCACAAGTCGCTTGCTACCAAGCCCGCGTTGGTGAATTCGAAGAGGCTGAACGGATACGAGCCAGAGTTCGAAGTGTCTACGGCGACGGCCGAAGCCCGCAAGTCTCGATCCGAATCATGTGTGCTGAGGGATTACTCCTGTACTACAAAGGGCTTGATCCGAGCGCTCGGGATCGTCTCTTCCGAGCGAACCTGTTGAGTGCTGCACTCTCGCTGCCAAACCTCGTCGCTCTGACAAGCGCTTGGTTGGCCCACGTTGACTTCAATGCCGGCCGATTCGAAGCAATGGCCAAGTCTGCAGCATCGTGCTTGGCAGTGCTTTACGCTGACGATGGAAGTGCTGACTGCCGCATTGGATTGGTACTTGGCGATGCATTCGCTTACGTTGGCGACGAAAAAGTGTCCAAGCGTTGGTACGAGCGCGCCAGACGATTGGCGAACCGACTTGGGGATCACGCGGCCGTAGGCGCGCTTACATACAACCGAGCAGTGCTTCATCTGGCGCGCGCTCGAATAGATGCACTTAGTGGCAGATTGGACAACTCGAGAATTGGCCTGATCGTGACGGAGGTTCAGTCTGCAGTGAACTACCAAGCCGTCGCCCAGCTGAGCTCACTCGACCATCTTCTTCGATCGGCTAGCGCCAGCTCCCTTTTGCTCGAAGAGCGATATTCAGACGCCACTACAGCAATACTTAAGCTGATTGCGTCTACAGAGGTTCCAACGGGATCAGCTGAGCTTGCTCTTCTATATTCGGATAACGCTTTCTGCTTGGCTGAGCTGGGCCAGTGGCAAATGGCAACAGAGATGGCGGCAGCAGGTGCAGCAATTGACTCGTCAGGATTTGACTTTGATGACCGCGCGCTGATCTTTGATAGCTTATCCAAGTACCACTTGCTTGCTGGAGAGTCGGAACGCGCCCTGAAGTACCGAGATCAAGCTGACCTCTCTCTCACCAAGCATCGGGAGTCACTTGCATCACTCGCAACCCTGCTGGAGCCATTTGTCACAGACGCCACGCCTAGAACGTAGCGCAGACACTGTTTGTTTGCACAAATTGTTGAGATCAAATGTCTCTATTTTCCCCACCCACTATCGCCCTCCTCATGGGCTCCTCCAGCGACTGGGAAACCCTTCGCCACGCCGCTGACTTGCTCGACGAATTTCAGGTGTCCTTTGAAAAGCATGTCGTGTCTGCGCATCGGATGCCGGACGACATGTTTGCCTTTGCCGAACAGGCGCATGCGCGGGGGCTGAGGGCGATCATTGCCGGTGCGGGCGGGGCGGCGCACCTGCCCGGCATGTTGGCTGCCAAGACCACGGTGCCGGTTCTGGGGGTGCCCGTGGCCAGCAAACACCTGGGTGGCGTGGACTCGCTGTACGCCATCGTGCAAATGCCCAAGGGCATCCCGGTGGCCACGTTTGCGATTGGGCCCGCTGGCGCGGCCAACGCCGCGCTGTTTGCGGTGGCCATGCTGGCGGCTCACGACCAAGCCCTGTTGCAGCGGTTGGTCGACTTCAGAACTCGGCAAACGGCTGCGGCGCGGGCCATGAGCCAGGACTTGCGATGAGCCCTTTCCAGTTGGTTGCTGCGGCAGCCATAAAGAAGTCTGATCGGCGTAGCGTGACCTTGGGCGTGCTAGGCGGGGGGCAGTTGGGGCGCATGTTCGTGCATGCAGCACAGGTGCATGGCTTTCGGGTGGTGGTGCTGGAGCCCGACGCAGGCAGCCCCGCCGGTGGTGCAGCCGAGCAACATTTGCAGGCACCGTATCTGGATGCTGCGGCATTGGCGCAGTTGGCGCAGTCGTGTCAGGCCGTGACCACCGAGTTTGAAAACGTGCCCGCAGCCGCTTTGCGTCAGCTGGCGCAGTCTTGCCGGGTGGCGCCTGCGGCAGACGCGGTTGAGGTCTGCCAACACCGCGTGCGAGAAAAGGCTTGCTTCGCGCGGGCACAGGTTCCGTGCGCGCCGCATGCCCGACTGGCCACTGCTGCCGACGCCCGCAACCCGGCTTTGGCCAGCCTGCTTCCGGGCATCTTGAAAACCGCCAGCCTGGGCTACGACGGCAAGGGCCAGGCTCAGGTAACGAGCCTGGCTGATCTGCCGGCGGCTTGGGCCGCGCAGGGCGAGGTGGAATGTGTGCTTGAGCAGCGCCTGCCACTGCGCACCGAAATCAGCGTCATCGTGGCCCGCGGTGCCGACGGGCAGATGGTGCACCTTCCAGTGCAGCAAAACCTGCACCGCGACGGCATCCTGGCGGTGACCCAGGTGCCCGCCCCAGACCTGGGTGAATCGTTGGCGCAGGCGGCGGTGGTGCTGGCCCAGCAGCTGGCGCAGACCTTGGCCTATGTGGGCGTGCTGTGCGTCGAGTTTTTTGTGCTGCAGGACGGCAGCTTGGTGGCCAATGAAATGGCGCCTCGCCCGCACAACTCGGGCCACTACAGCGTGGACGCCTGTGACCTGTCGCAGTTTGACCTGCAGGTGCGCGCGCTCACCGGGCTGCCCTTGGTGCAACCCCGCCAGCACTCAGCTGCGGTGATGCTCAACCTGCTGGGCGACCTGTGGTTCAGCGGCCCGGGCTCGATGCCGCAATCGCCGGACTGGGCCCGGGTGCTGGCTTTGCCGGGTGCGCGCCTGCACCTTTACGGCAAACACGAGCCCCGGCCAGGCCGCAAGATGGGCCACTTGACCTTCACCGCGCAGACACTGCAGCAGGCACGAGAGCAGGCCTTGTTGGCCGCCCGGGGCCTGGGCCTGCCGGCGTTTTGATTCCACCGGCCCGGTGGACAAGCCCATGAACATGGCCGATGTCGATGTCGATACCGCCGCTGCTGCCGACGTCGAAGCCGCAGCGCAGTGGTTGCAAGCCGGTGGCTTGGTGGTCTTCCCCACCGAAACGGTCTACGGTCTGGGCGCGCGTGCCGATGACGACGCAGCGGTGGCGCGCATCTTTGCAGCCAAGGGTCGCCCCGCCGACCACCCCTTGATTGTTCATGTGGCCAGCGTCGCCGCTGCTGAGCTTTTTGCCGCTTCACTCAGCCCGGCGGCGCAACGCTTGATGGCGGTGTTCTGGCCCGGGCCTTTGACAATCATCGTGCCGCGGCGTGTGGGCATGGCCACGGCGGCGGCGGCCGGGCAAGACAGTGTGGGCTTGCGCATGCCGCACCACCCCATGGCCTTGGCTTTGCTGCAGCGCGCAGCACAACTTGGCGTTGCTGGTGTGGCCGGGCCCAGCGCCAACCGCTTTGGTCGCGTCAGCCCGACCACGGCCGAACACGTGAGACAGGAGTTCGGGCCCGACTTGATGGTGTTGGATGGCGGTGCTTGCGCCGTTGGCATCGAGTCGGCCATCGTCGATTGCACACGGGCCCAGCCGGCTTTGCTGCGCCCCGGTCAGCTGTCGCATGAACAGCTTGCGCAGGTGCTGGGTCAGCCTCTGGCCGCACCGGATGCGGCGTCACCGCGGGCGTCCGGCACGCTGGCTTCGCACTACGCGCCATCGGTGCCGGTGCGCCTGTGGACCTCTGGCGACCTGGCGGCGCGCCTGTGCCAGCCGCCCCAGCCCGGGGAAGTGGTCGCGGTATATTCCCGCCTGATCCCAGCCGCTGAACTGGGGTGGCGCCACCAGCCCATGGCAACCCATTCGGCCCAGGTGGCGCACGACTTGTTTTCGGTTTTGCGCGACCTCGACCGAATGGGCGTCACCGCCATCTGGGTTGAGCACCCGCCAACCGATGCCGACTGGGATGGTGTCCGCGACCGTCTGCAAAGGGCGGCCGCTTGAACCAAATCCGCTTTTGACCCTCTCAGCCCTGGGTGCCTTGCACCTTGTTCCCATTCCCGAGTTCGGAGTTCAGATGACTTTCAGCAGCAAGGCGCTTCAAAACTGGCAACGCGTGGCGGCCGGTGTGATGGCCCTGAGTGCAGTCGCCTTGATCGGTGCCTGCGGTGGCGGAACCAGCCAGTTCGATCCGTTCGTTGCGCAACGTGTGTTTGCGTTTGGTGACGACACCAGTGCGCTGACCACCGATGGCAAGAACCATGGCGTCAATGGCGTCAACACCACGACTTCGGCTATCGACTGCACGGCGCAGCCGATCTGGGTTCAATCG
>JAYVSX010000265.1:0-17320 GCA_043774975.1 Rubrivivax sp.
GTCGGTGGCGGAGGAACAGTTGGCCGTCGTCGATGAGCATGTGCCACTGGTGATTGCCCCCACCATCAGCGACATCGCTCCTTCGCAGCGGGTTGCCAAAGAACGTCAAAAGCCCTTGTTTGCAGAGCTTGCCGACACCCGGCTGCCGCAGGTGGACTTGCTCGACGGCGTGCAACAGCGGCCGGATGCCATGAACCCTGAGTCGCTGGAAATGACCAGCCGCCTGATCGAAAAGAAGCTCAAGGACTTTGGTGTTGAAGTGCGAGTGGTGGCGGCGTCGCCTGGGCCTGTGATCACCCGCTACGAGATCGAGCCGGCCACAGGCGTCAAGGGCGCGCAAATCGTCGGCCTGGCGCGCGACCTGGCGCGTTCCTTGTCGCTGGTCAGCATTCGCGTGGTCGAAGTGATTCCGGGCAAGAACTACATGGCGCTGGAATTGCCCAACGCGCGGCGCCAGACCATCAAGCTTTCAGAGATCCTGGGGTCGGACGTTTACAACGACTCGGCCTCGCTGCTGACCATGGGGCTGGGCAAGGACATCGTCGGGCACCCCGTAGTGGCCGACCTGGCCAAGATGCCGCATTGCCTGGTGGCCGGCACCACCGGCTCAGGCAAGAGCGTGGGCATCAACGCGATGATCCTGAGCTTGCTCTACAAGGCCGATGCGCGCGATGTGCGCCTCATCCTCATCGACCCCAAGATGTTGGAGATGAGTGTCTATGAAGGCATTCCGCACTTGTTGGCACCCGTGGTCACCGACATGAAGCAGGCCGCCCACGCGCTGAACTGGTGTGTGGGTGAAATGGAGCGCCGCTACAAGCTGATGAGCAAGCTGGGTGTTCGCAACCTGGGCGGCTACAACAAGAAGATTCTGGAGGCCGCCGAACGCGGTGAAAAACTACCCAACCCGTTCAGCTTGACGCCGGACGAGCCCGAGCCGCTGGACCGCTTGCCGCACATCGTGGTGGTGATCGACGAGCTGGCCGACCTGATGATGGTGGTGGGCAAGAAGATCGAAGAGCTGATCGCCCGGCTGGCGCAAAAGGCTCGGGCTTGCGGCATGCACTTGATTCTGGCCACCCAGCGGCCCAGCGTGGATGTGATCACCGGGCTGATCAAGGCCAACATCCCCACCCGCCTGAGCTTTCAGGTCATCAGCAAGATCGACAGCCGCACCATCCTGGACCAGATGGGGGCCGAGGCCTTGCTGGGCCAGGGTGACATGCTTTATCTGGCCTCGGGCAGCGGTTTGCCGGTGCGCGTGCACGGCGCCTTTGTCAGCGATGACGAGGTCCACCGCGTTGTGCAGTATCTGCGGTCCCAGGGCGAGCCCAACTATGTCGAAGGAATTTTGGAAGGCGGCGTGCTCGATGGCGACACCCTGGGTGGTGAAGGGCCTGTGGTGGGTGCCTCGGGTGGTGAAAGCGACGCCATGTACGACCAAGCCGTTGGCGTCGTTTTGCAGCACCGCCGGGCTTCCATTTCGCTGGTCCAGCGACACCTGCGCATCGGCTACAACCGCGCGGCTCGGCTGCTCGAGCAGATGGAAAAAAGTGGCGTTGTCTCGGCCATGGGCCACAGCGGCAACCGCGACATCCTGGTACCCCAACGCGATGAATAGGCCCCCCTGCGAAGCGGTTGCGCCGATCCCCTCCAGGGCGGCGACCCCAACGGCCCGGCTAAGCCGGGTCCGCCACGCTTGTTTGAAGGGGCTTGCTCTGCTCGCCCTTTGGGGCCTGGCGGGTGCGGTTCACGCGGATGCGGTTTCCACCTTGCGTGAATTTGTCCGTGACGTGAAGTCGGGGCAGGCGGCGTTCTTGCAAACGGTCACGTCGGCCGATGGTGCCCGCAAGAAAATCAGCAGCGGCGACTTTGAGTTTTCTCGGCCAAATCGGTTTCGCTTCAACTACGCCAAACCCTTTCAGCAACTGATCGTGGCTGACGGTCAAAAGGTGTGGATCTACGACACCGACCTCAATCAAGCCAGCTCGCGCCGTTTGACGCAGGCGCTGGGCTCGACGCCGGCGGCGCTGTTGGCGGGCGCTTCACTGGAGCCTGACTTCGTGTTGTCCAATGAAGCCAACCAGGATGGCCTGGAATGGGCCTTGGCCACACCACGGGCAAAAGACGGCGCCTTTCAGTTCATGCGCGTGGGTTTTCGCAACCGCGAATTGGCGGCGGTGGAACTGATGGACAGTTTTGGCCAGCGCTCTCGCCTGGACTTTTCTCGCTTTGTGGCCAACGCCAATTTGGCCAGCGAGCGGTTTCGGTTCACGCCGCCAGCCGGCGCCGACGTGATTGAGCAGCCCTGAGGGGTGAGACGGGCTGAAGGGTCCGGCGGGCGGGGGCTTAAAAGCGGGACCAGGATGGGCTGAGACAATTGCCGCATGTCCAGCCAAGAGTCCAGCCAAGATGCACTGTTTGACCTGCCCCCGCCGCCTGCGGCGGCGACAGTGCCATTGGCTGAACGCATGCGGCCGCAGACCCTGGATGAGGTGGTGGGCCAACGCCACCTGCTGGCCCCAGGCAGGCCCTTGCGGGTGGCCTTTGATGCGGGTCGGCTGCCCTCCATGATCCTGTGGGGCCCGCCAGGGGTGGGCAAGACCACGCTGGCGCGGCTGCTGGCTGGCGCGACGCAAGCCCACTTCATCGTCTTGTCGGCCGTGCTCGCGGGCGTGAAGGAAATTCGTGAAGCGGTAGAGCAGGCGCAGGCGCTGCGCCGCGCCGGTCGGGCCACGGTGCTTTTTGTCGATGAGGTGCACCGCTTCAACAAGTCGCAGCAAGACGCTTTTTTGCCGCACGTCGAGGCCGGGTTGTTCAGCTTCATTGGCGCCACCACAGAGAACCCGTCCTTCGAGGTCAACTCGGCGCTGCTGTCGCGCGCCACGGTGTTTGTGCTGGAGTCGCTGGATGACGCTGACCTGGCTTTGTTGCTGGATCGCGCCACCGTGCTCACCCAGGGCCCAGTTCTGAACGAAGCGGCCAAACACCAGCTGATTGCTTTCGCCGATGGCGACGGGCGCCGCTTGCTCAACGCCTACGAAAGTGCCGCCGTCGCCTACCCCGGTTCGGTTGAGTTGACGCCCGTGCAACTTGAAACCGCCATTGGCCGCATGGTTCGCCGGGGGGACAAGGGCGGCGACATCTTCTACGACTTGATTTCAGCGCTGCACAAGTCGGTTCGCGGCTCCGATCCGGATGCCGCTTTGTATTGGTTGGCGCGCTTGTTAGACGCCGGCATGGACCCACGCTACGCCGCTCGGCGTCTGGTGCGCATGGCCAGCGAAGACATTGGCCTGGCCGACCCGCGTGCACTTCGAATGGCCTTGGACGCGGCGGAGGTCTACGAGCGTTTGGGTTCACCCGAAGGTGAGTTGACGCTGGCCCAGGCCGTGGTCTATCTGGCAGTGGCGCCGAAGTCCAACGCCGTCTACCAGGCCTGGAATGAAGTCCAGGCCCTGGTCAAAGGCGATGGCACTCGACCGGTGCCTGCCCATTTGCGCAATGCACCAACAACGCTGATGAAGAACCTGGGTCTGGGCAAGGACTACCGCTATGCCCATGACGAACCTGAAGGCTACGCCGCCGGTGAAAACTACCTGCCCGAAGGGGTGGTTTCAGGCCCGTTTTACAGGCCGGTGGACCGCGGATTGGAGCTGCGCATCGGCCAGCGGCTGCAAGAGCTGCGCGAGCGCGACGCCCAGGCGAAGAAAGCTCGCTGAAGCGCTGGTTCTGTGGTGATTTGCGCTGCCCGCAGGGGGGTAACTCCGGCCCTGCTCACCGCGACCCCCCACCTAGAATGCGCCGCCACCGCCTAGCATCGTTTGCTTGGCGGGAGCACACAACAACGTGTCAGGCGAGCTTCTTGCATGGGTCCAACGGACACCTGCAAGGGGCGCGACAACAGGAGTTGCATTCGATGGAAACCTTCATCCAGCAGATCATCAATGGTCTGGTGCTGGGCAGCATGTATGCACTGGTGGCCTTGGGCTACACCATGGTCTACGGCATCATCAACCTGATCAACTTTGCGCACGGTGAAGTGCTGATGTTTGGCGCATTGACCAGCTGGACGGTGGTCTCGGCCTTGTCCGAAACGGGCATGCCAGGGTGGGCCATGATGTTGGTGTCGCTGGTCTGCGCCATCTTGATCTGCTCGGCGCTGAACTTCACCATTGAAAAGCTGGCTTACCGGCCGCTTAGAAACGCCCCACGACTGGCGCCGTTGATCACCGCCATGGGCATGAGTTTGCTGTTGCAGACGCTGGCCATGATTATCTGGACGCCCAACCCCAAGCCCTACCCAGCGTTGCTGCCACCCGACCCCATCAACCTGGGTGGCCCGGTGATCACCGTCACGCAGATCTTGATCCTGGGCCTGACGGTGGTCATCTTGGCCGCGCTGATGTTCCTGGTGAACAGAACCAAGTTGGGCCGCGCCATGCGCGCCACGGCAGAAAACCCGCGCGTGGCGGCGCTGATGGGTGTTAAGCCCGACATGGTGATCTCGGCCACCTTCGTCATCGGGGCCACGCTGGCTGCGGTGGCCGGCATCATGTGGGCGGCCAATTACGGCACCGTGCAGCACACCATGGGTTTCCTGCCCGGCCTGAAGGCCTTTACCGCCGCGGTGATGGGCGGCATCGGCAACCTGGCGGGCGCCGTGGTGGGGGGGGTCTTGCTGGGCCTGGTTGAAGCGCTGGGTGCTGGCTACCTGGGTGCGCTGACTGGCGGAGTTTTGGGCAGTCACTACGCCGACATTTTTGCCTTCATCGCGCTGATCCTGGTGCTGACCCTAAGGCCACAAGGCCTGTTGGGTGAGCGTGTTGCCGATCGTGCTTGAGACCAGGGGCAACACCATGCAAAAGAAAATCTTTGTCTTCTTCCTGAGCGCCTTGGCGCTGCTGGCCTTGCCCCTGCTGATGCAAGTCGGTGGTCTGGGTGCCGGTTGGGTGCGCATCCTGGCGCTGGCACTGCTTTATGTGCTGTTGGCCCTGGGCCTGAACATCGTGGTCGGTTACGCCGGCCTGTTGGATTTGGGCTTCGTCGCCTTTTATGCGGTGGGCGCTTACATGTACGCGCTCTTGGCCAGCCCGCATTTGATGGAGAACTTTGCTTGGATAGCGGCCGCTTTCCCCAACGGTTTGCACACGCCGATCTGGTTGGTGGTGCCATTGGCCGCTGTCTTGGCAGGTCTGGCCGGCGTGTTGCTGGGAACGCCGGTGCTAAAACTGCGCGGTGACTACCTGGCCATCGTGACCTTGGGCTTTGGCGAAATCATCCGGGTGTTCATGAACAACCTGGAGCACCCGATCAACATCACCAACGGGCCGCGTGGCCTGGACCGCATCGACCCGATGATCATCGGCCCCGTGTCCGACCCGTGGCTGAACTTCGGCAAGAAGCTGGTGATCGGCGACTTCACGATCCCCTCGGTGACGCTGTACTACTACCTGTTCTTGTTCTTGGTGGTGGTCAGCGTGGTCATCTGTCATCGCCTGGAAACCAGCCGCATTGGGCGGGCCTGGATGGCCATTCGCGAAGACGAAATCGCCGCCAAGGCGATGGGCATCAACACCCGCAACATGAAACTCTTGGCCTTTGGCATGGGCGCCACGTTTGGTGGTGTCAGTGGCAGCATGTTTGCGGCCTTCCAGGGCTTTGTCAGCCCCGAGTCCTTCAGCCTGATGGAGAGCGTGATGATCGTGGCCATGGTGGTGCTGGGCGGCATGGGCCATTTGCCTGGCGTGATCCTGGGTGCGGTGATGTTGGCTGCGCTGCCCGAGGTGTTGCGCTACGTGGCTGGGCCTTTGCAGCAAATGACCGGTGGCCGGCTGGACGCTTCCATCTTGCGTCAGTTGCTGATTGCGTTGGCCATGATCAGCATCATGCTGTTGCGCCCGCGGGGCCTGTGGCCTTCGCGTGAACACGGCAAGGCAGCACCGCAGCCGGTGGACGCACCGGCCGCTGGCAACTGACACCCAAGGGGCAAAACGACATGAGCGAAACCGTTCTCAAAGTTGCCGGTGTCAGCAAGCGCTTTGGTGGCTTGCAGGCCTTGTCTGACGTGGGCATCACCATCCAGAAAGGTCAGGTCTACGGCCTGATCGGCCCCAACGGCGCGGGCAAGACCACCTTCTTTAACGTGATCACGGGTCTGTACACGCCCGATTCGGGCACCTTCGAGCTGGGTGGCAGCCCTTACAAACCCAGCGCGGTGCACGAGGTGGCCAAACAAGGCATCGCGCGCACCTTTCAAAACATCCGCCTCTTTGCCGAAATGACGGCGCTGGAAAACGTGATGGTGGGCCGCCATGTGCGCACGCACTCGGGCCTTCTGGGTGCGATTTTTCGCACTGGCAGCTTCAAGGCAGAAGAAGTTGCCATTGCCAAGCGTGCCCAAGAGTTGCTGGACTATGTCGGCATTGGCAAGTACGCCGACTTTCGCGCCCGCACACTGAGCTACGGCGACCAGCGGCGCTTGGAGATCGCCCGCGCTCTGGCAACCGACCCCAAGTTGATCGCGCTGGACGAGCCGGCCGCTGGCATGAATGCCACCGAAAAGGTGGTGCTTCGCGAGCTGATCGATCGCATTCGCAAGGACGGCCGCACCATCTTGCTGATCGAGCACGATGTGAAACTGGTCATGGGCTTGTGTGACCGTGTGACGGTGCTGGACTATGGCAAACAGATTGCCGAAGGCAACCCGGCCGAAGTGCAGAAGAACGAAAAGGTGATCGAGGCCTATTTGGGCGCCGGTCACAAATGAAGGCGGACAAGCGATGAGCACGACACTTCTGAAGGTTAGCGGTCTGAAGGTGGCTTATGGCGGCATCCAGGCTGTCAAGGGCGTCAGTTTTGAAGTTCGCCAAGGTGAGTTGGTCTGCCTGATTGGCGCCAATGGCGCCGGCAAAACCACCACCCTCAAGGCCATCACCGGCACCCAAGCGGTGGCTGCGGGGGACATTGAGTTCATGGGCCGGTCCATCAAAGGGCAGGGTGCTTGGGACCTGGTCAAGCAGGGCTTGGTGATGGTGCCGGAAGGGCGTGGCACGTTCACGCGCATGACCATCGTCGAAAACCTGCAGATGGGTGCCTTTGTTCGCAATGACAAGGCGCAGATCGAGGCCGACATCGACAAGGTGTTTGGCATCTTCCCGCGCCTGAAGGAGCGCGCCACCCAACTGGCCGGCACCATGAGCGGCGGCGAGCAGCAAATGCTGGCCATGGGCCGTGCACTGATGGCGCAGCCCAAGGTGCTGCTGCTGGACGAACCCAGCATGGGCTTGAGCCCCATCATGGTCGATAAGATCTTCGAGGTGGTGGCTGACATTCACAGCAGGGGCACCACGGTCTTGTTGGTTGAACAGAATGCCAGCCGGGCGCTGGGGCTGGCCAACCGTGGCTATGTCATGGAGTCCGGTGAAATCACCATGACGGGCGAAGCCAAAGCGCTGCTCAATGACCCCAAGGTGAGGGCGGCTTACCTGGGGGAGTAAGGCCCTCTGCCTGACTTGTTCTCTGTGGGATTGCCACTGGCCCCTGAGTCGCCGTAGCATCTGTTTACGCTGCCAACGTGGTCGCCGACGCCCGCCCGGGGGGGCGAAAACCAGAGGGGAAAAGGAATGTTCACCACAGATTCTGCAATTTGGCTTCGGCTTGGTGCCGTGGCCGCGGCTTCGTTGTTGGGTGGCTGCCTTGCCACTGCGCCCAGCATGGGCGGGGGCAACACCACGGTCACCGGGGCCGCTGGGGGCGCCACTGCTGCAGGCAACAAAAGCAACCTCGAGAGCTGCCCCGAATCGCTGGGCACACTGGCGATGGAAGAAGACGTGCAGGCGCCCTGGTACTCGCAGCTGCGTCAATACAACCTGGGATCGACCATTCCCGTGCTTCGCCTGATGATCCAGCAGAGCAACTGCTTTGTCATCGTCGAGCGTGGTGCCGGCCTGCAGGCCATGCAACGTGAACGCGCCTTGATGCGAGGTGACGAGGGTCGTGCGGGCAGCAACATGGGCGGTGGGCAAATGGTCGCAGCCGATTACCTGATGCGTCCGTCGATCCAGTTCTCTGGCAAGACCGGTGGTGGTGGTGGCGGCCTGGGTGGCCTGCTGCCAGGCGCGCTGGGCGTTGCTGCCGGTGCCGTCGCCGGCAACGTCGGTGTCAATGAGGCCTCGACAACGCTGCTGATGGTGGACATTCGCTCGGGGGTGCAAATTTCGGCGGCTGAAGGCAGCGGCAAGAACTTTGACTTTGGCTTTTTCGGTTCGGCCTTCACCGGCGGCTTGGCCGGCGCTGGCGGCGGTTACTCCAACACACCGCGTGGAAAGGTGGTGGTAGCTGCGTTCGCCGACTCTTACAACCAGATGGTGAAGGCACTGCGCAACTACAAGGCACAAACCGTGCGCGGCGGACTGGGTGCCGGTGGTCGGCTGGGCGTTCAAGGCGGCCAGACCGAGGCGGGTCGTGAGGTGTCAGCGCAGCCTGCCGCGCCCGCACCTTCAAGCACGCCGGCAACCGCGCCGGCCGCCGCGAAGCCGGTGCCTGCCAAACCGGCTGTCAAGCCCAAGCCGCAGGGTTGAGACCCACCATGCCGGTTTTGAACCAACGCAAGGCGCTCTTCCTGGGCGCGTTGTTGGCGATGGCGGCTGACAGCCAGGCCCAGATGTTTCACCTGTACCTGCACTGCCAGGGCCACGTTTTTGCGGGCGCGCCACCGGCACGAGGAACCAAGGGCGACTTGGGTGTGGCTCAGAAACCAGACGAGGAACCAAGCTCGGTGGTGGTCGCAGAAAAAAACGACGGCAGCGAAGACGAAAACAGCAAGGTTCGCTTCGAAGCGCTGACGCGTCGCACCGCCAAAAGCGGGGGCGCGCACCTGGAGCTGGCTCTGCGCGACAACAACATGACCGCCTTTGTGCAGCGCTCCAATGTGCTGCCGACCGGTGAGCGCATGAAGTACACCGCCACCCAGAGCCACTACGCGGCCATCTACAAGCCGGAAGCGTCCAACCGGGCGGTGGTTGATTGGCGCGGCAGCTGGCTGTTCAGTTGGCACCCGCCGTTTCAGAAGATGGCCGCGGCGCGGATATCCGTGGACCGGCAAACAGGCCACTTGGAAGGTGAAATTGTCGGTCCCGCTGGTGAGGCCATGGGGCTCATTGACATGCACTGCGAGCCCAAGAAAGAAGGGCAGGGGCCCGCGCCGCGGTTTTAGCGGCCGTTGCCCAGGTATGCCAACTCTGGCTGGCTTGCCGGCCAACGCGTCGCCCCACGCCGCAGGAAATCGTCAGACTTTGTCGGCTTCCGAGGTGAAGGCGTCCGCAAAAAACGCCTCAGCCGGAAGACCGCAACGGGCAACAAAGTCGCGTTGGGCTGACTCCACCATGATCGGTGCGCCACAGGCATAGACCTCGGAGCCGGACAGGTCGGGCCAATCGGCCATCACGGCCTGGTGAACCAAGCCCGTACGCCCTGTCCAGTGGTCGTGGGGCAAGGGTTCCGACAGCACGGGCACATAACAAAAGTTAGGCAAGTCTGCAGCGGACTGCAGACACCAGTCATGTTGGTACAGATCTGCCTTGCGGCGGCAGCCCCAATACAAGGTCACGGGCCGGGTTGAACCCATCTGCCTGAGCTGCTGCACCAGCGCTTTGATGGGCGCAAAGCCGGTGCCGCTGGCCAGCAGGATGATCGGCTTGTCACTGTCCTCGCGCAGGAAGAACGTGCCAAACGGCCCCTCCATGCGCAAGATGTCTTTCTCTTTCAACGCAGAAAAAACGTGGTCGGTGAACTTGCCGCCGGGCATGTGGCGCAGATGCAGTTCAATCGCCGGTGGACTGCCCAGCTCGTGCGGCGCGTTGGCCATGCTGTAGCTGCGGCGAGCACCGTCGCGCAAGATGAATTCGACGTATTGCCCGGCTCTGTACTGCAGGTTCTGATTGGCCGGCAGCTGCAGCTTCAGCACGGCCACGTCGTCAGCGGGCCTGCTGATGCTCATCACACGGCTGGGCATCTTCAGCACCGGATACTCACCCGCGCCCGGAACGCTGCGGGCTTGCACCACACAATCGCTTTGCGGCACCGCGCAGCAGGTCAGGATGAAGCCGCTTTCTTCCTCGGCCACCGACAGGGCCTTGATCTGGTGGGCGCCATGAATCACGCGCCCTTGCAGCAGTTGGCTTTTGCACGAGCCGCAGGCGCCGTCGCGGCAACCATAGGGCAGGCCGACGCCCTGGCGGATGGCGGCAGGCAAGATAGCTTCGTCAACCTGGGCTTCAAACTGGCGGCCAGCGGGTTGAATGGTGATCTGAAAACTCATGGGAAGTGGCCAATGCCTGGCCGTCCGTCGAAGTGGGTGGGCGAACGTAAACTGCGGCCGCGATTGTGCCTGTGCCCCCACGCCGCGATCTCCCGATCTCCCGATGCCCTTGACCCCCAAACGCCATGCCTGCTGTACCGACCCGCATGAAACGTCCCACCTTGCTGATCGTCGGGTGCGGCGACGTGGGTCTGCGGGTGCTGAAGCTGCTGCAGGGGCGCTGGCGCGTGCTGGCGCTGAGTTCTTCGCCGCAGCGTTTGGCAACGCTGCGGGCCTTGGGCGCGTTGCCTCTGTTGGGCAACCTGGATCAACCGCTGACCCTGGGCCGCCTGGGCGGCCTTGCCGACGCGGTGCTGCACCTGGCGCCGCCGCCGCTGCAGGGCGTTGACGACCCCCGCACGCGCGCATTGCTGGCAGCGCTGGCCAGGGGCGGTCGGGTCCAACGCTTGGTCTACGCCAGCACCAGCGGCGTGTATGGCGATTGCGCCGGCGCGCGGTTTGATGAAACACGCGCCGTTCAGCCCGCCAGCGACCGGGCGCGACGTCGTGTCGACGCCGAGTGGCAGGTGCGGTGCTTCGGCCGCCGCACGGGCGCGCAGACCAGCGTGCTGAGAATTCCCGGCATCTATGCCAGTGACCGTGAAGGCGGCCATCCGCGCGAGCGGCTGTTGCGAGGCACGCCCGTGCTGCAGGCGCAGGACGACGTCTACACCAACCACATCCACGCCGATGATCTGGCTCGCATCTGCGTCAAGGCACTGACCCACGGTCTGCCCGGGCGCACCTATCACGCCAGCGACTGCACCGAGTTGAGGATGGGCGACTACTTTGATTTGGCAGCCCAGCTTTGTCAGTTGCCGGCACCGCCCCGCGTCGGTCGTCTGCAGGCAGCCACTGTGCTCAGTCCCATGCAACTGAGTTTCATGAGCGAGTCGCGGCTCCTGGACAACCGGCGCCTGCTGCGCGAATTGAGGCTGAAGCTGCGCTACCCGACGGTGGTGGAAGGATTGACAGCGGGTTGAGCGCCGGCCGCTCAGCCGCGCCGCTTGAAACCGGCATGGCGCCAGTACTTCACCATCAACCAACCACCCAGCATGCCGCCCAGATGCGCAAAGTGAGCGATTCCGCTGCGCGTGAACAAGCCCAAGGCCAGTTCCAGCACGCCGTAGATGCTGACCATGATCAGCGCCGGGACATAAACCGGAGGGATCGGAACCGCTTGGCGGTTGGTCAGGAGCATGAAGTACAAGACCATGCCGGCGATGTTCAGAATCAGAGAGGGCAGCAGCAGCAGGGCCATCGGCAAGAAGCCCACCAGGTCAAAGCTGCGCCGTGGGAAAGCCAAGGCGTAGGCCAACAAGAGGCCAAACAGAATGCCCGAGGCGCCCACGGTGTAACCGCGACTGCCCATGAGGTGGGTGACCAAGAGTTGGGCCAGCGCGGCCGTCAACGCGCTGACCACGCCAAACTGGATGTAGCGGTTGCGCCCCCACAGGCGTTCCAACTCGGCGCCAAACATCCAAATGCCCAGCATGTTGAAAAACAAATGGGCCAAGTCGTGATGCAGCAGTGCGTAACTCACCAATTGCCAAGGCATGAATCGGCCGGAGTCGACCGGCCACAGCCCCAACCAAAACACCAGCGGTTGGAACAGTTGCACCACACAAAAAGCCGCCAGGCAGGCGAACATGAAGTACTTGGTGATCGGCGGTAGTGTGGGCATTGGCTGTGCGTTGAGGCGCCATGAAACCCTGGCTGGTGCCCTCGGCCAGACTCGAACTGGCACGCCTTGCGGCGGCGGATTTTGAATCCGCTACGTCTACCGATTTCGTCACGAGGGCAGGAGTGCCATGGGGCACGCCGAAGCGAGCCGGATTATCACATGCAAGCCGAGGCCTTCTGTGCTGACTGCGACAATTGCCAGCGATTCAGGAGAACAACATGAAACAGCAGGTGGTCTACAAGACGCTGGAAGACGCCATCGGGCACACGCCCTTGGTGCAGTTGCAGCGTTTACCTGGCGCCGCCATCGCCGCGCGGGGCAACGTGATTCTGGGCAAACTGGAAGGCAACAACCCGGCCGGATCGGTGAAGGACCGGCCCGCCATCAGCATGATCCGGCGCGCCGAGGAGCGCGGCGAGATCCGGCCCGGCGACACACTCATCGAAGCCACTTCGGGAAACACCGGCATTGCGCTGGCGATGGCTGCCGCGATCAAGGGCTACCGCATGGTGTTGATCATGCCCGAGGACCTGTCGATCGAGCGCGCGCAAACCATGAAGGCCTTTGGCGCTGAGTTGATCCTCACGCCGCGCTCGGGTGGCATGGAGTACGCGCGCGACCTGGCCGACCAGATGGCGCGCGAAGGCAAGGGCCGGGTGCTGGACCAGTTTGCCAACGCCGACAACCCGCGCGTGCACTACGAGACCACCGGGCCTGAGATCTGGGCCGATACCCAGGGCACGGTGACGCATTTTGTCAGCGCCATGGGAACGACCGGAACGATCACTGGCGTGTCGCGCTACCTGAAGGAGCGCAGCACTGCTGTGCGCATCATCGGGGCGCAGCCATCTGAAGGGTCACGCATTCCGGGCATCCGCAAATGGCCCGAGGCCTACCTGCCCAAGATCTACGACCCGCGAGGCGTCGATGAGTTGATGTTGGTCAGTCAGGCCGATGCCGAAGATCTGGTTCGCCGCATGGCCCGCGAGGAAGGGATCTTTGCAGGAATCTCTGCGGCCGGCGCCTGCTGGGTGGCTTTGCAGTTGGCGCAGAAACTGGAAAACGCCACCATCGTCTTCATCGTCTGCGACCGCGGCGACCGTTACCTGTCGACCGGCGTGTTTCCGGCATGAGTCCTGGACTGCGCGTCAAGCGACAGGTTGTGGTTGCGTGGGCACGATCCCGCGTTCATCAGGTTGCGGTCGCACCCTTAGAATGAATGACATGATGGAAGTCAACCGAGAACTCGATACCCGTGGCTTGAACTGCCCGCTGCCGATCCTGAAGGCCAAGAAGGCGCTGTCGGAAATGGTCAGTGGGGAATTGCTGCGCGTGGTGTCCACCGACGCTGGATCCGTGCGCGACTTTCAGGCTTTCGCGCGCCAGACTGGCAATGATTTGGTGGAGCAGACCACCGCTGGCAACGACTTCAGCCACGTGCTCAAGCGGCGCTGATCTGCCAGGCTCAGAGCTGAAGGGTCTTCAGGTAGTCCCGGAACCCGGGGCCCAGTTGGGGATGGGCCAGCGCCAACTCGACGTTGGCCTCCAAGAAGCCTTCCTTGCTGCCGCAGTCGTAGCGTCGGCCGCGGTAGCGGTAGGCAAAAACCTTCTCTCGCCGCAGCAGTGAAGCAATGCCGTCGGTGAGTTGAATCTCGCCGCCCACGCCGCGCGGCTGCGTGGCGATTTCGTGGAACACGCCAGGTGTCAGGATGTAGCGCCCGGCAACACCCAGGCGCGAAGGGGCTTCTTCCGGGGCAGGTTTTTCCACGATGCGGTTGACGTCCACCAACCTGTCGTTGACGTCCGTTCCCGCCACGATGCCGTAACGCCGGGTGTGTTGCGCCGGCACTTCCTGCACCGCGATGATGGACGCACGCCACTCGGCATACTGCGCCACCATTTGTTTGAGCACCGGCTCTTCGTCCACCATCAGGTCGTCGGCCAGCAACACGGCAAAGGGCTCGTTGCCGACCAGCTTCTGGCCGCACAGCACAGCGTGCCCCAGGCCCAAGGCCTGGGCTTGGCGCACATAGATGCACTCCATGTCATCGGGCTTGACACTGCGCACCACCGCCAGCAGTTCGTGCTTGTTGGCCTGTTCCAGCGCCACTTCCAGCTCATACGTCATGTCGAAATGGTCTTCGATGGGGCGCTTGTGGCGCCCGGTCACAAAGATCATCTCGCGCACCCCTGCCGCGTAGGCTTCTTCCACGGCATACTGGATCAGTGGCTTGTCGACCACGGGCAGCATTTCCTTGGGCTGGGCTTTGGTGGCCGGCAAAAAACGTGTGCCAAGGCCCGCGACCGGGAAAATTGCCTTCTTTATGTGCATGAGGACTAAGGTTGAGAGCTGTTTGGCCGATTCTGGCATGTGGACCACGCAGAATTTGATGACACATTGCCACTGGTGCCCATGGACGTGCTGATCGTCGAGCCCGTTCACGCGGACGTTCAGAAATGGCTGGGCGCTCGGCACCAGGTGCGTTTCGCGCCCGAGTTGGCCTTCGACCCCATCGCCTTTCGTGCTGCGCTGTCCACGACCCGGGCTGCCATCGTTCCGCCGTCGGTCACGCTGGATGCCAGCGTGCTGTGGCATGCGCCCCATCTTCGTGTGGTGGGTCGGGTTTCAGCTGGCGTGGAAAACATCGACCTGGACGCTTGCGCCAGGGCCGGGGTCGAGGTGGCACGTGCCACCAGTGCCAGCGCAGCGGCGGAAGCCGAGTTTGTTCTGGGTGCCGTGTTGGCCATGATGAGGCGGGTGCCCATCGTCAGTGACGAAGGGCTGTTGGTCGGCCGCGAAGTGGGCGGCAGCGTGGTGGGTCTGGTGGGTGCAACGGCCACCACCCAGGCCCTGGCCAATTTGTTGTCTGCCTTTGGCGCCAAGGTGCTGGGCTACGACCCGGGCGTGCATGCAACCGACCCCAGTTGGGCGAAAGCCGGTATCGAGCCTGTCGGTTTGATCGACCTGATGCGCAACAGTGACGCGGTTTGTGTGTTGTTGACCCATTACGCCCGCTTCGATGGGCTGTTTGGCGACCGCTTGCTCAGCCTGGCCAAGCACAACCAGGTGATCGTGAGCCTGGCTCACTCAGACATCTTTGACGAACATGCCTTGGCTCACGCCTTGACCGATGGGCCCGTGGCCGCGGCCTGGCTGGACAGCATGGAACCTGGGGCGCAGGACCCCGGCCGGCCGCTGCGACACATCGACACCTTGCAGGTCACCCCCCGCGTGGCCAGCACCACGCGCGAGTCCCGTTTGCGCAGCGCCTGGGTGGTGGCTGAGCGCATCGACGCGGTGCTGCACATGGCGCAGCCGCCGCGTTCGGTCAGGCTGCAGTCGCGAGGCGGGCGCGCTGGTCCTGCAGGCGTGCCAGAGCCTGCTTGAAGTCGGCCAGGCGGGCGCGTTCCTGCTCCACCACCTCGGGCTTGGCGCGGGCCACGAAGTTTTCATTGGCCAGTTTGGCTTCGGCCTTCGGTATCTCGCCTTGCAGACGGGCGATCTCTTTGTCCAGCCGGACGAGTTCTGCGGTCACATCGATCTGCACCTGCAACGACAAGCGCAAGTCACCGCACAGCGCGACTGGTGAGGCTTGTGTGGCCGCTGCAAACGTGGCTTCGTCCGCGCTGGGCTTGACCTCGGCCAGCCGGGCCAGTGCCTGCAGCACGGGCGTGGCGCTGCGCACAAAGGCCTCGTCGCCCAGTGTCAGCAATGGCACCCGCTCGCCTGGGGACAAGCTCATCTCGCTGCGCAAGCGGCGGATTTCTGCGGCCACCGCCTTCAGGCGATTCATCCATTCGTCGGCGGCCGGGTCCACTTTTTCCAGTTGGGCCTGCGGGTAGCTGGCGGTCACGATACTGACTGCAGCGCCGACCGCTTTGCGGCCCGCCACCACGGCCACGGTTTCCCACAGCTCCGCGGTGATGAAAGGTGCCACCGGGTGCAGCAGGCGCAGCACGGTCTCCAGCGTGCGGATCAGCGTGCGGCGCGTGGCGCGCTGTTCGGCTGGGCTGCCCTGGGCGATTTGCACCTTGGCGATTTCCAGGTACCAGTCGCAGTACTCGTCCCAGACAAAGCTGTAGATCGCGCTGGCCACGGTGTCCAGGCGGTAGTCGGCAAAGCCCTGCGTGACGGCGGCTTCGACCCTTTGCAGCTCACCGGTGACCCAGCGGTCGGCCATCGAGAACGACATGTAGCCGTGGAAGGGCCCGCCGGGCGCGCACTCGGCCTTGCTGTGCTCTTTCAAGCCGCAGTCCTGGCCTTCGCAGTTCATCAACACAAACTTGGTGGCGTTCCAGAGCTTGTTGCAGAAATTGCGGTAGCCCTCGCAGCGCTTGGCGTCGAAGTTGATGTTGCGGCCCAGCGTGGCGTAGCTGGCCATCGTGAAGCGCAGGGCATCGGCCCCAAAGGCGGGGATGCCGGCCGGGAATTCCTTTTCGGTCTGCTTGCGCACCCGCGGTGCGGTCTCGGGTTTGCGCAGGCCGGTGGTGCGCTTGTCCAGCAAGGGGCCGAGTTCGATGCCATCGATCAGATCGACCGGGTCGAGCACATTGCCTTCGCTCTTGCTCATCTTCTGGCCTTGCGCGTCGCGCACCAGGCCGTGGATGTAGACGTCCTTGAACGGCACCTTGCCCGTGAAGTGGGTGGTCATCATGATCATCCGGGCGACCCAGAAAAAGATGATGTCAAAACCGGTGACGAGCACGGTGCTGGGCAGGAACAGGTCTTGCTCCACCGTCTTGGCCGGCCAGCCCAGGGTTGAAAAGGGCACCAGGGCCGACGAGTACCAGGTGTCGAGCACGTCTTCGTCGCGGGTCAGGCTGCCGCTGTAGCCAGCCGCGGTGGCACGTCGGCGGGCTTCTTCTTCGCTGCGACCCACGAAAAGTTCGCCACCCGATCCGTACCAAGCCGGAATCTGATGCCCCCACCACAGCTGGCGGCTGATGCACCAGTCCTGCAGGTTGTCCATCCAGTGGTTGTAGGTGTTGACCCATTGCTCGGGCACAAAACGCACCTCGCCGCTGCCGACCGCACGACGGGCCTTGTCGGCAATGCTGACGCCGTCGGCGCCGGCCTTGTTGACAGCCACAAACCACTGGTCCGTGAGCATCGGCTCCACCACCTGGCCGGTGCGGGCGCAGCGTGGCACCTGCAGGCGGTGCTTCTTGGTCTCGACCAGCAAGCCCAAGGCGTCGAGGTCGGCCACCACTTTCTTGCGCGCCACAAAACGGTCCAGGCCCCGGTAGGCCTCGGGTGCGTTGGCATTGACCTTGGC
>JAYVSX010000266.1:0-8416 GCA_043774975.1 Rubrivivax sp.
GGCGAGTTCGGCCAGTGCCACCGCAACGAGCCCACGGGCGGGCTGCACGGCATCATGCGCGTGCGCGGCTTCACGCAGGACGACGGCCACATCTTCTGCACCGAAGACATGCTCCTGCCCGAGTGCGTGGCCTACACGGCGCTGCTGCAGACCGTCTACAAGGACTTCGGCTTCAAGGACATCATCTACAAGGTGGCCACGCGGCCGGCGGCGCGCATCGGGTCTGACGAAATCTGGGACAAGGCTGAGAGCGCCCTGATCGAGAGTTTGAAGGCATCAGGCTGCCAGTTCGAGATCGCGCCCGGCGACGGTGCCTTTTACGGCCCCAAGATCGAATACACGCTGAAAGACGCCATCGGCCGCCAATGGCAGTGCGGCACGATGCAGGTTGACTTCTCGATGGCCGAGCGGCTGGATGCGGTTTACGTGGCCGAGAGCAGCGAACGCAAGCACCCGGTGATGCTGCACCGGGCCATCGTGGGCAGCCTGGAGCGTTTCATCGGGATCTTGATTGAACAGCACGCCGGAGCCCTGCCGGTTTGGCTGGCGCCGACGCAGGTGGTGGTGGCCGCCATCACCGACGCCCAAGGCGTTTACGCCGCTGAGGTGGTGAAAATGCTGCAAAAACAAGGGCTTAGGGTACAGCTTGATTTGCGCAACGAGAAAATCAACTATAAAATCCGCGAGCATTCCATGCAAAAGGTCCCGTTCATCCTGGTCGTTGGCGACAAGGAAAAGGCAAACGGGGCTGTTGCCGTGCGCGCCCGGGGGAACATTGACCTCGGTGTGATGCCGCTATCAGACTTCCTCCAGAAGATCGACAGTGACATCGCCTCCAAGGTGTAAGACACCGGGCGTGCGTTTGATTTTTTCGTGGCCCGAGGCCTTCGGGTTGCATCAGGAGCTGGAACCATCGCTACTTTTATGGACCGCCGCGTGCCCAACGCGGAGCGCAAACACCGTCTGAACCGGGAAATCATGGCGCTCAACGTGCGCCTGAACGGGGTCGAAAACGAGCCGCTCGGCATCGTCACCACGTTGGAAGCGCTGCGCATGGCAGGGGAATTGGACGTTGATCTGGTCGAGATTGCGGCCACGGCAGATCCCCCGGTATGCCGGTTGATGGACTACGGCAAGTTCAAGTACCAGGAACAAAAGAAGGCCGCCGAAGCCAAGAGCAAGCAGAAGGTCATTGAGATCAAGGAAGTCAAGTTTCGTCCGGGCACGGACGACGGCGACTACAACATCAAGATGCGCAACCTGCGTCGTTTCATCTCGGAAGACGGCGACAAAGGCAAGGTCACACTCAGGTTCAGGGGCCGCGAGATCACCCACCAGGACATCGGCATGCGCATGCTGGAGCGCATTCGCGACGAACTGGCTGATGTTGCGATGGTCGAGCACATGCCCAAGCTCGAGGGCCGCCAGATGATCATGGTGCTGGCGCCCAAGCGGAAGTAAGCGGTTCAGTAAGTGGATCAATAAGCGGTTAGACAGATAGAACGGAAACGCTGACGCTGTGGTCTGGTCACCGGAGCGTCAGACAAGAAGCGGCTGCAGGCCAACAAGCACCCCGGCAATCGGGGTCGCCTGCAGCAGCAAACCAAGAAGGAGCAGCAATGCCCAAGATGAAGACCAAGAGCGGCGCCAAGAAGCGCTTTCGCGTCCGCCCCGGTGGCACCGTGAAGCGTGGACAAGCGTTCAAGCGCCACATCCTCACCAAGAAGAGCACCGCCCGCAAGCGCGCGTTGCGTGGCACGGTGAGCGTGCACAAAACCAACATGGGCCACATGGCCCAAATGTTGCCTTTCGCCGGCCTTTAACACCACAGCACAAGGAGCACACACATGCCTCGCGTTAAACGTGGTGTAACGGCACACGCCCGCCACAAGAAGATTCTGGCCCTTGCCAAGGGCTACCGCGGCCGCCGCAAGAACGTCTATCGCATCGCCAAACAGGCGGTGATGAAGGCGGGTCAATACGCTTACCGTGACCGCCGCACCCGCAAGCGGGTGTTCCGTCAACTCTGGATTGCGCGCATCAACGCCGCCAGCCGTGAGTTGGGCGTCACCTACAGCAAGTTCATGGCGGGCCTGAAAAAAGCCCAGATCGACATCGACCGCAAGGTCCTGTCGGACATGGCCATCCACGACCCGGCTGGTTTTGCCAGCATCGTCGACAAGGTGAAGGCTCAGTTGGCTTGATTGACCGTCGCCAGGACCTTGTCCCGGCGGTGATTTCGAGCATTCGAAGGCCGTCACCTCGGGGCGGCCTTTTTTATTGTCTTTTGTTTTCCCACATGAACGATCTCGATACGCTCGTGGCTTCTGCCCAGGCTGATTTCGCCTTGGCGCTGCAAGGTGCAGAGCTTGAAAACGCCAAAGCCCGCTACCTGGGCAAGAGCGGTCGTGTCACCGATCTGCTGAAGGGCCTGGGCGCACTGTCACCCGACGACAAGAAGACCCGCGGTGCGCAGATCAACCAGGCCAAGGCGCGCATCGAGGCCCTGCTGACGGCGGCGCGTGAGCAACTGTCCAAAGCCGAGCTGCAAAAGCAACTGCGCGCCGAAGCACTGGACGTGACGTTGCCGGGCCGCCAGCGTGGAACGGGTGGCTTGCACCCGGTGAGTCGCACCATCGAGCGCATCGAGGCCATCTTTTCCAGCATGGGGTTTGATGTGGCTGAAGGCCCCGAGATCGAAACCGACTGGATGAGCTTCACGGCGTTGAACAACCCCGAGAACCATCCCGCGCGGTCGATGCAGGACACCTTCTACGTCGACATGAAGGACGCCCAAGGCCATTGGCTGAACCTGCGCCCGCACACCAGCCGGATGCAGGTGCGCTATGCCCGTGCACATGCGGCGCGCTACGCTCACCTGCTGGCCGCAGGCCAGCCCATGCCCGAGATTCGCGTGATTGCACCAGGCCGCACCTACCGTGTCGACAGCGACGCCACGCACTCGCCCATGTTCCACCAGTGCGAAGGCCTGTGGATCGGCCAAAACGTGAGCTTCAAGGACCTGAAGGTCGTGTTCAGTTCCTTCGTGCGTGAGTTTTTCGAGACCGACGATTTTGATGTTCGCTTTCGCCCCAGCTTCTTTCCGTTCACGGAGCCCAGCGCCGAGATCGACATCGCTTTTCGCAGTGGCCCCTTGGCCGGCCGCTGGCTAGAAGTAGCCGGCTCGGGCCAGGTCCACCCCAACGTGGTTCGCAATTACGGGCTCGATCCCGAAGAGCACATCGGCTTTGCCTTTGGCATGGGTCCCGACCGCCTGGCCATGCTGCGCTATGGCATTGACGACTTGCGATTGATGTTTGACGGCGACCTGCGATTTCTGACCCAGTTCAACTGACCGCTGGGTTGCATGGCCCCCGGCCGACCAAAGCGACCTCTCGACCTCTCGACACCCGCACCAAACCCAGACCACCGAGCACAGCATGCAATTCTCAGAGTCCTGGTTGCGCGAGTTCTGCAACCCGCCCTTGACCACCCAGCAGTTGGCCGACCTGCTGACCATGAGCGGCATGGAGGTCGAAGAACTGCGCCCGGTGGCACCGCCTTTCACCGGCATCGTGGTGGCGCAGATCATCAGCGCCGAGCAGCATCCGCAAGCCGACCGGCTGCGCGTGTGCATGGTTGATGCCGGGCCGCTGACGCCGCAAGGGCCCTTGCAAATCGTCTGCGGCGCCCCCAATGCCCGCGTTGGCATCCGCGTGCCTTTGGCCATGGTCGGCGCTGAGCTGCCACCCGGCGAAGATGGCAAGCCGTTCAAGATTGGTGTGGGCAAGCTGCGCGGCGTGGACAGCAGTGGCATGCTGTGTTCAGCCCGCGAGCTGAAGATTGCCGACGACCACGGCGGTTTGTTGGAGTTGCCCGCAGACGCTCCCCTGGGCACCAATGTGCGCGACCTGCTGAAGCTCGACGACACCGTTTTCACGCTGAAGCTGACGCCCAATCTGGCCCACGGTTTGAGCGTGTTTGGCGTGGCGCGGGAAGTCGCGGCGCTGACCGGCTCACCGCTGAAGACGCCCATCATTGCGCCTGTGACGCCCAGCCATCAGCAGAAGTTGCTGGTCGAGGTGCAAGCGCCCGATCTGTGTGGCCGTTTTTCGGGGCGCGTGGTTCGCGGCGTGAACACCCAAGCCACCACACCGGCCTGGATGGTGGACCGCTTGGCCCGCTGCGGACAACGCAGCGTCACGGCCTTGGTCGACATCTCGAACTATGTGATGTTTGAGTTCGGTCGCCCTTCGCACATCTTCGACCTGGACAAGATCCACGACAAGCTGGTCGTGCGCTGGGGCCGCGTGGTGGAGGGAAAAGGCGAAACGCTGAAGCTGCTCAACGGCAGCACCATTGAAGTGGACGACCAGGTGGGCGTCATTGCCGACGCACAAGGCGTGGAGTCGCTGGCCGGCATCATGGGCGGTGACGCCACTGCGGTGTCGGACGACACCCAGAACGTGTACGTCGAAGCCGCCTTCTGGTGGCCGCAAGCCGTGCAGGGCCGTTCACGCCGCTTCAATTTCAGCACTGACGCCGGTCACCGCTTTGAACGCGGGGTGGACCCGGCGTTGACGGTGCAGCACATTGAACGCATCACCCAGCTCATCATCGACATCTGCGGCGGCCAGGCCGGCCCCATGGACGACCAGGTGCTGCGTTTGCCGCAGGCCAAGCCCGTGACGCTGCGGGTGGCCCGCGCTTGCAGGGTCATCGGCATGCCGGTGACCCAGGCTCAGTGCGCCGAAGTTTTTGCCCGCCTGGGCTTGGCCTGCGTCAGTGGCGATGGCACCTTGACTGTGACGCCACCGAGCTGGCGGTTCGATCTGGCCATCGAAGAGGATCTGATCGAAGAAGTGGCCCGCGTGATGGGCTACGACAAGTTGCCCACCACACCACCGATCGCGCCCATCACCGCCCGCCTGCGCCGTGAAGCGCGGCGCAGCACGCACGACGTGCGCCGTGCCTTGGCCGCGCTGGACTACCAGGAAACCATCAACTTCAGCTTTGTTGAAGAGCGCTGGGAGCATGAGCTGTCCGGAAACGCCAATCCCATCAAGGTGCTCAACCCCATTGCGGCGCCCTTGTCGGTGATGCGATCCAGCCTGCTGGGCAGCTTGGTGGGCGTTTTGCGCCACAACCTGACGCGCAAGGCCGCCCGCGTGCGGGTCTTCGAGTTGGGCCGCGTCTTCATGCGGGACGCGGCGGTGGCGGACGGCGCGTTGACGGTGGCGGGTGTCCACCAACCGATGCGCGTAGCCGCCGTGGCCTATGGCAGCGCCGACAGGGCTCAATGGGGCACCCCAGAACAAGGCGTGGATTTTTTCGACGCCAAAGGCGACATCGAGGCTTTGCTCAGCCCGCTGAAACCCTGCTTTGTGGCCGCAGAGCATGCCGCCATGCACCCCGGGCGTTGCGCTGCGGTGATGCTGGGCGACCGCTTGCTGGGCCACGTGGGTGAGTTGCACCCCCAGTGGCGTCAAGCCTATGAGTTGCCGGTGGCGCCGGTGATGTTTGAGCTGGACCTCGACGCTGTGCTCGACCGCCCGGTGCCCGAATTCAAGCCGGTGTCACGCCAGCAACCGGTGTCGCGTGACCTGGCCCTGGTGGTCAAGGACAACATCACCCACGATGCCTTGATCGAAGCACTGCAAGCCGACCCAGCGGGTCTGATCCGCACTGCGGCGCTGTTCGACGTCTACAAACCCGCCGCGGCAGTGGCTGGCATGGCCGAAGATGAGCGCAGTCTGGCCGTGCGGCTGGAGCTGTTGGCCTTTGACAGCACCTTGACCGAAGAGCGCATCGAAGCCACCATGACCGCGGCGGTTGCCAGGGCAGGGCAGGCCGGTGGTGCACGTTTGCGCGCCTGAGAGGACCCCACTGAACATGGACACCGAAGACAACACCAACGACGGCGTCATCCTGCCTTCGCTGGAAGCTCCCACCCTGACCAAAGCCGAGCTGGCCGAACTGCTGTTCGACCGCCTGGGCCTGAACAAGCGTGAGTCCAAGGACATGGTCGAGGGCTTTTTCGAGATCGTGCACGGCACCTTGGTGACCGGCAAAGACGTCAAGCTGTCGGGTTTTGGGAACTTCAACATTCGGCGCAAGGCGCCCCGCCCAGGGCGCAACCCGCGCACCGGTGAATCGATCCCCATCAAGGCACGCAACGTGGTCACTTTCCACGCCAGCCACAAGTTGAAGTCGATCGTGCAAGGCGACACCCCGCCCGAAGGAGACTTCGAGTAGAGTCTAGCTTTCTTTACTGATCCCATTGATTTCAATGGAGAAAGCGCTCCCTCCGATTCCCGCTAAACGTTACTTCACCATCGGTGAAGTGAGCGAACTGTGTGGGGTCAAGCCGTACGTGTTGCGCTACTGGGAACAAGAGTTCACGCAACTCAAACCCATGAAGCGGCGCGGCAATCGGCGCTATTACCAGCACCACGAAGTGCTGCTGATTCGGCGCATCCGCGAATTGTTGTACGACCAAGGCTTCACCATCAGCGGTGCGCGCAACCGCTTGGCCGACTCTGCGGCCAGCCTGCGCGCCGCGGCGGCAGCAGCCGAGGCGGGGCTGGAAGACGAAGACGAAGGTTCGATCATTGAGTCAGCCGCGGCCATGCTGCTCATGCACCCGGCGGCAGACCGGGTCGATGTGCCGGTGATGTCACAGTCCATGTCGACGCGCGTGGACCTGCCGCAGTTGCGCAGCGAACTGCTTTCAATTCGCGAGCTGCTGACGCCGGAAGGCGCTGCGCAGCCCCTATAATGCGGATCTCAGTCGGGGTGTAGCGCAGCCTGGTAGCGCACTTGCATGGGGTGCAAGGGGTCGCGAGTTCGAATCCCGCCATCCCGACCAAAAAGAATCAAAGGGTTAGCTCTCTAAAGGGGCTAGCCCTTTTGGCTTTTTGGGGGTCATCGGTGCCAGAACTGGGCCGCGGCTCTGGGGCCCTGAGGCGCGCTGTGCACCCTTCAGTTTGTGGCGATTGAGCGGCAGCGATGCACTTGCAGGCGCACATGGCGCCTCTCGTGCAGTGCTCTCCAGGTCCCCGTTTCGGTCGCCAGTTCATGTCGATGAATCGTCTCAACGACATTTCCAATTGACGAAATGACAGCTCTGCCAATGACTATGACTATCTGAGTGTTTCTTTTGACAGCTCCGCCCCCTAGAGTCATGTTTTGGCTTGCCCAGGGGGCGAGCAGCCTGCACTTCAACGGAGACCGCCCCATGAAAGTCGCCTTGCTCGGCGCTGGCCACATCGGCCAAACCATCGCCCGCCTTCTGCACGCCACGGGTGACTATCAGGTCACGGTCATGGACAAGAACGCGCGCTACCTGGCCGCGTTGTCCGCTGAAGGCATACCGACAGCCGAATTCGATACGGAAGACACCGCTGTCTTGGCCGCCCATCTGAGGGGCAAAGACACCGTCGTCAACGCATTGCCTTACCACCTGGCCATCACCGCGGCGACCCTTGCTCTGGAAAGTGGCTGCCACTACTTCGACCTGACCGAAGACGTGGCCGCCACCAAGGCCATCAAGGACATGGCGGTCACCGCCCAGACCGCCTTCATGCCGCAATGCGGCTTGGCCCCCGGTTTCATTGGCATCGTGGCCCACCACCTGGCCAAGCAGTTTGACGAAGTGCGCGATGTGCAGATGCGCGTCGGTGCGCTGCCAGCCTTTCCGACCAACCAGCTCAAGTACAACCTGACCTGGTCGGTGGACGGCTTGATCAACGAGTACTGCCACCCTTGTGAGGCCATTCACGGTGGCCAGTTCATATCCGCGTTGCCGCTGGAGGGCCTGGAGCACTTCAGCCTGGACGGCACCGAGTACGAGGCCTTCAACACCAGTGGTGGCCTGGGCACCTTGTGTGAAACCTGGGCCGGCAAGGTGCAAAACCTGGACTACAAGACGGTGCGCTACCCTGGCCACCGCGATCTGATGAAGTTCCTGCTGGAAGACCTGGCTCTGGCGGCTGACCAGCAACTGCTGAAGGACATCATGCGCAAGAGCATGCCCGCCACCATGCAGGATGTGGTGCTGGTGTTCGTCACCGTCAGTGGCATGAAAAACGGTGTGCTGCTGCAAGAGGTTTTTGCGCGCAAGATCTTTGCTGAGCGCGACCCCACGGCGCCGCTGTCGGCCATTCAGATCACCACCGCCGCGGGCATTTGCGCAGCGGTGGACCTGTTTCGCCAGGGCAAACTGCCGCAGCGTGGCTTTGTGCGCCAAGAAGAAGTGGCGCTGCCCGACTTCCTGGCCAACCGTTTTGGCATGGCCTACCAACAAAGCCGCCAAGTCGAGAGCATTGCTTAAGCTTCTGCCCAGGCCGCAGTCGCGTGTGGCGGTTGCTTTCCAGGGTCGCTTCCTTGAGCCTGTCGTTCTGGCTGCTTGATTGGC
>JAYVSX010000267.1:0-2234 GCA_043774975.1 Rubrivivax sp.
GCGCCTACACGGTGGTGGCCAACGCGCGCGGCGCTGCCTTGGGCAGCTGCACCACATCCAACGCGGCCGGCAACTACAGCCTGACGGTGCCGACGGGCAGTGGATCACTGTGGGTCGAGGCCACGGGCGGCAGTTACGTTGATGAAGTCACCCTAGCCACGGTGAGCGTGCCCGTGGGCTCGCCCTTGGTCAGCCTGGTGGCCGCCAACGGCGCCAGCGTGACCACCATGCTCACCCCACTGACCACGCTGGCGCTGAACGCTGCGCGCACCGCCACCGCCACCAGCGGCACCCTGGACGCCACGTCCTATGGCAGCGCGGTGACCCAGTTGATGAGCAGCTTCAATTTGCCGGCCGGGCTGAACATCACCACCACGCTGCCAACCTTTGGCTCCGGCATCAACAGCTACGGCACCGCCTTGACCGCCATTTCGCAGATGGTGGCCAACGGCAGCACGCTGGCCAGCATCCTGGCCACCACCTCGCCTTCCACGCTGGCAGCGGCCTATGCTGCGGCGGCGGCACCGCCCGTGGGTGGCGGAGGCGGAGGCGGAGGCGGCGGCGCGCCCAGCGCCAGCGGCAGCCTCACGGTGGCCGGCACCACGGCCGCTGGAGCAGCCACCAGCCTGACGCCGCAGGCCGACGGCTTTGAGGTTGGCGTCGTCAAAGCCGCCCTCAGCTACCGCTTCTTCCGCGTCACCAACGCGCCTGCCACCCGGGTAGAGGTGACGGTGGGTGTGTCCGCCACCGGCGACATCAGCGTGTCGTACTACGACCTGGCCGCCCGCAGCGCCGTCAACACCTGCAACAGCGCCTGCGGTGTCACCATCACGCCTGCCAGCGGCGCCAGTCATCCGGTGACGGTGGCCTTCGCCAACACGCCGCTCAGTGGCGGCCTCACGCTGAATGGCAGCCTGCTTGGCGACGCGCCCGGCGCCGCATGGTCGCTGGCTGACCTGCCCGCCGGCACCAGCAGCAACCTGACGCTCAACGGAAACCCGGTCCGCGCCCTGACCAGCAGCGACAGCACCATCGACGCCGGTGGTGGCAGCACCATCCGTTCCATCGCGCTGCGCTTGTCGGACGGCTCGCAGCTGGTGCTCAACCAAACCGGCACGGCCGCGTTCACCGTCAGCCGGGTGCAGTTGCCAGCCACGATTTCATCGTGTGCTGCGGCCTGCAACACCACCGTGACCGACGGCACGGGCACCCGCGTCAGCTTTGCCAATACGCCGCTCAGTGGCGGCATGGTGTTGAACGGCACGGTGGACTACGCCCGCACCAGCGGCAGCCTGAGCACCAACAACAGCGGCGGCTTCACGCCCACGGCCAGTACCATCGAGTCGCTTAACAGCAAGCGCACGCTGACCTTCAATGTGCTCGGTACGGCGGCGCAGGCGGGGCTGAGCCTGGTCACGTTGGATGTGGTCGGCGCTCGCGTGGTGCGGGCCCAAGCCACGGTGGGCATCGCCAGCCAAGTCTTGAGCTGTTTTGACAACGGCAGTGGCATCGGCATCCCGGCCTGTACCGGCGTCAGCGTGGCTGCCGATGGCCGCACCGTCACCTTCAACAACGCCGTGTTGCGCGGTGGTGCCGTGGGTGCAGCTGCAAGAGACGTCACTTTCAACGGCACCGTCGTTGCCAAGGGTTTTTGAAAGCCCACGCTGGCGGCTTCAACCACTTGTCACAGACCCCACCATGTCCCACTCCATCCGGCCTTCATTCAACCTGCAATCCCTGACCAGGGCTTTGGTCACGACCGCTTTGTTGCTGACCACGGCTGCCAGTCATGCCAAGGAAGAAACCACGCCTCTCACCGTGGCTGCCAGCTTCAACGCCGCAGCCGCCGCTGAAAAAGGCTTCACCATGGCCGACACCAAGGCCTTGAAGGGCATCAAGCGGGTGGCGGTGCCGGTGTTTGCGGTGGAGTTCATCATGGCTGACAACGTCAACGCACAGACCTCGGGGTTTGGCGCGGCGGGGCGTTCGTCGTCGTCGCTGTACTACAAGCTGCTGGGCGTGGGCGAGCCCGACTTCCAGGCCGTCACCGACAGGCTGTACACGCAGTTCCTGGCCGACCTCAGGTCCAGTGGGGTGGATGTGGTGGAAGCCAGCCAGGTGGTGGCCGCGCCCAGCTACCGCAAGCTGGTGGCCAGCGGCAGCCCAGCGCCCATCAAGAGCGACACCACGATGATGATGTCGCCGCCCGGCTTGGGCATCTACGGCTTTGCCAA
>JAYVSX010000268.1:0-3283 GCA_043774975.1 Rubrivivax sp.
ACGCTCTGGGACATCTTGGGATTCCCTGAAGCAGTAACTTGGTGGCCTGGGGCGGAATCGAACCACCGACACGCGGATTTTCAATCCGCTGCTCTACCAACTGAGCTACCAGGCCATGCAGAGCCGCGCATTATAGACAGGCCGCAGAACGCCTTGGACACGACGCACCGAGCAGGGCGGTGATCAGCCGCCGCCGCGCTTGTTGCGCGTCAGGTCCACGCCCAGTTGCTTGAGCTTGCGGTACAGGTGGGTGCGCTCCAGCCCGGTCTTGTCGGCCACGCGGGTCATGCTGCCGCCTTCCTTGGCCAGGTGGAACTCGAAGTAGCTTTTCTCGAAAGCGTCGCGGGCTTCGCGCAAGGGCCGGTCCAGGTCAAAGCTTTGTTCGGCGCGCGGGCCTTCGGGGGGGCTGTTGACCAGGTCGGTCAGGCCCATGCTCAGGGTGGTGGTGACGTCGCCGCCACCCATCAGGTCCGGGCGGCTGTGTTTCAGCACGGGGGCGCTGCGCTGGGTGGGTTTGACCAGCGCCTGGTCCACCGCGCGCAGCAGCTTTTGCAGCGTGATGGGCTTTTCCAGAAAGGCGCTGGCGCCGACCTTGGTGGCCTCCACCGCGGTGTCGATGGTGCCGTGGCCGCTCATCATGATGACGGGCATCGACAGCATGCCGCCGGCCGACCATTCCTTGAGCAGCGTAACGCCGTCCACGTCGGGCATCCAGATGTCGAGCAGCACCAGGTCGGGCCGCAACGACTCGCGCACCTGCCGGGCTTGCGCGGCGTTTTCGGCCAGTTCGACGGTGTGTCCTTCGTCGGTGAGGATCTCGGACAGCAAGGCCCGAATGCCCAGCTCGTCGTCCACGACCAGAATAGTTGCCATGGGCCAGTAGCCTAACGCTTAGTGTTGCCGCTGGTGGCCGGGCCCAAAGCCGCGCTGACGCTGCTCAGGTTTCCGGCGGACTCAACCCATGAGTCGGCGGCAAAGTTTGAAAATGATAACGAAACGCGGGCCCCGGTGATGGGGCCGTCGGGTTCGTCACCGGCATGGATGTTGGCAGCGCGCAGCCGCGCGCCGTGGTCGTCGGCGATTTTTTTCACCACCGCCAGGCCCAAACCGGTGCCTTTGGTCTTGGTGGTGACATAGGGCTCAAAGGCGCGCTTGAGCACTTTGTCGGCAAAGCCAGGGCCATTGTCGATGACCGCCAGGCGCACGGCGCGCAGGTCGCCGTTTTCAGCGCGGGCGACGCTGGTGACCAGCTCCACCTGGCCATCGGGGCGGTCGGCCACGGCGTCCAGGGCGTTCTGCACCAGGTTGTGGATCACCTGGCGCAGTTGGGTGATGTCACCCATGATGCGCGGCAGGTCGCTTTGCAGTCGGCTCCGCAAGAGGCCGTTGTCCTGTGCCAGGCCATACAGCACCAGGACTTCGCCGGCCAGTGCGTTCAGGTCCAGCGGCGCCATCATGGCGGCGGGCAGGCGGGCGTAGTCGCGGAACTCGTTGACCAGCGTCTGCATGGCCTGCACCTGGCTGACGATGGTGTTGACGCTGCGCGCCAGCAGGGCCTGGTCGGCGCCTTCGAGTTTGTGGCCCAGGCGGTACTGCAGGCGTTCGGCCGACAGTTGAATGGGCGTCAGCGGGTTCTTGATCTCGTGGGCCAGGCGGCGGGCCACCTCGGCCCAGGCCGCGCTGCGCTGGGCCGAGACCACGTCGCTGATGTCGTCAAAGACCATCAGCCGCACGCCGGGCAGCGAGCGGCCACTGGGCGACAGCGGCGCGCTTTCGGGCGTCAGCGTGGCGCCGCGCACCAGCAGCGTCAAGGTGGTGCCGTCGCCGCGCTTCAGCTCAAAGCTTTCTTGCCACTGGTCGCGTTCGCCGGCCTCGGGGCTGGTGGCCAACAGTTCAAAGCGCTGCTCCACACCGGCGGCAAAGTCCTGCAGATCGGGCAGCTCCGACAGCTTGCGCCCGCGCCAGGCCGACAGCGGCCGCTGCAGGATGCGCGTGGCGCCCGGGTTGACGGTGTCAATGTTGCCGTCGCGGTCAAACACGATGACGCCGGCGGTCAGGGTGTCCAAAATGGTTTGCAGCCGCGTGCGGGCGGCTTCCAGCTGGCCCATGCCGCGCTGCACCTGGCTGCGTGCGTCGGCCACTTGCGCGGTCATGTCGGCAAAGCTGCGTGTCAGGCCGCCCAGTTCGTCGCCGCTGGCAAAGACGGGTTTGGTGGTCAGGTCGCCGGCCGCCACCTGGCGCACGCCGTCGGCCAGCAGCAGCAGCGGCCGCGCCAGCTGGTTGCCCAACACGATGGCCAGCAGCACGGCCACAAACACCGCCAGCACCAGGGTCAGCGTCAAGGTGCCGATGTACATGCGGCGCAGGCTGTCGCGTGCCAACGCACGCTGCTGGTATTCGCTGTAGGCCGACTGCACGGCCAGCGCATGGAAGGCCAGTGTGCGTGGCAGCGGTTGGGTGACCATCAGGAAGCGGTCTTCGCCGCTGCTCAGCGAAACCTCGATGCGTGGCACCCGGGCCAGGGCACGCAGTCGTGGGCCTTTGCTGCCGGGGCCCAGGGATTCTTCATCCAAGCCTTCCACCTGGCTGGCGCTGCCGGTGCTGCGGGCGGTGCGCAGCAGGGTGGCGCTGGGGCGTTCGGGTGCGCCGGCGGTGACCGCGCCTCCCGCGGTTAGCAGCACCTGGCCGCCGGCGTTGACCAGGCTGATTTCACTGGCGCCGATTTGTTCGCGCAGGCGCTCCAGCATCAATGGCGCGCCGCTGGCACCGCTGTCCACCAGCCGCTCAGCGCCCACGCGGGCCTTGCCCACCAAGTCGGTGCCCATGGCTTCCAGCGTGGCGCGGCCCAGGGCCAGGCCAGAGTCCAGCGCGCCTGCCACCTTGACGTCGAACCAGGCCTCGATGCTGCGCGAAACGAACTGGTAGCTCACGGTGTAGATCACCAGCCCCGGCAGCAGGCCCACCAGCGCAAAGATGCCGGCCAGCTTGATCAGCAAACGGCTGCCGAACTTGCCGCGCCGCAGCCGCAGCGCCAGGCGCAGCGCCACCAGCAGCACCACCACGCCCAGCAGCAGGGCCACCGCCACGTTCAACCAGAACAGCCAGACAAAGTTGCGCTCGTAGAAACTGCCACCCGGGTTGGCAAAGCTCAATACAAAGGCCAGCACCAGGACCGCGCCGGTGGTGGCGGTGGCTGCAATGATCCAGGCCCAGCGGGCTGAACGGGACATGATGGCGGCTTGACGTCTAAAGGGCGTTCGGCGCGGGCAGCGCGGTCAAGGTT
>JAYVSX010000269.1:0-6246 GCA_043774975.1 Rubrivivax sp.
CACGTTCGTCACGGTTGATGCCCACGTCGATGACGATGGCGCCCGGCTTGACCATCTGTGCCGTCACCGTGTGGCGGCGCCCCACGGCCGCCACCACGATGTCGGCCTGTGCGGTGTGCCGGCCGATGTCGGGCGTGCCGCTGTGGCAGACCGTGACCGTGGCGTTGGCCTGCAGCAGCAGCAGCGCCATCGGCTTGCCCACGGTGTTGCTGCGGCCGATGACCACCGCATGTTGGCCCCGGATGGGGACGCCGGTGCTTTCGATCAGCTTCATGCAACCAAAAGGCGTGGCCGGTCGCAGACCCGGCAAACCGGCCATCAACTGACCGGCGGAGTGCAAGGAAAACCCGTCCACGTCTTTTTCTGCGGCGATGGCGCCGATCACCGCTTGCGGGTCGATGTGCTTGGGCAGCGGCATCTGCACCAGGATGCCGTGGATGGACGGGTCGGCGTTCAGCGCGGCAATTCGGGCCAGCAGTTCAAGCTGCGTCAGCGTGGCGGGGTATTGCTCCAGCACCGAGTGCAGCCCGTGGTCGCCGCAGGCCTTGACCTTGTTGCGGACATAAACGGTGCTGGCGGGGTCTTTTCCCACCAGGATCACGGCCAGGCCGGGTCGGCGCCCTTGGGCGGTCAGGGCCGCGGCTTGCAGGCCGACCTGCTGGCGCAACTGGTTGGAGAGTGCTTTGCCGTCGATGACTTGTGCGGGCATGTCCAGAGAATTCGGTTGGTGCCGCCGTGTGGATCTGGCGCGCGGCGGGGTCTGAAAACAAGCAAGGCCGCTTTGGGAGCGGCCTTGGCAAAAAAACGGTGGCAGGTTCAGACCTTGGTCTGCGCCCCCAGGGCGATCTTCAGCAGATCGGCCACGGTGTTGGCGTTGAGCTTCTCCATGATGTTGGCGCGGTGCGCCTCTACCGTCTTGATGCTGATGCCCAGGTCGTCGGCGATCTGCTTGTTCAGACGGCCGGCGACGATGCGCTCCAGCACCTGGGCTTCGCGGGTGGTCAGGCGCGACAGCAGCGCATCGCGGCTGGCCTGCTCCTGGTGTTGGCTGAAGGCGCTGCGGGCTTCGTCGAGCATGCGCTCCACCAGGCCCAGCAGCTCTTCTTCCTTGAAGGGCTTTTCGATGAAGTCCATCGCGCCCTTTTTCATCGTGGTCACCGCCATCGGCACGTCGCCATGACCGGTGATAAACACGATGGGCAAGGGGCTCTTGCGCTCGAGCAAGCGGTCTTGCAGTTCCAGGCCGCTCATGCCGTCCATGCGGATGTCGGCGATCAGGCAGGCCACCTCGCGCGGGTCAAAGCGCGACAGGAACGACTCGGACGAATCGAAGCACTTGACGCGGTAGTCCTTGCCCTCGAGCAACCACTGCAACGAATCACGCACGGCTTCGTCATCGTCAACAACGTAGACCGTGCCTTTTTTGGGGATCAGGCTCATGTGCTTGGGGCGCCTTGTCGGGCCGACTGTTGGCTAGATGCCAGTCAGCTGGGTGGTGGTATGGGTCTCAACCGAAAGGTCTGGCGAGGCCATGCCGGGGTCGGTTCGCTGAGGCAGTTCAACGGGCAAGGTGAACGAAAACCGACAGCCAACGATCAGGCTGGCATTGTAGAGGTTCTGCGCCCTCATCCGGCCGCGGTGCGACTCGACGATGGAGCGGCAAAGGCTCAGGCCGATGCCCAGCCCCTCGGCCTTGGTGGAAAAGAAGGCCTCGTACAGACGGCCGATGACCTCGTCCTTGATGCCCGGCCCCATGTCGGTGACGCTGAACTCGATGACGCCACCTTCTTCCGGTGTGTGGCGCGGCACCACGCGCAGTTCAATGTGACGCCGGTTGGCTGGAAGCTCTGCACTGTCGATGGCTTCGGCCGCGTTCTTCAGCAGGTTCAGCACCACCTGTTCGATCAGGATCGGGTCGCACATCAAGGTGGGCAGGCGCTGCGCCACATAGCTGCGAATGGCCACGTTGCGGCGGCGCAGTTCAATGCCGGCCAGGTCCACCGCGTCGTCGATGATCTGCTTGGCCTGCGACGGCTGGCGTTGCGGTTCACTGCGCTTGACGAAGGCACGGATGCGGCGAATGATTTGGCCAGCTCGTTCGGCCTGGCGCGCGGTTTTTTCCAGCGCGGCGATCAAGTCGGCCTGCTCGATGGTCTCGGCCTTCACGCGCGAGACCATGCCGTTGCAGTAGTTGGTGATGGCCGTCAGCGGCTGGTTCAGTTCGTGCGCCACGCTGGACGCCATCTCGCCCATGGTCACCAGGCGGCTGGTGACCTGGGCTTTTTCTGCTTGTGCAGCGGCCTGCTCTTCGGCGCGCAGGCGCGCGGTGATGTCGGTGGCGATCAACATTTGGGCCAATCGGCCATCGGTCCATTGCAGGTAACGGGCGCGCACGTCAAACCAGCGCTGCAGGCTGTCGACATAAACCTCGCGCGGGCTGCCACCGGCACTGGCGTCGCTGAGTGCCTGGGTGGGCAGCCCAGACAGGTTGTCCACTTCTTCGTCGCGGTCCGCGTCAAAGGGCTGACCCACCGCACCGCCAGACATGGTCTGATGGCCACGCGCGTCGCCGCCAAACCAGACGCGGTAGCTGCGGTTGGTGAAGAGCAGTTCGCCTTGTTGCACCGACAACACCGACACCGAAGCGTCCAGCCCCTCCAGCACGGTCGTGAACCGTTCGTGGCTGGCCGAGAGTTGGTCGCGGATGCGCTTGGATTCGGTGATGTTGGTCATGCTGGTCATCCAGCCGGTCTGCTGCCCTTTGGGGTCGATCAGCGGGCTGACGTACATGCGGGCGTCAAAGACCAAACCGTCCTTGCGCTTGACCTTGACCTCAATGCCGCCACTGGGGCTGCGGCCCTGCAACTCTTGCTGCAGCAGGCGGCCGTTTTCCTCGATGCGGTCCGGTGGCCAGTAAGGGTAGGGCGGCACGCGGCCCACCAGTTCTGACGTGGCGTAGCCCGTCATCTGCCCGAAGGCGGCATTGACATAGCTGATGCGGCCCTCCATGTCCATCGCGCGCATGCCGGTGGGCATGGAGTTTTCCATCGCCCGGCGAAAGTTGGTCTCTTGCACCAGCGCGCCCTGGATCTGGCTGCGCCGGCGCATGTGTCGCCAGGTGCCTAGCAGCATCCACACCGTCAGAACCGACAGCGCCACCACCATCCAGAACAGCGTGTTGCTGATCAAGCCGATGCTGGTGCGCCAGCCCTGGCCGCGCAGCAGTAAACCGTTCAGCGCGGGCGTCAGCGGGGCGTCGCTGTAGATGGGCGCGCGGCGTGCGGCCTGGCCGGGCAGGTGGGTGACCGTGGCCGCCAGGGTTTGCTGCTTCTCGTTGATGACCGACAGCGTGTGGCGCTGCGAGACATCCGCCGGCACGAAGTGGCGCACCAGCGATTCCACCGAATACTCGACCACCAGCGCGCCCGCAAAAATGCTTCTCTCGATCAAAGGCACATGCAGCTGAAACACGTAGGAGCCTGAGCCATCGGCAAAGGCGCGCGAGTAGGCCGCCGTGCGGGTGTCGCGGGCCGCCTTGAAGGTGATTTCCGACTCTGAGCTGCGGCCCTGATGCGGCAGCACGGGTTCCAGGGCCACGCCGTTGCTGCCGGCGGGGTACATGAACGCCAGGTGGCTGGCGCGCGGTTTTCGTTGCGCGTCGACCCAGGTGATGTGGGTGATTTCGGCGCGTTCGCGGGCAAAGGCGGTGGCTTGGCCGCCAAATTCATCGATGTCGATGTCCTTGGTGACCAGCTCGCGCGCCATCCGCATCAGCGCTTCCTGGTTCTGGATCAGGCGCAGACCGATTTGTTGCTGGGTGATTTCGGTATCACGTTTGACCGACTCTGTCTCACGCTCGATTTCCTCGTTGCGCAGGTACCAGAAGGCGGAAATGATGGCCGCCAGGAACAGCAACACCGAGAGCAAGGGCGCCAGGGTCGCAAAGCGGTCCTGGCGCGCGGGGGTCTGGCTGCGCCACCAGCGGCCAAACAGCTGTTTGACGGCGGGCAGCGGTGCGCTCACGCGGGGTGGCGTTGGAGGGGTCGGAAGCATGAAGCAGATTATCCGTTGGCAGTCATTCTCACCCTTTGTATTTCATATAATGAAATTGATCAGCGCTATTTGAAATTTGAGAAAGATGTGACACACTCCGCCTCGATTTCCAAAAAGCCCCATTCAGGAGACAAGCATGTCCGCTCAGCAGCCGTCCACGCCGGTACTCAAAGTCACCGACACCGACACCCAGGAAACCCGTGAATGGCTGGACGCGCTGACCGCCGTCATCGGCAACGAGGGCGCCGAGCGTGCGCACTTCCTGCTGGAGCAGCTGCTGGAGCATGCACGGCAAAGCAGCATCGACATGCCGTTCTCGGCCAACACCGGCTATGTCAACACCATCGAGCCGGCCGACGAAGCCCACAGCCCCGGCAACCTGGAACTCGAAGGACGCTTGCGCGCCTACATGCGTTGGAACGCCATGGCCTTGGTGGTCAAGGCTAACCGCCTGCACCCGGCCGATGGCGGCGACCTGGGCGGTCACATCAGTTCCTTTGCTTCGCTGGCGCACATGTTTGCCGCCGGCTTCAACCACTTCTGGCATGCCGAAAGTGCTGAAGTTGGAAATGAGCACGGCGGCGACCTGCTCTACATCCAGGGCCACTGCTCGCCCGGCATCTACGCGCGGGCCTTCCTGGAAGGCCGCTTGACCGAAGAGCAAATGCTTAACTTCCGTCAAGAGGTGGACGGCAAGGGCCTGAGCAGCTACCCGCACCCCAAGCTGATGCCCGAGTTCTGGCAGTTCCCCACCGTCAGCATGGGCCTGGGGCCCTTGATGGCCATTTACCAGGCGCGCTTTCTGAAGTACCTGCACGCGCGTGGTTTTGCCGACACCAGCAACCGCAAGGTCTGGGTCTTTTGCGGTGACGGCGAGATGGACGAACCCGAAAGCCTGGGCGCCATCGGTCTGGCGGCCCGCGAAAAGCTGGACAACCTGGTCTTTGTCGTCAACTGCAACCTGCAGCGCCTGGACGGCCCCGTGCGTGGCAACGGCAAGATCATCCAGGAACTGGAAGGTGAGTTCCGCGGCGCCGGCTGGGACGTCATCAAGCTGATTTGGGGCAAGGAGTGGGACGGCTTGCTGGCCCGCGACAAGGACGGTGCCCTGCGCAATCTGATGATGGACACGCTGGACGGCGACTACCAGGCCTTCAAGGCCAACGACGGCGCGTTTGTGCGCAAAAACTTCTTTGGCCGCGACCCGCGCACGCTGGAAATGGTGGCCAAGATGAGCGACAGCGAAATCTGGAGCCTGCGCCGCGGCGGCCACGACGCGCAAAAGGTCTACGCCGCCTTTGACAAAGCCAACAAGGCCCAGGGTCAACCCACGGTGCTGTTGGTCAAAACCGTCAAGGGCTGGGGCATGGGCAGTTCGGGCGAGGGCAAGAACACCGCGCACCAGGCCAAGAAGTTGTCGGACGACGACGTGCGCACCTTCCGCGACCGCTTCAACATCCCCATCCCCGACAGCCAGCTGGCCGACATCCCCTTCTACAAGCCCAGCGACGACACGCCGGAGATGAAGTACCTGCACGAGCGCCGCAAGGCCTTGGGTGGTTACCTGCCCAAGCGCCGGGTCAAGGCCGATGAGAGCTTCACCGTGCCCGCGCTGGAGACCTTCAAGGCCGTGCTCGAGCCCACCGCCGAAGGCCGCGAAATCAGCACCACCCAGGCCTATGTGCGTTTCTTGACCCAGCTGCTGCGAGACCAGGCCCTGGGTCCGCGCGTGGTGCCGATCCTGGTGGACGAAGCGCGCACCTTTGGCATGGAAGGTCTGTTCCGTCAGATCGGCATCTACAACCCCGAAGGCCAGAAGTACACGCCGGTCGACAAAGACCAGGTCATGTACTACAAAGAAACGGTCAACGGGCAGATCCTGCAAGAGGGCATCAACGAAGCCGGCGGCATGGCCAGCTGGATCGCTGCAGCCACCAGCTACAGCACCAACAACCGCATCATGGTGCCGTTCTACATCTACTACTCGATGTTCGGTTTCCAGCGGGTGGGTGACCTGGCCTGGGCGGCCGGCGACATGCAGGCGCGCGGCTTCCTGCTGGGCGGCACCAGCGGCCGCACCACGCTCAACGGCGAAGGCCTGCAGCACGAAGACGGCCACAGCCACATCCTGGCCGGCACGATTCCCAATTGCATCAGCTACGACCCCACGTTCGCGCACGAGGTCGGCGTGAT
>JAYVSX010000270.1:0-7604 GCA_043774975.1 Rubrivivax sp.
GCTCCAAACTGCCACCGCTGACCCAGAGCGGAGCAGTCAGGCTGATGCTGCTGGCCTCGATGCGTCCCCCGGCCGCCGCTTGGACGTTGCCCAAGGTCAGCTCGCGATGTGCGCCGTTGTGGCGTCCGCTGGAAAGCGCCACTGGAGCACCGGCCAACAGCGACACCGCGCCACCCCAAACGTTGCCTTCGTGGATTGCTTCAATGCGCTGCCCGCTGAGCGTGATGGCTGCGGTGGTGGTGACCGCGCCGTTGAGCACAAGGTCTTGCGTGGTGCTGAGGTTGCCGCTCAACTGCACGCTACCCTGGGCCAGCACGCTGCGCACGACTTGATCGCCAACCAGGTTCAGGCGGGCGCCGGCGGCCACGCTCAGGTTGCTGCCCATGGCCAAGTCTTGAACGCCGCTGGTGGCCAACTGACCCGCCGACACCACGGTGTTGCCGGTGTAGCTCTTGTTGCCACCGCTCAGCACCAGCTGCCCGCTGCCTGCTTGTTCGATGCCACCGGCCCCAGTGATCGGTTGGGCCAATTGCAGCGAATCGCTGCGCGCAAAGCTCAAGATGCCCTCCACCGCAAAGCTCTGGCTGGCCAGGCTGCCCGCACGCGCCCCGTCGCCTACCCGCAGCGTGCCGCCCTGGACCGTGGTGGTGCCGGTATAGGTGTTGGTGCCCGTCAGCTCGAAGGTCGTGGGCCCTTGCTTGACCAGCCCTCCGGTACCCGTGATCGCGCCGGCAAAGGTGCTGTCCGCGTGTGAGCCTGTGCGCAGCGTGAAGTTGACCACATCGACGTTGCCTCCGCCGCTGAGCGCGCCCAAGGTCTGGTCACCGGTGAATGACACCCTCGCGCCCGAACCTACGTTCAGGGCCGACATCGCGGTCAGCCGGTTGGGCGAGCCCAGCACCAGTGTTCCGCTGCCGACTGTGATCGTGTTGGCTGCCGAACGACCGTCCAACCGGCTCGAACCCGTGCTGCTGAGGGTGCCGCTGCCCAAGTCAGCCGTCACCGTTGCGCCGTTGAGGCTGTAGCGAGCCGCGTTCAGCGTGCCACTGCCGCCCAAGGTGCCGGCCAAGGTCAGGCTGGCGACACTGTCGTTGCCGCCTAACGTCAATGTGGCACCCGCTGCGACCGCCAGTGCCGACCCGCTGGCCAGGACGTTGCTCTTGGCGGTGGCCAGCGTGCCCGCCAAAACCTGGGTGGCGCCGGTGAAACTGTTGGGCTGGAAACTGGCGAGCGTGAAGGTTCCGGCACCCAGCTTGCTCAGGCCTCCGCTGCCCATGATGACGCCGGTGTAAACGCTGTCGCCCAAGCCACCGGTTCTCAGCGTGAAACTGTTCAAGCCCACCCGACCCGACCCGGCCAGAGTGCCCAGGGTTTGATCGCCGCCCAGTTCCAGGCTGGCACTGGCGCCCAGAACAAGTGCAGGCGTTGCGCTGAGCTGGGCGGCGGGGCCCAACGTCAAGGTGCCGTTGGTGACGGCGATGCTGTCAGCAGCTGCAGCAGCGTTGATCAGGCTGTTGCCACGTGACTGCAACGCGCCGCTCCCAAGTTGAGCGTTGGCAGTTCCACCGTCCAGCACGACGCTGGCGGCGTTGAGCGTTCCAAGGCCACCAAGGCTGCCTTCAAGCAATAAGCTGGAAACGGTGGTGTCGCCGTTGAGCGTCAATGTTGTGGACGGGGCTACCGTCACGGCAGCTCCGCCCACAAGCCGGCCGGCCGAGCCCAGCGTTAACGTGCCCCTGGCCACGACGACCGTGCCGGCAGCGGATTGGCCATTGAGCAAGCTGACCCCGGCCGTGGTCAGCGCGCCGGGTCCGAGATCGGCGATGACTGTGCCGTTTTCCAGATCGTAGGTGGCTGCGGTGAGTCGGCCACTGCCGCCCAGCGTGCCTGAGACGTTCAGGCTGCCCACGGTCTCGTTACCCGTCAGGCGCGCAGTGCCGCCGCTTTGTACATTCAGGTGGGTGCCGTCTTGCAGCAGGTCAGCGCTGGCCAGCTCCAACGTGGCGCCGGGGCCCACCACCACCGACTGAGACGCGGAGGTTCCCGCCAACACCAGCCTGCCAGCGACGACACGGGTGGAGCCCGCGTAACTGCTGGCGCCGCGGAGTGTCAAAGTTGAGCTGTTGTGCTTGACCAGTCCGCCCGTGCCCGTCAGCGTGCCCGCAAAGATGCTGTCGTTGGCGCCAGCAACGCCCAAGGTAAAGGATGAAAGGTTGACAGAGCCGCCGCCCGTCAACGGGCCCACGGTGTCGTCGCCACCCAGGGTCAGCGCAGCGCCGCCGGTGACATGGAGTGCGGTGCCGTTCAGGCGGCCGGAATTGCCCAGGGCCAGACTGCCACCATCGACGCTGACCGCACCGGTGCCCAAGCCGCCGTTGACGCTGCTGACGCCGTTGGATGTCAAGGTCCCCGCGCCCAAGTCAACGTTGACTACGCCGCTGTTGAGCGCATAGCTTGCTGCCGTGAGTCGACCTGATCCGCCCAGCGTGCCCGCGACATGGAGGCTCCCTACCGTGTCGTCTCCGTTGAGGGTCAAATGGGCGCCGGTGGCCAGGGTCAACGCGGCGGTGTCGGCCAGCAGGTTGGGCCCACCAACGGCCAACAGCCCGGTGTCAACTTGCAAGTGGCTTGATGCCATGCTGCCTTGCAAAGCCAGACTGCCACCCGCCACCCGGGTCAAACCGGTGTAGCGGTTGCTCCCCGTCAGGGTAAAGGCGGAAGTGCCTGACTTGGTGAGACCACCGTTGCCCGAGATCGCGCCCGCAAAAACGCTGTCACCGCCACTGCCCGTGTCGAGCCTGAAGCTGGACAGGTCAACCGCGCCCGCGCCCGACAAAGAACCAAAGGTCTGGTCACCACCAAAAATCAGGCTGGCACCCGCCGCCACTGCAACGGCAGGTGCGGCGCTGAAACGGTTGGCCGCGCCCAGTGTCAAACGTCCGCCGGTGACGATCAGGCTGGTGGCGGCGCTGGAGCCATTGAGTTGACTCGTGCCGTTGCTGTTCAGCGTGCCACCGCCCAGGTCCAGGTTGTAGATGCCGCCTGTGAGGTTGTACTGGGTTGCAAACAGCACACCCACGCCGCCCAAGGTGCCGGACAGCGTCAGGCTTCCCACCCGGTCGTCGCCGGCCAGTAGCAGTGTGGCGCCGCTGGCTACCGTCACGACGGCGGTGTCTGACAGGCGGTTGGCAGCGCTCAGGCTCAATGTGCCGGCACTGACGTTAACGATGCCAGCGTCCGCGCTGCCGCTCAGGCTGGCGCTGCCCAGGACGTTGACTGTGGTGGTGCCGACATTGCCCAGGTTCGCCAGCACCGAAGCACCCGTTTGCAAGGCGAACACAGGCGCGCTGAGCTTGCTGCCGATGCCGCCCAGGGTGCCAGCCAAGGTCAGGCTGCTGACGCTGTCGTCGCCGTTGAGCACCAGCGTCGCACCACCGCTCACGGCAACAGAGACGGAGTCGGCGAGCCGATCGGCACTGGCCAGCGTCAAGGTACCGGTGCTGATGGTGAGAGCGGGCGACCCTGAACCGCCAAAACCACCGGCCAGTGTGGCGTCGCCCGTGACGATCAGTGCTGGTCCCGCCACGTTGGCGATGACCTGGGCTCCCGTTTGCAGGGTAACGCTGGTGGCTGTGCTCAACGTCTGGGTGCTGCCGTCCAGGCGGCCTGCCAGCGTCAGCCTGTCGACGCTGTTGGGACCGTCCAGCTTCAAGGTGGCGCCGCCAACAACGTTGAGTTGCGCGTTGCTGGCAAGGCGGTTGGTGCCAGCCAAAGTCAGCGTGCCACCGTTGACGCTGACCGTGCCAGCGGCTGCCGTGCCAGCCAGATTGCTGTTGCCTTGGCTGATCAAGGCACCCGACCCCAAGCCGGCCAACGTTGTCACTTGGCCACCTTGCAAGGTGTAGCTCGGTGCACTCAGCACGCCGCTCCCCGCCAGCGTGCCCGCCAGCGTCAAGCTGGCCACGCTGTCGTTGCCGTTGAGGTCGAGCGTGGCACCGCTGGCCACCACCACGGCGCTGCTGTCGGGCAGCACGTTGGCGCTGGCCAGCTTCAGCGTCCCTTGGCCCACGGTGGTGCTGCCCCCATAGCTGTGGCTGCCACTCAGCGTCAAGGCGCCGGTGCCTTGTTTGGCCAGGCTGCCACTGCCGACGATGCTGCCGGTGTAGCTGCTGTTCACAGCCCCCGCCAGCGTCAGTGTCGCGCCGCCCAGATTGACGCTGCCGCTGCCCGACAGCGGCCCCCAGGTTTGGTCGCCCGCCAGCGTGATGCTGGCGCCGCTGGCCAGTCCCAACGCGGGCACTGCCGTCAGCCGGTTGGCGCTGCCCAAGGTGAAGGTGCCACTGTTGATTTGCACCGAGGAAGCCGCTGAAGTGCCACTCAGGTTGCCGCCGCCCGTGGAGCTCAGGTTGGTGCCACCCAGATTGGCCACGGCCGAGCCGCCCAGGATGTTGCTGATGCTGGTGGTGGTGAGCGTGCCACTGCCCAGCAGGTTGCCGGACAGGTTGAGGGTTTGGACGGTGTCGCTGCCGTTCAGTTGCAGGTCTGCGCTGCTGGCCACATTGACCGTGGCGGTGTCGGCCAGCCGATCGGCTGCGGTCAAGCTCAGGCGACCGCTGTTGATGTTGATGCTGGCCGCGTTGACGGTGCCTGCCAGGCTGGTGGATCCGTTGATGTCAACCGTGGCGGCTGCCAAGTTGGCGTTGACAGCGGCCCCGGCCAGCAGCGTGGTGGTGCCGTTGCTGGTCAATGTCAGGCCGCTGCCATAGAGGCCGCCGGCCAAGGTCAGCGAAGCCACGGTTTCGGCGGTGCTCAAGGCCAGCGCACCGGGCGCGGCCACGTTCACGGCGGCGCTGTCCAGCAAACGATCGGTCAGTGGGCCCAGTGTCAAAGTACCGTTGTTGACGTTGACGGTGGCAGTGTTGGCGCGGCCGTTGAGGGCACTGTTGCCTGCCACGCTCAAGACGCCGGTGCCCAGGTCGGCGTTGACCACTGCACCGCTGCCCAGGCTGTAGCTGGCGGCTTGCAGCGTGCTGCCGATGCCTGCCAGCGTGCCGCTCAGGTTTAGGTTGCCCACTTGTTCTGCGCTGCCGATGGCCAACGTGGCTCCAGCGGCCACCACGACACTGGCGCTGTCGGCCAGTCGCTCGGGTGCCGCCAGCGTCAGCGTGCCGCTGGCGACGGTGACGGTGCCGGCGGCTGAACTTCCGCCCAGGCTGCTGTGGCCTTGGCTGGTCAACGTGCCTGCACCCAGGTCCGCACCCAAAGCCGTGCTGCCGCCAATGAGCGTTTGGCTGGCGGCGATCACCGTGCCTGTGGCGGCAAGGGTGCCAGCCAGAGAGAGGCTGGCCACGGTCTCTGTACCCGTCAGGCGCAGCGTGGCGCCGCTGGCTACGACGATGCTGCTGTTGTCGGCCAGCAGTTCGGGAGCGCCCAGCACCAACGTGCCTTGGTTGATCGACGTGGTGCCGCTGTAGCTTTGTGGGCTGTTCAGGGTGAACGTGGTCGCGGCTCCCAGTTTGCTCAAACCTCCGGTGCCGCTGATGCTGCCGCCAAAGGCGCCAGAGCCTGCGCCGCCCGTGCTGAGCGTGAACGCACCCAGGTCCACCATGCCGTTGCCGGCCAGGGAGCCCAGAGTCTCATTGCCACCCAGCACCAGAGCGCCGTTGCCCGAGACCGCCGGGTTGGCCGTGAAACGGCCTGCCGAGCCCAGCGTCAGCGTGCCACTGGACAGGCTCACGGAAGAGACCGCTGCCGTGCCATCCAGGTTGCTGTTGCCGGCGACCGTGAGCGCGCCCGGGCCCAGGTTGGCGCTGTTCGTGCTGCCGGTTTGAAGGCGGTAGGTGTTGGCGCTGAGCGTGCGCCCGTTGCCGCTGAGGTTGCCCGTCAGTACCAAGGCGTCGATGGACTCATTGCCGCCCAGTGCCAAGGTGGCTGCAGCAGCCACAGTGACCGTCGCCCCGCTGGCCAGGCGGTGGTTGGTTGATGTGCTCAGGCTGCCAACGTTGATGTTGACGGCGTTGCTGGCCAGGCTGCCCGAGAGGCTGGTATCGCCCAGCACCGTGACTGGATTGCTGCCCAGGTTGGCGCTGACGTTGGCGCCGCTGTCCAGGCTGTAACTGCTGGCCTGCAGGGTGTGGCCGCTGCCACCCACGCTGCCGCGGCTGGTCAGGGTGTTGACCGTTTGGTTGCCGCCCAAGATCAGGCCGGCGCCCAGAGCCACGGCTACATCGGCTGTGGCGGCCAGTCGATCGGCACTGCCCAGGGTCAGCGTGCCACTCTGGATGGACACGTTGGTGGCGGTTGCCAAGCCATGCAGTGTGCTGCTGCCGATGACGGCCAAGGTGCTGGAACCCAGGTCGGCGTTGACCACGGCGCCTGCTTGCAAGGTGGCGCCGGTGGCGTTGAGTCGATCTGCCACACCGGTCTTGTCCAGGGTGCCGGCCAAGTCCAGGGTGGCAACGGTCTGGTTGCCGTTCAACAGAAGGCCTGCGCCGCTGGCCACGCTGAGCGCGGCGGTGCTCAGCAATCGGTTGGTGCTGCCCAGCGTCAGCGTGCCCGCGTTGACGTTGACCGTATTGGCGGCGGACGTGCCGCTGAGCGTGCTGTTGCCGCCCACCGTCAGCGCGCCAGCGCCCAGTGGCGCGGACACCGCGGCGCCGGCGTTGAGGGTGTAGCTGGCGGCGGTGAGCGTGCCCGAGCCGTTGAGGGTGCCGGCCAATGTCAGCGTACCTGCGGTTTCGCTCAGGTTGTTGAGTGTCAGCGTGGCACCGCTGGCCACGCTGAGCGCCGCCCCATTGGCCAGGCGATCGTCGTTGCCCAAGCTCAAGCTCAAGATGCCGCGGTTGACCTGGACCAGACTCGCAGCCACGTTGGCCGCGATCCGCAGTTCTCCACTGCCGTCTTGGCGCAACGTGCCCGTGCCGGCCAGGCCCAAGTTCAAGGTGACGAGGTCGCTGCGGTCGTAGGCCAGTGTGGCGCCAGAGTTGATGGTGGTGGTGCCGGCAACCAACAGTTGGCCTTGCGTGCCGCCATTGCCCACCGTGAGCACACCGTCCAGCACCGTGGCCGGGCCACTGATGTTGACGACGCCGTTTGTGATGCTGGAGATGCCGCTGCTGTTCAGCGCGCCGAAACTGTGAGTGCCTGCGTTGTTGAAGTTGTCGCCAGTCAGCGTCAGAAGCGGGGAGGACAGAATCCCTGGTCCCTGCACCGTGCCACTGCCACTGAGCGAGCTCACGGTTTCGTCCACCGCCAGTTGCAACACCCGGGTGCTGCTGGAGCCACCGCTGGGAAAAACCACGCCGCTGCTGTCGATCAGGCGGTCGACAGTGGGCCCCAGATGCAAGGTGCCCCCCGTGTTGATGCGCACCTGCGAGGCTGTTGAGCGGCCGTTCAAGGTGGCGTCGCCCGTCACCGTGATCTGTCCACCCGCCAGCGTGGTGCCCAGGCTGAGCAAAGCGCCGGTCTGAAAGGTTGTGCCGCCGCTGCCACTGTTGACCGTGGTCAGCGTGAAGGCGCCATCCAACAAGCCGGCCAAGGTCAGCTTGTTGACGCTGCTGTCGCGTCCCAGGGTGAGTACGCCGCCTGCCGCCACACTGACATCA
>JAYVSX010000271.1:0-4265 GCA_043774975.1 Rubrivivax sp.
ACGGCCTGAAACACCGGCCCGCCTTCGCGCAGCGCCGCCAGCGCCACGGCTGACACCGTGGGCACGAAAAACGCGGTGAAGGTGGGCAGGTGCGCCGACAGCGAATGCAAGGCGCCTGAAGACACGCCCGCCACCAGGAACACCAGCAGAAACTTCTGCGGCAGCGCCGCGTCGCCCGCCGGCCACAGCAGCAGGATGCCGCCGGCCCACACCAGCCCCAGCAGCAGCGCTGACCGCACGGCAGCGCGCGCCCGCGGGGCCGCATTGCGCAGCGTCACCGGCCGCCGGCGCGTGGCGGCGATGACCCACAGGTTGGCCGCACAGTGCAAGGCCAGCAGCGTGGCCCAGGCTGCCAGCGCCAGTGCCGGCACAGCGCCGCGCAGCGCCCACACCACCACCAGGCCCAGCAGCAGGTTGCCGGCCACGGTGGCCAGCAGGGTGCGTTGCACCGCGGCCATCTGGTCGACGAGAAGGCGCCGTGCGCCGTCGGTGGCGGGCGCCGCCGTGACGCCGTTCATAGCAGCCCGGCTTCGCGCGCCCGGCTGACAGCATGGGTGCGGTTGTTCGCGCCCAGCAGGTCGAACAAGGCCTGCACGTGCAACTTCACTGTGCGCTCGGCGATGTCGAGTTCACGGCCGATGTCCTTGTTGGGCAGGCCGCGCGCCAGCAGCTGCAGCACCTGGCGCTGCCGCGGCGTGATGGCGCCGGCGCGGCCGGCCAGCGGCGGGGTCAGGGGGTCGTTCAGCAACAGCGGCGGCAGGTAGTCGTGCCCGTCCAGCACCAGCCCCAGGGCGGCCGCCAGCGTGGCGTGGCTCTCGCCCTTGGCGCAGTAGCCGTTGGCACCGGCATGCAGCATGCGCCGCGCGTCAGCCGCCGCATTCGACGCCGACAGCACAAAGATCCGCAGGGCCAGGCTACCGCGTTCGCGCAGGCGCCGCACCAGCGGCTCGCTGTCGCCGTCGGGCAATTGCAAGTCCAGCACGGCGATGTCTGGTGGGCCGCGCGTGTCCAGCAGTTGCATGGCCTGCGCAAGCGTGCCCGCGGTCGTCAGCTGAGCCTGCGGACGCAGTTCGCGCAGCAGCGCGCCCACGGCTTCGCGCATCAGCGGGTGGTCTTCGGCGATCCAGGCCTGCAGCGTGCCGGGGGTCGTGGGCAGGGGCTTGTGCATGCCGCGTAGTGTGACGACATGGCGCCATGGCACCGCGCACGGCACCCGCACCCCCCTCGTTCATGGGGGTCATGCCCTTTTGAGCAGGTTTTGACCTGGCTACCTGTACTTAGGGTCCATGGGCAGCCCAGCGAAGTGGCCTCACGCTTGTTGCACCAATCCACTCACGAGGAAACCGCCATGCACAGCCCCACGACTTCTGCCGCCTGTGCCTTCAAGCCCGGCGTTCGCCGTGCCGGCCTGGTGCACGCGCCCGGCCGCAGAACGGGCCGGCGCAGCCTGCTCGCCGCCGCCGCGCTGACGGTCATCACGCTGGCCCAGACGGCCACCCCCGCCGCCGCTGCCGACAGGTTCTGGACCTGCCCCACCAACAACTTCACCAATGGCAACTGCTGGTCCAACCCCGGCACGGTCGTCTCCACCGACAACCTGCTGATCCGGCCCAATGGCGCGAACCCGCTGAACGTCAACTTCCCGGGCACCGCAGCCGCCAATACCAGCCTGACCATCCAGAGCCTGACAGTCACGGGCGCTGGCGGCAGCGGCAGTGCACCCACGCTGAACATCAGCTCGGGCACGCTGAACATGAGCAACTACTTCGAGGTCGGCGGCGGGGCCACCGTGGCGCAGACGGGCGGCTCGGTGAACCCCTCGCTCAGCAGCGCCTTCCGCAACAGCGGCACCTACAACCTGTCAGGCGGAGTCCTCGGGACCTGGGTTGTGGACAGCAGCAATGCCGGCTCGCTGAATGTCAGCGGCACCGGTGTCTTGCGCGCGAACAACTTCGACATGACTGGGGTCCTTTCAATCACCGGCCCGAATGCGGTGGTCGAAATCATGCAGGGAACGATAGGCGACTACAGCAGCCGAGGCCTCGTCCAATTAAACAACGGCGCCACGTTGTATGTCCAAAACGGCCTGACCAACACGGGCACTATCAATGCCACCAACAGCACGATCCGGGGCTTGGACTGGAACAGGGGCGGCGTCCTCGTCGCCGGGAACGTCGAATTCCCCTCCTTCAGGGCGGTGCGCAACGGCGGCGGCATTTCTGTGGCGGACTTGGCCAGCGCCAACCTGTCTGCCGGGCTGGTGAACGATGCCTCCGGTGTGATCACGCTCAGCGGGCAACAGAGCCGGCTTGCGAATGGCGGCACTGGCGCCAGCCTGGTCAACAACGGCACCTTGCAAGGCAGGGGCTTCGTCGCGATGCCGGTCGACCACAGGGGACGAATCAGCGCCACCAACAGTGGGTTCATGGCGTTCACGGACAGGTTTGTAGCGGCACAGGGGTCCAGCCTGAATGCGGATGCCGGCAGCACCCTTCAGTTTGACGGCCGGGCTTCGCTTGAAGGTTTTGCTTTCATCACGGGCAGCGGCACTGCCACCTTTCGCGGCCGGCTTGACGTTGGCGCCGCGGGCGCGGCAGGGCGGCTGACCAGCCTCGGCAAGGTGGGCCTGCATGGCGGGCCCTACATGGCCGACATTTTCGGCACACGTGCCGGCTTCGACTACGACCAGCTGGAGGTCAAGGAAGGCCTTTTCATCGACTTCGGCAGCACCTTGGAGCTCAATTCCGGCTCGTTCGTGGCGCAGATCGGGCAATCGTTCCAGTTGTTCGACGCCGGCTCGATCAACGGCACCTTCGCTGGCATCAACAGCGGCGGCCTGCTGCTGGCCAACGGCGCCAGGCTGGACATGGCCCGCCTCTACGTGGACGGCACTCTGGCCGTCGTGGCCGTGCCCGAGCCTGCCACCTGGGCCATGGCCATTGCCGGCATCCTGGGCCTGCTTGCCCGCCGACGGCTTGGACGTTTACAGGAGCACGGCGCGTGAAGTCCCATCGCCGCACTGCCGCCACGTTGGCCGCCATGGCCTTCGTACAGATCGCCACCCCCGCCGCAGCGGCTGACAGGTTCTGGACCTGCACCACCAACAATTTCACCAACGGCAATTGCTGGTCGACCCCGGGCACGGTCGTGTCCGCTGACAACTTGCTGCTGCGCTCCAACGGTGCGACTGCTGTCGTCGCGAATTTCCCCGGTGCGGCGGGCGCGAGCACCAGCCTGCTTATCCAGAGCCTTACCCTCGATGGCAGTGCCATCGACAGGTCGCCGACACTGAACGTGACAAACGGCTCGTTGGAGACGAGTGCCGCTTTGAAGATTGGAATTGACTTTGCAGCCAGGGTGGGACAAACCGGCGGTAGCGTGCGCAGTTACAGCATGGACATGAACAGGCTGAGCAGCTACAGCCTGTCCGGTGGCAGCAATTTCACGTACTTCTTCAACAACTTTGGCTCGATGCTGGTCAACGGCACAGGTCAGCTGTCATCAGGAACCATGGTCAACGAAGGCACCGTCATCATCAACGGTGGGGGTGCATCAGCAACAACCTTCTATTCCACCAACAACGGCGTGATCAGCCTGACCGGGTCCACCTACACGGCCAGCCGCGCAACCAACGAAAGCGGGGCCCGGCTCATCGGCGCCAACAGCACCATGAGCAACCTGATACAGAACAGGGGGCTCATCCAGGCGACTGGGGGAACGCTGGCATTGCCGACTTCTGGGGGGCGGCTGGTGAGCAGTGGCGAACTGCGCATCGAGAAGATCTCAACGGTCAGCCTGCCAAGCGGCGTGGTGAACGACAGTGCCGGCGTCATCAACCTCAAAGGCGTGGACACCGGCAGCGGGCCGCAGGCCACCTTGGGCAATGGCGACGGTGCCGGCACACGTGCCGGCACACTGATCAACTTCGGAAAGCTGCAAGGTGCCGGTGTCGTCGCCATGCCGGTAGACCACCGCGGTGGGGGCAGCGTCAGCGTGGGCGCGGGCAGCATGCTGACCTTCAACCAAAGCTTCACCAGCGCGGCCGGTTCAGCGATGGCTTCAGACGGCGATCTGTATTTCGCCGGCCCGGCGTCGTTCCACAACGGCGCGGTGATTGAAGGGACAGGGATTGTCCGGTTCGGCAGCACCGTCAACATTGGTGGCGCCGGCGCGGCGGGCCGCATGACAGTGTTTGGCAGCGCGTTCCTGGGGGGCAGCTACAACGCCGACATCCTCGGCAATGGAGCCGGCCTGGCGCATGACCT
>JAYVSX010000272.1:0-12724 GCA_043774975.1 Rubrivivax sp.
ACGCCCCCAACCAGCTTGCCCGGCATGCCGCCGTGCACCTAGTCTCTGGCGCAGGTAGATCACCACGTGAGCCTGTCACTACTCAACGCGAACTGAGCCCAACAAAAGGCACCCTTGGGTGCCTTTTTTTCGCCCTGATCGGGCCTGCCGGGGTCGGCCTCGTGCACCGATGGCCTCCAGGAGGCCGTGCGGCCGACAGCAATGGTCGAACTGCCCCCTTTTGGGTGGCGGCATCCGGGACCTCCGAACTGCATATAACCCAAGGCATGCGCACGAACGGCCGCTGCGGGAGTAGATTCTTGCGATCTCTACCGCCCGCAACCCATGCACACTCTCTTCGCTCTGTTGGTGATCGACGTCGTGGACAGCACGGCCGTCGGCAACAGAGTTGGCGACGTACGGATGTCGACCTGGTGGGTCGCACACGACCGTGCCGCCCGCGACCTGCTCCGAAGCTGGCGTGGCCGTGAGATCGATCGCAGCGATGGGTTTTTTTTGCTCTTTGACGTGGTCGCTGATGCGCTGGGCTACGCCCAGGACTACCACCGCATGCTGGCGGGATTGCAAACGCCACCCGAGCCACCGCTGAAGGCACGTGCGGGCATCCACGTCGGTGAGCTGCTGTTGCGCGCCAACCCGCCGCCAGACGTCGCCCAGGGCGCCAAGCCGTTGGAGGCCGACGGCATTGCCAAGGCCGTGGCCGCGCGCGTGATGTCGCTGGCTCGAGGGGCCCAGACATTGATGACGGCCGAAGCCAGGGACGCTTGGACCCTGGACTCGAACCGGGACTCGCCCACGCAACTGCGCAGCCATGGCCACTGGCAACTCAAAGGCATGATCGCCCCGCTCGAAATCCTAGAGGCTGGCGACGCTGACACGATCTTCGAGCCGCCCTGCGACTCCGAAAAGGCGCACCGCGTGGTGCAACGCGAAAAGCGGTGGACACCTGCGCGCGACATCGGTCACAGCTTGCCCTCCGAGCCCGACGACTTCATTGGCCGCGCAGGCGACCTGCGCTCGCTCGCAGCACTGATCGACGCTGGCGCACACCTGGTCAACCTGCACGGCATTGGCGGCAGCGGCAAGACACGTCTGGCCTTGCATTACGGCTGGCACTGGCTGGGGAACTTTGCAACCGGGGTCTGGTTCTGCGACCTGTCCCAGGCCCACGACCTCGACAGCCTCTTGCGTGCCGTCGCGCAGGGGCTGCAAGTCCCACTGGGTCGGGCGGAGGCCGTGGCACACCTTGGCCAGGCCATCGCCGGGCGCGGTGCCGGGCTCGTCATCCTTGACAACTTCGAACAGGTGGCGCCGCTGGCCGAAGCCACCCTGTGGACGTGGATGCGCCGCGCGCCTCGCATGCGTTTCCTGGTGACCAGCCGCGAAGTGCTGCGCCTGCCGGGCGAAAAAGTCCTGGCGCTGGGCCCACTGCAGCGAACCGAAGGCGTCGAACTCTTCAGACTGCGTGCCACGGGCGCCGGGGCAGATCCTGCGTCATGGCGCGGTCCTGTGCAGCAGGTCCTCGAGGACCTGGTGGACTTGCTGGACGGCCTGCCGCTGGCCATCGAGCTGGCTGCCGCCCGCAGTGTGATGCTGGAACCCAGCGCGCTGCTCGAGCGCATGGATCAACGCTTTCGGCTGCTGACCCGCGGCCGCGGCCGCACCGAGCGCCAGGCGACGCTGCGCGCGACACTGGATTGGTCGTGGGACCTGCTCAGCGCGCCCGAGCGCGATACGTTGGCCCAGTTGTCGGTGTTCGAAGGCGGCGCGACCCTGTTGGCGATTGAAAGCACACTGTCGAAAGGCTCGTTGGACGGCCCGGAGCTGATCGACGTGCTGCAGTCGCTGGTCGAGAAGTCCTTTGTGCGCCGTGGCAACAACTCGCGCCTGACGATGCTCAAGACGGTGCAGGAATACGCCGCCGAGGCCTTGGCCAGCCCGGGCCGCTTCCCGGGCAGCGGCCCGCTGGCTCTGCAGCAGGCCTTGCTACGGCACTGGCACTGCTTTGCGGCGCAAGGCCCCGAGCGAGCCGTCGACGACGGTTGCGCCGACCTGGCCAACCTGGTCTCGGCGACGCGCCGCGCGGCCGCGGCCGGCGACGGCGCGGCAGCCGTGGGCGCGCTGGAAGGCGCCTGGGCCGCGCTGCTCCTGCGCGGGCCTTTTGCGTTGGGCGTCGAGTTGGCGCGCTCCGTGGAAGCCATACCCGGGCTGGACACCAGACTGCGCGCCCGCGTGGATGGCATCGCAGCCTGGGCGCTGCGCACCAGCGGACGGGTGCCCGAAGCCAAACACCGCCTCGAGTCCGCCTTGCTGGGCGCCCGCGCCGCCGCCGACGAGGCCACCGAAGCGCTGATCCTGGCGTTGATGGGTGATTTACATGTCAACGAGGGCCGCATCGACGATGCCCGCATGGCCCTGCAGCATGCCGGTGTCGTCGCAGAACGACAGGACGCCCGTTTGCTGCTCTGTCAGATCCAGGCCAGCCTGGGGAACCTGGAGGACTACCTGGGCCGTCTCGACGAAGCCGCGGTGCGCTACGAGCAGCTGTTGTCCATGGCCCGAGCCCTGGGTCACCAGCGCTGGCAGGCTGGCGCGTTGGGCAACCTGGGCCTGGTGCGAGATCAGCAGGGCCGCAACGCCGAAGCCCGAACTTTGTACGAGACCGCGCTGGCCGCAGCGCGTGAGGTTGGCGATCGCCAATGGGAAGGCAACAACCTGTGCAACCTGGGATTGCTGTTGCACCTGATGGGCGAGCATGACGCCGCACAAACGGCCCTTGCGCAGGCCCTGCAAACGGCGCGGGAAATGGGGCACACCCGGCTCGAGTGCGTGACCTCCATCAATCTTTCTCTGGTGGCGATTGCCGCAGGCGACGATGCTGCAGCCAAGCCTTTGCTGGACAACGCCTTGGCCATCGCGCGCGACCTGGGTGACCGGCGCACGCAGGGCCAGGTGCTGGGCAACCTGGGCGCGTTGCACGCGCGGCAGTTGAGGCCGGACGCGGCGCGCGAATCGATCGAGCGCGGCTCAGCCTTGCTCGACGAGGTTCATGACCGCCTCAGTCAAGCGCTGCTGCTGTGCGACCGGGCCGAGGTGCTGCAACTGACAGGGGCGCCCGCAGGCGCACGCATGGCGGTTCACGCTGCGCGGGCGGCAGCACAGACCATCAAGGCCGGCCCCCAGTCCGAATTGGGACACCGCCTGGCCTGGGTTGAGCGCTTGATCGCCGCCAGCGGCTGAGCGCCAAACGCTCCTTTGTCAACCCCCTTCGCTGACGATCTGCGGATCGCAACGCTTGATTTCTCCGCCCCGCCGGTACTGGATGACGTAATGATGCGGGCCGGGGCCGGTGGGCAGGTTCTTGAACTGGATGCGGTAACGGCGGCCTTCTGGCCGGCCCTGTTGCGCGCCGTCAGCGTCTTCGGTCGGCTCGCCATCTTCAAACTCGTCGCCGCTGTCGCCTTTCCACTTGGGCCCGTCTTCTTCTGTGCTGCTCTTGATGAACTTGGCACCGGGTACTTGCAGATGCCAGACCACCACCACCTTGCCGGCGCCGGCCGGCACACTCAAGATGTCGGGATAGACGTGGGTTTGGCCGCCAATCTCACCCACGTAGACATTGCAAACCGTCTTGTTGCCGCGCGGCTCACAGGTACGGGCCTTGGTTCCGGCGAACTCGCAGGCCGGCGCGGTTTGGGTCGTCGGTCCCTCGCCTGCACCCTTCGTCTGGGCGCACCCAGCAACAAACGCTGCAGCAGCCAAGGCTGCCCAGGTCAGATAGCTATGCATAGTGATCTCCTCTTGGTTGTGGCAACGCGCGCCGCCGTCAGTGGACCAAGGCCGCCAAACACATGGCGACGAGTCCGGCGGCGGTCTCGCGCATCAGGGCCTGCATGTCAAACCACAGGGGCACAGGGTCACTGCTCCATTCGATGGAAAAGGCGCGCGTGCGGGTTTGTTCAGCGGCGGCCGGTTCGCCTGGCTTCAGGCTTGGCGGGCGGGCCCGCGCGTAGGCCCAGTCGTGGCTGGTGCCGCTGGCAGAAACGAACTGAAACCCAGGCACCACCTGAACCGGCATGCCGCTGACCTTCTCAGCCGCCGCGGCGTAGACCCCGCCAAGTTGCTGGTGCGCCAGCACATCAACCGCTGGCATCGCAAAGGTCGGCTGCTGGACGCTCCAGGGGTAAACCACACAGCGCGCGCCGGAGTGCAAGTCAACGAACCAACTGGGGTCCCAAGCCTGCACCAGCGCATCAATGTTGAGGGTTTCAGGTTCGGACAGCGGGCCCGGACCGGCATAAAACGGGCTGGTCAAGGGCTGCACCGACTCCGCAAACAGATGGTCAAAATTGCGGTTCAGATCGACGCCAATTCCGGCACCCGAGTTGGCTTGCATCGTGCTGCGGTTCTTGCGCCAGTACTCGCCATTGGTTTGCGAAAAAAAGCGCCCGTCGGGATTGGCCAGCGGCACCAGCAGCAGGTCCAGTCCATCCAGCACCGACTGCACCTGCTGCTGGCTGTAGCTGAGACTGCCGTAGTTCAGCCCGCTGGCGCGTCCCTGCACCAGGTCGGCTGCCAGGTTGACGAGGATCTCGGTGCTGCCCCATTCCGAACCGTGGAGGCCGCCAATGACCATGAACACGGGCTTTGGTGTTGGATTCCTGGTGTCTTTGCAGAGCCGCAAAGCCACGATGTCGCGACCCTCGTGTGAAGGTTCGGTCAGCGTCAGCAAGCGCACATGCAGCGGATGCTGAGACTGCAAATGTTTGCAGGCGGCAAGCGCTTCAGCGGTGTTGAAGTAGTCGGCAGCCATCACGGCCCCTAGGTGCGCGGCACGCCAATGCCGCGCAGCATGCCGCCTTTGGCGAAGCGGTTGCCCTTGCCGACCAAACGCCGGAGTTCGCGGCCACGTTGAGCAAGGTCGTACAGCACGTCAACCTGCAAGCCCTGGGCAACCAAGGCGGGGATCAGACTGGCTTCGACGTCGATGTCGATGATCCAGTGACCGCGTTGACGAGGGTCAGGCTCGGCACGCTCGCAACCAGGTGGGTGTTCGCGCAGGAAGCGGCGAAGCGCTTCTTCGACACCGCCAAGTCGCACGCGCAATCTGCAAGGTTCAGGTTCAGCGCACATTTTTTCCCTCGGTTTGCTGTGAGGATGCGACCAGCATGTTCCTGCTCTGGCAATTGCGCGTCAATCATTTTGACGATGTGCCCACGCAAAACCAGCTGCTGGCGCCTTGCATTCACCAGCAAAGCGGCGTTATGGCTGGTGCAAAGACCGTATCGGCATGGGCCTGGCCCAGGCATGATCCTGCCCCATGTACTTTGACTTCGACACCGCTGTCTCGGCGCCGTTTCGCATGCAGCCCGGTCTGCGCCGCTTGGCCGCTGGCAGCGCCCAGCTGACACCGCTGGGGCCAGGCTCACGGCATCAGCGAGAAAAACTGGCGGTGCTGACCGCCTTCGCGCCCCAGGCGTTGGTGTCGCGAGCTGGCTTTGACGCCAGGCCTGCGCTGCAAGCACTGTGCAAACAGGCGGCCGCTGAACATCCGCAAGCCTGGTCCTGGGACGGTGAACAGGCCCACGCCCTGCACCTGGGCTGCGCTGTCCATGCGCAGGGTCACATCCAACAGTCATCGGCCGGCGTTTTTGGGCTGGGCGACGAAGTCTCCCGCTGTCTCGAAAGCTTGCCACCGCCCTGGCGCCTGACGGGTCTGCTGTGCCTGGCTTTTGCTGAAGACTTTGCAGTGGTTGATGGCCGCGACGCCAGCATTCCCTGGCTGGCGGTTTGCCTGCCCAGCCATTGGGCGCCCGAGGCCAAGGTGGGTCACCACTTTGCAGCGGTGCACGCGCCGGTGGCCGACAACGCGCTCTTGATCCGGGCCGCAGAGTCGCTGACCCGCCTGGTCTGCAGCGAAGACCGTTGGGAGCGCTTTGTCTGGAACGTCACCGACAACCCGCGGCTGCATGCGCACCCGGCCCGCGTAGGACCCGATCGGTGGGCGGGCACCCCCGTGCAAGGTGCCTGGTGGCGCACCGAGCGGCAGACCTTCATCCCGCTGCCCCAGTTGCAACAGGCCGTGTTCACCATCCACGTGCAGGTGCAGCCTTTGATCGAAGCGCTGGACACACCGCTCAGAGCCCAAGCACTGCATGACGCCGTGGCCAGCATGAGCGCCGAGGTCTTGCGCTACCGCGGCCTGCACGCCGTGCGCGAGCCGCTGTTGCAGTGGCTGGCCGCGCGGGCCAGCGCGGCCTGAGGTGAAAACCCACGCCATCGTGGCGGGGCGGTGGCGCCCAGCGTCCGTTTCCAGCACCCTGGCGCTGCAGGCGTGGCGCCACCACGTGGTGCCGTTATGGCGCGACCAGGCCGACTTCGTGGTGCTGGACACCGGGTTTGCGGCAGGCGAACGCTTTTTGGCGCTCTGGCAGGCCTGGCGCCAAGACCCGCTGCGCTGCCAACGCCTGCACATCGTGGCGCTGGACTCGCATCCGCTGACCGCCGTGGACCTGCTTCGGGCCCACCGCGATTCGCCGCTTGCAGAAAGCGCCCAGGCGCTGGCGCAGGCTTGGCCACCGATGACGCCCAATCTGCACCTGCTGGAATTTGAGGCTGGCCATGTCCGCTTGACCCTGGGTTGGGGTGACGTGCCGAGCCTGCTGCGCGCGGTGCGCGTGCAGGCCCACGCCGTACACCTGGCCACAGAAGCGGCTGGAGAAGCGGCTAGCGAAGCGGCCGACGCCGATGTTCCGCGCTGGCCGGCACCCTGGCTCAAGTCGATCGCACGGCTTGCCGCACCCCAGGCCACTTTGTGGGCCGCGCAGACCGACCCCGCGCTGCGCGCAGGCCTGCGGACGGCCGGCTTCGAGCCGCTCGCATCGGGCGACGCCAAAGCCGATGGCAGCAGCGTGTGGACACGGGGCGCACCGCGCTTCATGCCGCGACGACGGCCCTCGATTCAGGTTCACAGCGCTGATGCCATCGTGGTGGGCGCAGGCTTGGCCGGTGCCGCCGTGGCGCAGGCGCTGGCGCAACAGGGCTTGCAGGTCACCGTGTTGGAGCGCGAAGCCGGCCCGGCCCAGGGTGCGTCCGGCAACCCCGCCGGCCTCTTTCACGGCGCGCTGCACCCACAAGACGGCCTCTACGCCCGCCTCTACCGCGCCGCAGCACTCGTGGCGGCCAACACCTACCGCCAAGCCTTGCAGGGCGGCGCCGTGGCGGGCCAGGTGCAGGGCTTGCTGCGCCAGCAGACCGACGCAGCGGGCCTGGAAGGCATGTTGCACACCCTGCGTGCACAGGGCCTGCCCAGCGATTACGTGCAAGCGCTCAGCGCCGCAGACGCGTCGGCCATGGCCGGTGTCAGGCTGCAGTCGCCCTGCTGGTTCTACCCCAGCGGCGGCTGGGTCGCGCCGCCCGACTGGGTTCGTGCGGCACTGCGGTCGCCCGGCATCGTCTTGCGCACCAGCGCTGCGGTGCAAGGCCTGAAACGGGTGGGGTCGCAGTGGCAGCTGCTGGACAAAGAAGGCCGGGTGCTCGGTCAAAGCGCGCTGCTGGTCCTGTGCAACGCGGAGCAAGCCGCGCCGCTCTTGCCGGCCGGGGGTGCGCTCGCCTGGCCCTTGTCACAAGCTCGGGGCCAGGTGACCCACTGGCCTTTGAACGCAGCGCCGACCTTGCGGCTGCCGGTGGCCGGTGAAGGCTACGCCCTGCCCTTGCCCAACGGCTTGCTGTGCGGCGCCACGCGCCAGGAGGCAGACATCGACACCGCGCTGCGGCCAGCGGACCACCTGCACAACATCGAGCGGCTGCGCCGCCTGACCGGGCTGGCGCCGCCAGGCGACGCCGCAACGTGGTTGGGGCGCGTCGGTTGGCGTCTGCACAGTGATGATCGTTTGCCGATTGCCGGGCCCGTGCCGTTGCTGGCCATGCCGGCCGGCCAACGCCTGGATCAGGCGCGTCTGTTGCCGCGCGAGCCGGGCTTGTTTGTGCTGACGGCGCTGGGCGCCCGCGGTTTAAGTCTGGCGCCGCTGATGGGCCGCCTGGTCGCAGCACAGGCCACGGGGACACCCTGGCCGCTGGAGCAGGACCTGGTCGATGCGGTCGACCCTGGACGCTGGACCGTGCGGGCCGCCCGCCGTCAAAGCGCCATCAAGCCAACGTAGCGCCACTGCCCGGCCGACGTGCCAGCGGTTGGCGGCAGCGGTCAGCGGGCCGCGCCGGCCCGAGCGGTCATCAGCTGGGTTGTCCCGGCTCCGGTTCAGCGTCGTCAGGCTCGTCGGCCAGCGGCGGCAGCCCGGCGGCTTTGCGAGCGGCCTTTTCCTTTTCTTTCTCTTCTTTCTTCTTCTTCTTGGCCAGCTCGCGTTGGCGCTTTTCGAACGAATAGTTGGGTTTGGCCAAAACGCTTCCTTGGGTTTCGCGGGGTGAAGGGACCGGGCCTGATTAGAACACCAGCGACTGCACGCCTTGTGCGGTGCCGAGCAAACAGACCTGGGCCCGGTGGCGCGCAAAAATGCCCACACAGACCACACCCGGCCACTGGTTGACTTCGGCTTCCATGGCCAACGGGTCGGTGATGGACAGGCCGCGCACATCCAAAATGGGGTGGCCGTTGTCGGTGGTCACGCCGGGGCGCAACGTGGCGGTGCCGCCGATGGCCGCAAATCGGCGCGCCACCTGGGCCGCAGCCATCGAGATCACCTCCACCGGCAGTGGGTAAGCACCCAACACCGGCACGCGCTTGCTTTGATCAACGATGCAGACAAACCGCTCGGCCAGATCGGCCACGATCTTTTCGCGCGTCAGCGCAGCGCCGCCGCCCTTGATCATGAAACCGGCGTGGTCAATCTCGTCAGCCCCGTCCACATAAACCGGCAGGCCGGTGACGCTGGAAGCGTCCAGCACCGCGATGCCGTGCGCACGCAGGCGCTGGGTGCTGGCCTCCGAGCTGGAAACGGCACCCGGGATCTGGTGCTTGATGCCGGCCAGCGCGTCGATGAAGTGGTTGACCGTGCTGCCCGTTCCAACGCCCACCAGTTGACCGTGGACCACGTAGGCCAGTGCGGCGCGACCCACCAAGGCCTTCAGTTCGTCTTGATTCATGGCGCGGATTATCGATCGGCCAGGCCAGGCTTTTTCTAGGAGCCTGAGACAATCGGGCGATGTTCGCTGTTCCCTACGCCCTGACCCGCCCCTTTCTGTTTGGCCTGGACCCCGAGGCCGCCCACGACCTGACGCTGGGCAGCATCGCGCGGCTGCAAAACAGCCCCGCGCAATGCCTGTGGGCGCAAGCCCGGGTGGCCGACCCCGTGACCGTGGCAGGCCTGAAGTTTCCCAACCGGGTGGGCCTGGCCGCCGGCCTGGACAAAAACGGCCGCTGCATCGACGGTCTGGGTGCAATGGGCTTCGGCTTCATCGAGGTCGGCACGGTCACCCCCAAAGGCCAACCCGGCAACGACAAGCCGCGCATGTTCCGCCTGCCGCAGCGCCAGGCGCTGATCAACCGCCTGGGCTTCAACAACGACGGATTGGATGCCTTCCTGAGCAACGTGCAAAAGGCCCGCAGCTTTCGTGCGGCAGGCGGCGTCGTGGGGCTGAACATCGGCAAGAACGCCGCCACGCCCATCGAGCGCGCGGTCGACGACTACCTGACGGGCCTGAGCGGCGTCTACCCGCACGCCGACTACGTCACCATCAACATCAGCAGTCCCAACACCCGCAACCTGCGCGAACTGCAAAGCGACGCGGCGCTGGACTTCCTGCTTTCACTGCTGCAGACGCGGCGCGAAGAACTGGCCCAAACCCACGGCAAGCGGGTGCCGATGTTTGTCAAGATCGCCCGACCTGGAGCCGCAGCAGGTGGACGTGATTGCCGCCACGCTGCAAAAGAACCACATCGACGGCGTCATCGCCACCAACACCACGGTGGCGCGTGACGCGGTGCAAGGCCTGCCGCACGCCCGCGAGGTGGGGGGCTTGAGCGGCGCACCCGTGCTGGAAGCCAGCAACCGCATCATCCGGCTGCTGCGCCATGCGCTGGGCAACGGCTTCCCCATCATCGGCGTGGGGGGTGTGATGAGCGGCGCGGACGCACGCTCCAAGATCGACGCCGGGGCGGACCTGGTGCAGATCTACACCGGCCTCATCTACAGCGGCCCGGCCCTGGTGGGCGAAGCGGCGCGGGCGCTGGCACAACGCTGAGCTGCGGCCCGGGGACGGCCGGCTCAATCACCACGCACCACCCCTTCGCGCCGCGGATCGGCACCGCCGAACCAACCGGTGGCAGTCCGTTGAATGGCTTGCAAACCACTGGTCAGTTCGATTTCTGAGACGACGTGACCGCGCTCGCGCAGCGCGTCCACAGTGGCCCTGGGGAACAGGCCCTTTTCGAGCAGCGTGGGCCCGTTCAGCGAGCCAAAGTTGGGCAGGTCTATCGCGCGTTGCACGTCCAGGCCCCACTGCAGGGTGCCGATCAGCGTCTTGGCCGTGTAATGAATGATCACCGGGCCGCCTGGCGAACCCAGGGTCATCATGAGCTGACCATTGGCCTTGTCGAACACCAGCGTCGGGCTCATGCTGGAGCGCGGGCGTTTGCCGGGCTCCACGCGGTTGGCGACGGGGCGGCCCTGGGCGTCGGTGGGCACGGCCGAAAAGTCGGTCATCTGGTTGTTGAGCATGAAGCCGCCGGGCAAACCGGTGCCGCCGTCGCTCATCACTCGGGCGCCAAAAAAGGCTTCGATGGTGGTGGTCATGGCCACCGCGCGGCCTTCACCATCCACGATGCTGATGTGGCTGGTGCCGTTTTCGGGCTGGTCGGGCATGGGTGCAAAACTGGTGCGCAGCGGCGCGGGCACGCCGGGCAGCGCGACTTTCATGCTGTGGGTTCCAATCAAGGCAGCACGTTGGCGCAAGTAGCTGTCGGACAACAAGGACTTCCAGTCGCCGCCCGGCGCTTGCACAAAGTCGGGATCGGCCACGTACTGGGCGCGGTCGGCATAGGCCAGGCGAGAGGCTTCGGTGTAGGTGTGCAGCCAATCGGCGTCCGGGATGCCTTGGACGAGTGGCTGGGGCGTTGAGGGGCTGCGCTCCAGCAAGCCCAGGATCTGCATCACCGCCAGGTGTCCCGACGAAGGCGGGGGGAAACCGCAAACGCGCCAGCGCTCCAGCCAGTCGGTGCAGATCGACTCACGTTGCCTGGCGCGATAGGCGGCCAGATCGGCTTCGGTCAGCCGGCCGGGCACTTCATGGCCGCGCACCCGCTGCACGATGTCCCTGGCCACCGGGCCGCTCGTCATGACGGCGCTGCCATGCTGCGCCAGGGCGCGCAGCACCGCCGCCACCGCTGGGTTGCGCAGCACATGGCCGACCGGCAGCGGCTTGCCTTGGGCGTCGAAAAAGTAGTCCCGGGCCTGTGGATCAAGCTGCAGGTGCGGGTTGCCGGCCATGTTGGTGAACAGACGCGGTGTGATGGCAAAGCCGCCTTCGGCCAACTGGATGGCCGGCTCGAACAAGCGCGACCAGGGCAGCTTGCCGTGGGACCGGTGTGCCGCTTCCAACATCACCACCACACCTGGCGTGGCCACGGCGCGCCCCCCGAACACGGTCTGCGAGAAGGGCAGCGGCTGGCCGTCGGGGCCGAGGAACAACCGTTCATCGGCCGCTGCGGGCGCGGTCTCGCGGCCGTCCCATGCCTTGACCTGCTGGCCATCCCAGTTGAGCAAGAACGCACCACCGCCAATGCCACTGGACTGCGGCTCCACCAGCGTCAACACCATTTGTACGGCGATGGCGGCGTCCAGCGCGCTGCCGCCTTCGCGCAAGATGCGGTAGCCCGCGTCGGTGGCCAAGGGGTTGGCCGCGGCCACCATGAAGCGGCGAGCGGACCAGCCCGGTTTGGCGGTCCAACCCGAGGCCAGTTCGGGCATGGCGGGAGCAGCGGCGCTGGCTGCTGGCTGCCGCTCTGCGGCCGCGGTGGCAGCGGTTGAGGCTGGCGGGGACGCGCAGGCTGCGCCTAAAACCACCGCCACTGCCAGGGGCCAAAGGCGTTCTGAAAACATGATGGGGCCCCCAGTTCTGAAGGCCCCATGTTAGGCGAGTGAGCAGCCGGCCCCAGCAGGGACGGCGCTGGCAAAGGCGGTCAGATCAGCGGCGCGCCGGTCTTGCTTTGCAGCTCTTCAAGGCTGACGCCGGGCGCCATTTCCACCACCTTCAAACCTTGCGGCGTGACGTCCAACACCGCCAGGTCGGTGATGATGCGGTTGACCACACCCAGCCCTGTCAGCGGCAGCGTGCATGCGGGCAGGATCTTCAGGTCGATGGTGCCGTCCTTCTTCTTGGCCACGTGTTCCATCAACACCAGCACCCGGGCCACGCCGGCCACCAGGTCCATCGCGCCACCCATGCCCTTGACCATCTTGCCCGGGATCATCCAGTTGGCCAGGTCGCCCTTGGCGCTGACCTGCATGGCGCCCAGGATCGACAGGTCGATCTTGCCGCCGCGGATCATGGCAAAGCTTTGTTCGCTGCCAAAGATGCTGCTGCCGGGGATGGTGGTGACGGTCTGCTTGCCTGCGTTGATGAGGTCGGCGTCGACTTCATCCTCGGTCGGGAAGGCGCCGATGCCCAGCATGCCGTTTTCGCTTTGCAGCCAGACTTCAATCTCGGGGTTGACGAAGTTCGCCACCAGGGTGGGCAGGCCAATACCGAGATTGACGTAAAAACCGTCGCG
>JAYVSX010000273.1:0-4894 GCA_043774975.1 Rubrivivax sp.
CAAGCTGGTGGCCAGCGGCAGCCCAGCGCCCATCAAGAGCGACACCACGATGATGATGTCGCCGCCCGGCTTGGGCATCTACGGCTTTGCCAAGATGGGTGGTGGCAACAGCAGCAGCGGGCGCAGCATCTTTGGCGCCTTGTCTGACGTGGGGGCCGGCTTTGCGGCCGTGGGCGCCATTGGCGACACCGTGGCGCTGGCCGCTGAGTTGGACGCGAGCCTGATTGAAGTGCGCATGCGCGTCAACTTTGTTCAGCTCAGCGACGACAACAAAGGCTTCTTCGGGCGCATGGCGAGCAGCGCTTCAGCGTCAGGCAAGGCCTTCCCCAGCGTGGACAACGTGATGGTGAGCGTGCAGACAGGCCCGCTGCGCAGCACCCTGACCCTCAAGCACAGCCTGTCGCTGGACACCGCGGCCTTTGCGGAGGTGCGCGAAAAGGCCACCACGGCCGGCGACGTGGCGGGTGCTGTGGCGGTGGGCCTGTTGCGCCTGGCGATAGGCAGCAAAGACAGCCACAGCAGCAAGGAGCTTGAAGTGGTGGCCGACCCCGTGCGCTACAAGGACGTGGTGGGCGCCGGGCTGGGGTCGGCAACCAGCATGTTGGTGGCGCGCATGAAGGCTGAACGCTGAAGCGGAAGTCAGCGCCGAAGACGGTGCTGATGTCGATGTCGATGCGGACGCGGACGCCGACGCCGACGCCGAAGCTCGGGCTCGGGCTCAGGCTCGGGCTCAGGCTCAGGCTCAGGCTCAGGCTCAGGCTCGGTTGATGCTCCGCTGATGATGGGGTTCATGCGGGGGTTGCGCTGCGATGGCCGACGTTGTGACCGCAGGCCTTGACGTCGTCAAGCCGGGCCCATACTTGGTCGTCCCGCTGCTTCAAATCGGCAGCCACGTCTGGCGCACCGTCCTCAGCAGGTTTTTCTCCATTTCGACATGACGACCGCCTCCTCCTGGGCTGCCATCAAGGCGGTATTTGAAACCTGTGTCGACCTGCCCGCACCAGCGCGCGAGCCGCTGATCGCCGCTGCCGCCCTGGACGCCACCAGCCTGGCCGAGCTGCGCAGCCTGCTGGCCCACCACGACGACGCCACCGGTGCCCAAGTTTTCATGACCGAGAGCGCCGCGCAGCAGCTGGCAGAGGGTGCGGCGCGTGTGGGCCAACGGCTGGGCGCCTGGGAGATTGTTCGCGCCATCGGTGCGGGTGGCATGGGCGAGGTTTTTGAAGCCCGCCGCGCCGACGGCAGCTATGACGGCCGTGCGGCGGTCAAGCTGCTCAAGCGGGGCATGGACAGCGCGGCGGTGCTGCAGCGTTTTGCACAAGAGCGCCAGGCACTGGCGCGGCTGAACCACCCGCACATTGCGCGGCTGTTGGACGCAGGCGCCAGCGACGCAGGCTTGCCTTACTTTGTGCTGGAGTTTGTCGACGGTCAGCCCATCGACGAAGCCGTGCGCCCGCTGGCGCTGGAGCAGCGCCTGAAACTTTTTTTGCAGCTGGCCGACGCGGTGGCCCATGCCCACCGCAATTTGCTGGTCCACCGAGACCTCAAGCCTGGCAATGTGCTGGTGGACACCGAAGGCCAGGTCAAGCTGTTGGACTTTGGCATTGCCAAGGCGCTCGACCCGCTGGAAGGCCTGCACGACCGGGACGGTGGCCACACCACGGTGGGCGGCGTGCGCCCCTACACACCCCACTACGCCAGCCCCGAGCAGGTGCGCGGTGAACCGGTCAGCACCGCCACCGACATCTACAGCCTGGGGGTGCTGCTGTATCAAATGCTCACCGGCACGCGGCCCACGGGCCGCAACGCCACCACGCCAGCCGAAGCTGCGCGCAGCGTGTTGGAAGACGAGCCAACGCGGCCCAGCCGCCTGTCGCCTTCCGAGGCGGTTGACCCCCAGTGGCTGCAGACCCGCAAGCGGCTGGAAGGCGACCTGGACAACATCTTGCTCAAGGCGCTGGAAAAAACCCCAGAGCGGCGCTACACCAGCGTGGACGCCTTAACGACAGACATCACCGCATTCTTGCAAGGCCACCCGGTCAGCGCGCGGCCAGCCAACACGAGCTATGTTCTGGGCAAGTTTGTCAGGCGTCACCGCTGGGCGGTGTTGGCAGCCGGGCTGGGCAGCCTGGGCTTGACCACCGGGCTGGCGGCGGCGTTGCTGCAAGGGCGGCAAGCTGCGGCCCTGGGTGTGCTCGGTCTGGGGGCAGGCCTGGTGTTGGCACTGGTCAAGGGCCGCCAGGCGCAGTTGTCGCGGGACGAGGCCAGGCTTCAGTTGGCCGGGGTCAAGCACATCGCCACCGAACTGGTGTTTCGCTTCGGCGACGCGATCCAGCAGATTCCAGGGGGCGCGCAGGCCCAGGAAGCCATGCTCAAACAAACGGTGGCTTCGTTGGACGTGACGCTTCGCATCGCGCCTGACGACGCCGAGCTCAATGTGCTGACCGCCTCTGCCCTGGGGCGCCTGGCGCAAATTCAAGGCAACCCCACTTTTGCCGGCACCGAGCGTGCGACTGAAGCGGGTGCCACCGTGGCCCGCGCCTTGGCGCTGGCCGCCAAAGTGTGGGACTCGAAGTTTGCCGACGTGCGGTTTGCGACCCAGCACCTGATCACCCTGCTGACCAGCGCCAACATGTTGCGCAACAGCGGTCAACCGGCGCAAGGCCTGAACGTCCTGTCGCTGGCCGCCGAGCGCGCTGCACAAACCTTGGCTGCACGCCTGAGCGATGCCGGGCGCGCTGCCATTTTGGAGCTGCGCGCCAACGTGCTGACCAACATGGCGCACTTCAACGACCATGTGGGTCGGCCCAGCCTGGGGCGCCCGCATGATGCGCTGCGGCTCTACAGCGAAGCAGAGTCTGAGTTCCGGGCTTTGTACGGCAACCCCGCACTGTTGTTGGCCATGAACCGGGATACCGATCCAGGCTCGCCCCAGGCTGAAGAATGGGCCAACCACAACATCGCCAACGTGTTGGTGGGCCGGGCGCTGGTCTACCAGCGCCTGGACGACTTCGCTGCGATGGAACGTGAGGCCCAAGCGGCCTTGCTGCTGCGCAGAGACAACCTCAGGCGCAATGCCACCAGTGCCATCTGGCGCCAGGGGCTGATGTTTGACAGCAACTACCTGGCGCTGGCCCTGTTGCGCCTGGGTCAGGCCGGGCCCGCACTGAAAGCGTCAACCTGCAGCTGGGACATCGTCGCCGAACGGCTGCGCGAAGAGCCCAGCAACCCCTTGTGGCAGACGACCCGTGGCAACTTCGCGCCGCAGCACGCGCGGGCGCTGGCCGCGAACAACCGGCATGCCGAGGCGCTGGCTGTGTTTGCGCTGGCACTCACCCGGGCGGCGGACATGCGATCGGAAGCCGACACGCCCACCGCCCGCCATCGACAGGCCTGGCTGCAGGTGCAGCAGGCCCGTTCGAAACTGGCGCTGGGTGACACGCTGGCGGCCCGCGCGCTGGTGAAGGTGGCACTGGCCGCCTTGTTGCCGCTGGTGGACGACGGCCTGGTGGGGCGCGAGGCTCTTCTGGCACGCGCAGAGGCGTTGGTGTTGTCAGACCCGGCCGGCGGCGCCCCAGCGCCCGCAATGGCTGCTGCTGCGCTGCAGGCTGCGGCTGCACAACGGCCCCTGTCACCGGAACACGCGCGCTTGCTCGACGAGGTGTTGCAGACGCTGGGGCGGAAGGTCTGAGACCGGCCTGGTGCTGGCCGCACAACCCAAGCTGGTGACGCCCGTGCAGCAGGTGGTTCACCGCGTCAACACGCGCTTCCTGCTCAGTCAGACGGGTCACCAGCCAAATCTGTACAGGCTCCTGGTGCCGCCGCTGCCTCGCCCCAAAAAGAACCCGCTGCTTTCGCAGCGGGTTGAGACAAGCCCTCCGAAGAGGACATCGTTGGGACGGTAGGCGCTACCTGCTCCACAATCCTGCGGCGGCAGCGTCAACGGCCAGCAATGTAGTCGTCGCGGTCTTGACCGAGCCCCCCTGAACACGGGGATCCCCCCTAACACCAGCAACGCGTCAGCTGCCCTTCCAGCAAAACCGCCCGCTGCGTCTCGCCGTCATCCCGCTGTCATCCCGTTCAACCACCCATCGCCCTACTGTGCAAGCAACACTCCCCCTTGGCGACAACGACCTGACGCGGCTACAGACACTGCTGGACGCCTTGCCCGCGCCTCTGCAGCCTATGGACGTGAGCGCACTCGACGGCTACCTGTGCGGCGTGTTGCTGCAGCCGCGAGCGCTACCGGTCAGCCGCTGGGAGGATAGGTTTTTCAAACGCCCATTTCCCCGCCCTTTTCCCTCCCAGAACACCTCAAACGCCCTTTTCCCTCCCAGAACACCCCGCCGCCGAGTTCTCGACCACTCACCCACGCCGTTGTAGGGCGCGACCGCAGCCGGTTGAAGACTGATCGCAGCCCCGAAGTGTGTCCTTCGTGGCGGTTTCATCAGGGTTTTCCCGAGAGATAGCCCCTCAAACTCTGGCTCTGAAAAGCTCTGGCGCATCCGGTCCCTTCGGCCCTGGGTCTCGAACCGCCTAAAACGTGTCAGTTGGCGAATCTCAGGCCGCCTGCAACAGCGACCCGCGAGCAGGCGCGCGCGGCGGCGCTCTGGCCTGCAAGCCCAGGTGCGTGAGGATCTTCTCGATCACCGGCTGCTCCAGGATCGCGGCGATGATCTTCAGCTGGCCGCCGCAGTTCGGGCAGTGTTCCAAGTCGATCTCGAAAGCGAAGCTTCAGCGCAGACTAACTTGTACTCAAGTTATGTCGTAGCTAAGACGCGCTTGAGCAGCTTGTCCCAGCTCAAACGCGCTGGGCGGTGATGCACGCAGGCCGCCTCACAATCGGCCGGCGGTACAGCCGGCGCGGGTGGTTCGGGTTCCTGCGGCACCACCA
>JAYVSX010000274.1:0-10345 GCA_043774975.1 Rubrivivax sp.
AAGACGGCGACCTGGTGCGCGTGGGCGGCGTGGTCTTCAAGTTCTACGAACCGCAGAGCCTGGATGCGCTGCTGCACGACCGCATCTACCGCCTGGCCACCGTCGACAGCGGCACCGACGTCTACACCAAGAAGTACCTGCTCGAGGCGCTGGAGCGCGAGGTCAAACTGGCCCGCCGCACCGGGCGCCTCTTGAGTGTGATGTGCCTGGACCTGGACAACTTCAAGTCGGTCAACGACCGCTACGGCCACAACGCCGGCGACCTGGTTTTGCGCAGTACCGCGGCGGCCGCGCAAGAGCGCCTGCGTGGCAGCGACATCCTGGGCCGAATGGGCGGCGAAGAGTTTGCCGTGGTCTTGCCCGACACCGAACTGCAAGCCGCCATCGAGCTGGCCGAACGTGTTCGCACGGCGGTGTCGGCGCGCAGCTTTGAATTGGCAGCGCCTGCCCAGGGCACCACAGGGTCACCCGGCCCCACCACCCGACACAAGCAGACCGTCTCGATTGGCGTGTCACAGCTGACGCCACATACCTTGGACGTACGCGACCTGCTGGGTGCTGCAGACGCGATGCTCTACGCTGCCAAGCGGGCTGGACGCAACCGAGTCAGCGCTTGACGAAAGCCCTTCAGTTCACCAGGTGAACTTCAACCCGACGAGCTTCTTCAGCCTTGCCGTCGGCCCGACTTGGCGCTGGCTGGCGCCTGGCCCAGCGCCACCCCCGCAACGGCAACCGCTTCAGCAGCGGCGGCCGGCAATTCGGCAGACCCCGAATTAAACCGTTGCGCGAAGCTGGATCGGCGGCCCGTCAAGAGCCCGCTGCATCCGCATCGGGCGGGGTCAGCAGGGCCACTGTGGCGCCTTGGCTGCCGCCCAGCAGGCCAGCGCGTGAATACACGCCCAGCTTGCCGCGGGTGTCCTCGATGTCCAGGTTGCGCATGGTCAGCTGGCCAATGCGGTCGGCCGGTGTGAAGGCACCAGCACCCTTTTCCATGGTCAGGCGTTCAGGGTGGTAGGTCAGGTTGGGGCTTTCGGTGTTGAGCAGGCTGTAGTCGTTGCCACGGCGCAGCTCCAGCGTCACTTCGCCGGTGACGGCGCGCGCTACCCAGCGCTGTGCGGTATCGCGCAGCATCATGCATTGCGGGTCAAACCAGCGGCCCTGGTACAAAAAGCGGCCCAGCTTGCGCCCGTTCATGCGGTACTGCTCGATGGTGTCTTCGTTGTGGATCCCGGTCACCAGGCGTTCGTAGGCGATGTGCAGCAGCGCCATGCCAGGCGCCTCATAGATGCCACGGCTCTTGGCTTCGATGATGCGGTTCTCGATCTGGTCGCACATGCCCAGGCCGTGGCGGCCGCCGATGCGGTTGGCTTCTTCGAACAGTGCCACGCTGTCGGCAAAGCTCATGCCGTTCAAGGCCACCGGCATGCCCTCTTCAAACCGCACCGTCACCGTTTCGGTCTTCACGGCCACGCTGTCTTTCCAGAACGCCACGCCCATGATGGGCTGCACGATGTGCATGCCGCTGTTCAGGAACTCCAGGTCCTTGGCCTCGTGCGTGGCGCCCAGCATGTTGCTGTCGGTGCTGTAGGCTTTTTCCACGCTCATCTTGTATTCAAAACCGGCCGCGATGAGGTATTCGCTCATCTCCTTGCGGCCACCCAATTCGTCGATGAAGGTCTGGTCCAGCCAAGGCTTGTAGATCTTCAGCGCCGGGTTGGCCAACAGCCCATAGCGGTAGAAGCGCTCGATGTCGTTGCCCTTGTAGGTGCTGCCGTCGCCCCAGATGTTGACGCCGTCTTCACGCATCGCCACCACCAGCGCCGTGCCGGTGACAGCACGGCCCAGCGGCGTGGTGTTGAAGTAGGTGGCGCCACCGGTGCTGATGTGAAAGGCCGCGCACTGGATGGCGGCAATGCCCTCGGCCACCAGTTGGGCCCGGCAGTCGACCAGCCGCGCGATGTCGGCGCCGTAGGCCTTGGCCTTGCGCGGAATCTCGCTGTAGTCGCTTTCGTCGGGCTGGCCCAGGTTGGCGGTGTAGGCGCACGGAATGGCGCCCTTGGCGCGCATCCAGTGCACCGCGGCGCTGGTGTCCAGGCCACCTGAAAAGGCGATGCCGACACGTTGGCCAGCGGGCAAATGTTGAAGGATATGGGTCACGGGCGGCTTTCTGCTGAGCCGTTGATTGTCGCAAAACCCTTGCCGCGCCCGTTGCGCCAGGTTGTCGGCAGACGCAGGCGCCGCCGAACTCCCCAGGCCCTCAACCGTTGCCCGGCCGCTGCCCCAGGCGTTCCAGGCGGTCAAACAGCCACTGCACAGCCAGGGCCAGCACAGCGGCGGGTATCGCGCCGGCCAGCATGGCCGAGGTGTCGTTGACCGCCAGCCCCGCCACGATGCGTTCGCCCAGGCCCCCGGCCCCAATGAAGGCGGCCACCGTGGCGGTGCCCACGTTGATCACCGCCGCGGTCTTGGCGCCGGCCAACAGCACCGGCCGGGCCAGCGGCAGCTGCACCCACATCAGGGTCTGAAACGCCGTCAGCCCCAGCGCACGGGCCGCCAGTGTCAGGCCCTGCGGCACACCGCAAAGCCCAGCATGGGTGTTGCGCACGATGGGCAGCAAGGCGTAGACAAACAGCGCCAGCAATGCGGGCCAAAAGCCGATGGTGCCCAGGATGGCGATCAAAAAGGCCAACAGCGCCAGCGAAGGCACCGTTTGCAGCACGCCCACGGCACCCAGCAGCCAGCCGGCCCAGCGTGGCCGTGCCCAGGCCCAGATGCCCAGCGGGATGCCCACCAGCAAGGCCAGCAGCAGCGAGCCAAAGACCAACGCCAGGTGCTGGGCACTCAAGCGCCACAGGTCGGGCGCGAACAGGCGTTCGATCAGACTGGGCCGCACAGCCACCGTCTGCGCGCCATCGGCCAGGAAGCGGGCCGCAGCAGCGGCAAAACTCAGCCCGTCCAGTTCCACCTGGGCGTTCAGGGAAATCATGGTGGCTTCGCTGATGCGCCCTGCGAGCCGTCGCAAGGGTTGATCGTCCAGGCCCGAGCGCATCAACAGCACCGCGTCGTAGCGGGGGAAAAACAGGCGGTCGTCTTCAAGCACGCGCAGGGCATAACGACCGACTTTGGCATCTGTGGAATAGATGTCGATCAGGTCCACCTGCCCTGCTTTCACCGCCTCGTAGGCCAGGCCGTGGTCCAGCCCCGCACCTGGAGCCAGCGCAAGGCCGTAGGCACGCTGCAGTGCGGGCCAGCCGTCGGCGCGAACCTGAAATTCATGCGACAGGCCCAGCTTGAGGGCGCCGGGCGGCAGCCGGGCCAGGTCAGAAATGGTCCTCAGCCCCAGCTTCTGGGCCACGGTTTCGCGCAAGGCCAGCGCATAGGTGTTGTTGAAACCCAGCGGCACCGCCACCTTCAACCCGCGAGGGGCCAACCACTGGTTCAGTTCATCCAGCGAGGGGTTGCCTTCGCGCTTGAGGATTTCGCGCACGATGGTGCCCGTGTACTCGGGATAAACGTCCACGGCACCGCTGACCAGGGCCTGCTCCAGGATGCCGGTGTTGCCCAAGCCCTGCTTGTGTTCGGCCTTCACCCCGGCTTGCTCGAAGGTCTGCCGAACGATCTCCCCCAGGACATAGCTCTCGGTGAAGCGCTTGGAACCCACTTGCACCGCACTCACTGTGGCGGGCAGCAACGCCAATCCCGCCGTCCATACACACGCCAACCGCAGCCAAGTCTTGATCTTCATGCGCCCATTGTGGCGCGCCCACTGCGGCCACCGCACACCGTCCACCGTCCACCGCCGCGGATCAGAAGCGGTCCGTGGGCACGCTGCAGGACGCGATGCACGACCTGGGTCAACAAGCGGTGCACCAGCTGGCTTCGCTGGGCGTGATCTTGGCCGCACTGGAAGACTTGCCGCTGGATCGGCAGCGGACACTGCACGTCCTGGGTCCATCGGTGCAAGCCAACGGCTCGCAAGGTGCTTTGCCGATGGTCGAGCGGCAAGGGGCCGCCCCGTGTTGGGCCGAGGCCAAATTGCACGGGCAGGACCACACCCAAAGGGGCAGCCAAGTGGCACAGGACTGGGGCTTGCCGAAGCAGATCGTGCTGGCCGTGGCCGGGCACCACGACATGGCGCGTCGCGCCTTCAATACGGGCGGCTCAGGCGCGGTCGCCGGTGATCTCAAATGCGCGAGCGACCACCGTCTCGGCGAGCAAACCCTTGGACAGACACGAGGAGAACTTGATCGCCTCTGCGAACACGTTCAATTCGTCGTCGGTCAGCTGGATCTGCGCGCCGTGCGCTGCTGCGAGCAGTGACGCAGGAGCCTGAACGCTCAGCGCGTCGAACTTCACTTTGCTGCCCGTGCCTGCAGCGTTGCGCGCAAGTGTTCTATTGGCGCGAGTGCCTGCGAAGGTCCAGGTGCAAAGGCTCGCGTCATCCGGCCTAGACGCGATGAAGTGAGCTCCTGGCGAGATGCTCATCTCATCCCGAAGGAACTGCAGCGCGGCCTTCGCCCGCTGCGACAGCGTGACCGAAGCCGATGCGCCTTCCGCCAACACCGTCCTGATGCCTTGGCAAACCTCGCGGCTCAGGCTTCGCGCGCCGCCCATCCAACGGGCCTTGCCGCCTTCTTTTGCCGGTTCGAGCCAGACCGTCTTCTTTGACCACTCGATTCCGGTGACGCGCCAACTGCGGCCTGCCAGCAAGATCAGCCGGTTCTCTGGTTCGCCGGTCAAAACCGTCGGGTCGATGTAGCCGACTTCTGCGTTGCCGTGTTTGCCTGTGAGCAGCATCGATCCGCTGAACGATGCGAGCAGGTCGCGGAAGTGGCCTCGGCCGAACTCGCGTTCGAGCCGCGTGCCCACTCTCACGATGGCATCGGATCGATCCAGGTACTCGGCCTTGACCATGTGCTCGACAAGTTCCCCGATGCTGTTCTTCGGCAGTTCAGGAAATGAGCCTGAGAGCACGTCCGTCAATTCGTGCGTCGGCAACTCCCCGCGTTCTAGCGTTGCCACCATGGCCTGCTGCGCCACGATCGGCCAAGGCTTCGCAGGCGGCACCGCCGCTTCGACCCAAGCCTCAGACCAGCGTTGTGTGATTCCCAGGGCCAGCAGAAAGGCGTTGTCGTTCGTCGTCAAGAACAGGCAATTGCGTTTGCTGTCACCACGCCGACCCGTCCGACCCATGCGCTGAAGGAACGATGACACGGTCGATGGCGAGTTGATCTGGATGACCTTGTCCAAGTCGCCGACATCGATGCCCAGTTCCAGCGTCGACGTGGCGACGATCACGCAATCCTTCTCTTCCGAAAAAGCCGCCTCCGCCTGTCGGCGCTCGGACGCACTCAGGGAAGCATGGCTCAGGAAGGTCCGCACTTCGTGCGTCCGAAGCATGCTGGCGAGTTGCTCGGCGCTGCTTCGCGAGTCACAGAAAACCAGGCGCTTCTGCCCCCGATGCAACCGTGCAATCACGGTTGCCGCGTTCTCCAGTGATGAGACATGGTCAATCGTCACATCGGCATCGGTGCTCACGCTGGCACTGCCGACGACTTCGCGATTGCCGGACGGCGCAAGCCAGTCCAGCAGCTCTTGCGGGTTGCTCACAGTGGCCGACAGGCCCACCCGCTGAAGCGGGCGTCTCAGGTATTGATCCAGCCGATGCAGCACCGATCGCAGATGCCAGCCACGGTCATCGGCCGCGAACGCATGCAGCTCATCCACGATCACGGCTTGCAGGTTTCCGAACCATGCCTGCTGGTCGATCCGGGTCGAGATCAGCATGGCTTCGATGGATTCCGGTGTCGTCAGCAGGATGTCCGGCGCAGCTTTGAGGGCCCGCTGCTTGCGAGACTGGGAGACGTCGCCGTGCCAAACCTCGACGCGGCGTCCGACCAGACCGGCGTAGTAGGTCAGGCGCTGCTCCAGGTTGTTGAGCAAGGCCTTGATCGGGCAGATGTAGAGCACGCTAGCGGCTGGCCATTCCTCGCGGAGCATGCGCGACAGCATCGGGATTGCTGCCGCCTCGGTCTTTCCGCCAGCGGTGGGTGCCAGCAGCAGGCAGTGCGTGCCGGCGTGAATCGGCGCGATTGCAGCCAACTGCGTGGGCCGCAGCGTGCTCCATCCCAGCGAGTTGACGACGTGGTACTGCATCGCAGGATGCAGCTGGTCGAACGCCATCACAGCTCGATGTCGTCCACCGTGGACGCACCCGTTGCTGCGCGCTCGGCAACCGACATTTCGCTCTCGGCCAGCGTCAGGCTGTAGTGCTTCCTCGGGTCGAAGTCGGCATGCAAGTCCACCCGGTCCAAAACGTCGGACACGAGCTTCTTGAGAAACAGACGCGGCGCAATGCCGACCTTGCCACCCAGGCCACCCGCCACGGCGGTCGCCAGCGTGTCGATGTAGGCGTCGTCCACGACGGAGCGAAGCCGCGGCTCGTGGGCACGGCCGTCGGCGTAGATGTCACGCACCCTTCTCCCCACGGACAGCAGAGCGCCATGGTCGAACGGTGACAGCCGAATCTGGACCGCCCTCGGGTTGTCGAAACGCTGGTCGGTGCCGAAGTCGACATGCAGCCGCTGCGCGAGTGGCGCCAGGCGTTGCACGCCCTGCGGGCCGTCGAAGAACGCCGGGGTACCGGTCACCACGAGGTACAGACCCGGGTAGCGGCCAGCGTCGATCTCATCGATCCACTGGCGCAGCGCGTTCAGGCCTTTCTCGCGGGTGTCGGTACGCATGCGCTGAAGCGTCTCCACTTCGTCCAGCACCAGCACCAGCCCTGCAAACCCGCTGTCGCGCAGTATGGTCAGCAGGCCGACGATGAAATTCGTGGCGCCGAAGTGGTCAAGGTCGCCCTTGATGCCCGCCGCGCGCTTGACGCTGGCGGCTACGTTGGGCTGGCCCGCCAGCCAACTGATCAGGCCATCGGCCAGCATCGTGTCGCCATCGGCCACCGCTCGGCGATAGGTGCGCAGCACTGCAGAGAAGGCAGGTGCCGCCTTGTTGATGGTGGCCAGCCGGGCCTCCATCAAGGTGTTGGTTCGGGCGAGCAAGTCGTCGGCGTTGCTGGCGTCCACCGAATCATCAGCCAGAACGTCCTGCTCCAGCGCATAGAACCAGCCGTCGATCACGCCGCGGAACGCACCGTCACCGGTGTCCGCCGTGCCCAGCCGCTCGACCAAGCGGCGGTAGACCGTCTCCAGCTTGTGCAGAGGGGTTTCGGTTTCGTTGATCTGCACCTCACTCGCGGCGAAGCCGCGGGTGCGGGCGCGTTCCTGCAACCAGCGGCCGAAGAAGGTCTTGCCCGTGCCGTATTCGCCTCGTACCGCTTTGAAGCCACCTCTGCCGGCCGCCACCGCCGCCAGTTCCTCGTCGAGCGTTGAGGCAAAGGTCTCGATGCCTACAGCCAGTGCGTCCAGGCCACTGCTGGGCACGGTGCCTCGGCGCAGCGCTCCGACGATGTCTTCGCGTCGGGCTTCGCTGATCATCGCGACGCTCCAAGCGTACCAACTCGGAACTGCTGAAACAGCAATGCCTTGTTCAGCTCGATCGTACCGACGGTTTCATCCACGGTCAGCACCGGTGCCTGGTCCACGTTCAACATGCGCCGCACGGCGCTCAGTAGTCCGCCGAGACGCACCTCCGGCAATGAAAGCCGTTGGGCCAGCGCGGCACGCGACAGCTTGCCGCCGCGCTCGGACAGCGAGGTGAGCAGCAAACGCATCTTGTCGTCGGGCAGGGCCACGCGTGCGGCCAACTGGCGCTGCGACGCGTAGATCGAGCTGGCCAGCAGCGCGCCGATCCAGTCGTCGACAGGCGTCGCAGCCGCCGCCGGTTGAGCGGCAGGTACCTCATGCGGTTCGAACAACGAAGGCTGAGCCACCGGCGCCGCCGGTGCTTTGCGGCCTGCCGGGCGAGCTGCAGGGGCTGGTGCCATCGCCGGCGCAGGCACCGGTGCAAGGTGAGGCAACTCCCACCACTCGGGCTGCGCCGGGGGCGCCAACTGCCATCCGACCAAGTTCATGCCCAGCGGCACGATCACGTTCAGCGGCACCGTCACCTCCTGAGGAGACACGCCGCCGTGGTACCCGTTCTTCCTGCCCGCGTACCGCGTACTTTCGCCCCACAGGCACACCACGGCTTTTGAGTTGTCGGCGGTCACCACCCGGCCGCCGCTGTAAGCCACTTCGTGCGGGGCTCGTGCATCGCGACCTGGCCGCCAACGGTCACTGATCTTGTCTGGCGTGGAAGCGCCAGACACCTGCGTGGTGCCGTCCTCCAACAGGTGCCCGTGGTCAGCGGTGATCACCACCACCCGTCGCGCTTCGCGCGCCTCGCGCAACAACGGCAGCAACAAGCGCAGGTCTTCCAGCGCCCAGCGCTGATGCAACTGGTCGGGCCCACTCAAGTGGTCATCGACTGCGTTGTAGACCACGCCCACCACCTTCTGCTGCGGGTTGGCGATGGTCGCGCGCACCTCCTGCGACAGATTGGTCGAGTCGGCCAGGTCGCCTTTGTGGAACAGGCGCGGCGGTACTTCGCTGCGGCTGTGCGCCAGCAATGCGGGGTGGCTCGCGAAACCTGTCTTCTCATTGGCAGCCGTGCCCAAGGCGAGCCGGCCGCATAGCAAGCTGGTGCGGCTCACCTCGGTGACCGTGGGCAGCGCCGCGACGCCGACGAGTGGAAGCCCCCAGGTCGACGCTGCGCGCCGCCCGCCCCCCGAGGGGGGCAAGGCGCTCGGGAGCGGCCCGTCGCCGCCTTGCGGATGCTCGGCACCGGCCGGCACCATCTCCACCCAGCCCAGGTTGTTGATGCGCGTGAACAGCTCGCGATAGATGCTGGTGCTGAGGCCGTCCATCACCAGCAGCAAGACGGGCTGGCTCGCGGCAATCGGGCCGAGCACGCGGTCCAGCACCGACTCCACCGGCACCACGCGCGCATCGGCACCAGGCGTCTGCGCGTTCCACTGCAGCAGTGCTTGCGAAAACGTCTGGTCGAAGGCATTGCGGCGGTCAATTACCGCTGCGCGCATCGCGTCATACGCATGGTCAAGCTCCGTCAGCTCATCGCCACCCAGCAGCCTGAAGCGCGCCCAGTCGACAAATGCGCCTTCATCCGCCTGCCAACCCACGGCGCTGGCCACGGTGGCGGCATGCGGCACCGGCAGCATCAGCCACCGCGCCAGGCGCCTTGCCATCCGGGCCCGGTCCATGCGCTGCTGTTGTTGCGCAGCCAGGGCGTGCTTGAGCACGCTGTCTGCCAGTTGCTCCACACGTGCAAGCTGTGGTTCGCCTGGCGCAGCGACGTGTGCCGACAAGGCGCTTGCGAAGGCCCGCATCCGCTGGTCGAGCGAGGACGGCAGCAGGTCGCTCAGATGCGCGAACTCGGCGATGCGCAACTCGTTGAGCAGGCTGTCGGCTCGATCCAGAGCACCTCGCATTGCATCAATGCCGGCGGTACGGATGGCCTGGTCGGCGGCCTGCGCCCACGCTCGGCCTTCGGCGATGCCGACATGCTTGTCACCCACGTAGCGCTCAAGGCGAATGGCAGCTTGACCCAGCGCTGCCTGGCCTTCGCATGCCGTCGCGTACACCACGCCGCACACCAGCCCCAGTGCCAGCGCGTCCGCAGTGCGGCCCGCATCCACGCAGGCCAGCACCATGGCACCCGCAGTGCCTGCGGCCTCGCCGAGCCATTTCGTGAGATCCGTTCGCGTTGCAGCCGGCAGCAATTTCAGCGCGGCATCCGAGCCTGGCTGCGTGCACCACTGCAGCAGTGCCACGGCATCGGGCCGTGCCGACTTCAAACCAAGGAATCGCTGAAGCACCTCGCGCCAGGCGGTTTCAAGGTCGAGGAATCCATTGGCCACCGGGCTGTACTGCCCTTGGGCCGCGCCGTCGATCAGCGCCTGCGGCATCCATGCAAAGCGACCGAGTCGCGCATCGGTCTCCTTGGCCTGGAAGAGCTGGCGGACGATGTCCCACCCTTCGGGTTGGTATACGCGCCCACGGGCCAGCCTGGCGGCGATGTCTTCGGCCACCTCGTGCGTGGCCAGCGGCGTGATCACTACAAGCCCGGCAGTGGCGGCGTCGTGCTGCTCGTTGTCGCACAACGCTTCTCTTATGGCCAACGACGACTCACACCACCGCAGCGCAAACTGCCGGCCGCGTTGTGTGAGCGACTCGGGCCACGGCTGCCGCGCGGAGGCGCGGATGGCCACCGCTACCGCGGTCGGGTCGCTGCTCAGCACTCGGTCCAACTGCGCCGCGATCTGAGGCGTCGACAAACTCACAGCTGCGTTCCCTTGCGCTGCAACCGCCAGCTCAGCATCAACTCGAGG
>JAYVSX010000275.1:0-2337 GCA_043774975.1 Rubrivivax sp.
TGGACCGCTACCGCGACACCGGGCTCAAGCCTGCAACCTTCCTCGCCATGGCTGTGGGGGCGTGAGGCGATCACTACTCAACGCGAACTGAGCCAAAATCTTTGTCCCGCCCCAGGCGTTTGACCTTTGGGTGGCTGCGCGGGTAGATGGCCTGCAGGCCGTAGATCTTGCCGTGCGCGTCCAGCAGCGGCAGCACCATGGCGCCGCTTTCGGCAAAACGCACGCCGTGCGGCGCTACGCACTTGCGCTGCAGGTACTCGGATTCACCGTCGGGCGACAGCCGCTGCCACATGGCCTGGGCGCGCGCAGCGGCGCGCTCCACGTCCCGGCGTCGTTCGGCGTCGGCGGCCTTGCGGTCTACCGCCATGCGCTCCTTCAGCGCATGCGCCTGGTCTGCGCTGAGTTCCTGACCACGCTTCATCGCCACCTTGGTGGCACCGTTGTCGTTGCCACTCCAGACACCGAAACTGCCCACCACCAGGCTGCCGCCGTCTGACAAAGGCAGATCATGCAGGTGGTACCAGCCGCGCTTCTCATGGCTGTCTTCCACGCGCACACGGTGCCGCCGGCCGTCAACCTGCAGGTCATCAACCACGAGGCCAGCGGCCTGCAACTGCTGCAGAACCTGGCTGTAGTTGCTCAGGTTCACCATGCCGCAACCCCACTAACTACACACCCATCGGGCCGAAATGGACCCTCGTGGCGGAAGTGTTGGAAGGACCCAACACCCGGGGGGTCTGTGTTCACCTCAGGGTTCACCGCCGCGTCAGCGGAGCGCGCGACCTCTATCGCAGGGGTAGGGGGTTGGTCGACAACCCGGCGCGCTTCCCACAGGGCCACCAGGTCGGCCTTGATGCAGTCCACCGCAGCCTGCCCGCGCCACTTGACCAAGCTGTCGAGGTACTCCGCCCGTAACGCGCGGCTTGGCATCTTCATGACGTAGCGCACCTCACAGTCGTGTCGGTGCTGTTCGGTATAGGTGAAGCCGCGTTGGTCGCTCACGCGTCCGCCCCCCAAACAATGGGCTGTGCCGCTTGGCCCACGGCTTCAGTAGTGGAGACCAACACTACCACCCACGCTGCCGAACAACACAACCACCGCGCCGCCACTTTCGGCCACCGCCACCGGGCTGTTGGTGACATGCAGAGCACCAGGCTGCAGGGCCTGTCCAGGGGTCCACTCATCCACCACGTGCGTGCAGCCCAGGTCCGCCGACAAACCGGCAGCCGCCAAAGACTTTCCGCAGCCTTGCGGGCCTGACAAGATCACCGTTTTTCTCATCAAAAGGTTGCTACTCATGTCTGTCTCAGTTCGTCAGTTGTTCTTCCCCTACTGCCTGCTGCTGCAGGAAGACGGGCGCTATGCCATCGTCAACCGGCGCTACAAGCCAGTCGGGATGACGGTGGAGCAAAAGGTCTTCGTAAAGTACGAAGAGCACCCTTGCCTGGTGAAGTTGACGGGATTGACCCCGCCGCATGCGGCCACGATTTCATGTTCTGGTAGCGACGCGTTGGACCGCGTCTACCTGTACAACGACGGCTGCGTGCCAACAGACAGCGCCCATCACTGGGCCGCGTACTGCACCCGCCTGCAGGTGCTGGCCAAGCTGACAGCGCACGACTGACGCCGGCAGCCAGCGCCGCTGGCCCGCAACCTTTGCGCTGGCCCACAACTGCCGAGAGGTTGCCACTGCCGCGATCAAGACCGCCGCCCCCCTACATCGCCTGCGCTGCATTGCAGCGCACCAAAGTCCGTGTCGCCCTGCTCGTCGCGCACCAAACTGCAGGCATGACCAAAAGCATGCCGCTCCAGCACCTTGCGCATGTACTCGCTCAGCGTGCGTTCGTCGCGGGCAGCCAGGCGCATCAGCGCGGTCTCCACAGACTCACCCACGCGGATGGCGGGCAATTGGCGGGTGCACTTTTCAGCCATGGCTCATCAGAAGAATGTCCAGGTGGCACTTGCCGGCCGCCCGCAAGAGCACATCTGGCAGGCTCTAGCCATTTGCTTTCCCCAAAGCCCGGGCCGCGACGACTCGCGGGAACAGTGCATAGCCTGGTACAGGAAGCGCGGTCTGGACTGCTTCTTGCACGACAGGCAGGACGACCGGGGCCGCACCGTCACTTGGGTCACGGTGCGCCTGCGCTAAGCGCAGGTCATCAAATGGCCACTCGCGGCCATTCACTTGCTCGTGCAGGTAGCGCATGAACCGCAGCAGGTCTTCACCGCCGCCAAAGCAGCCATCCACCCACACCACGGCCTGCAAGGAGCCATCAAGGCGTTCACGCTTCATTTCGCACGGGCCAGCAGCAGCAGGTGCCCAAGCAGCAATTGCGC
>JAYVSX010000276.1:0-3133 GCA_043774975.1 Rubrivivax sp.
TCGGCCGGCGGGCAGGAACTGCAGCCCTCCGACGTGTACAGCTCGACGATGGTCGGTGGCACGGCGGCCGACTGCGCCAAGCAGGCGGCTGGCGCGGCCGTGGCAATGTTCACGGCCAAGACCACAGGAATGAAGGGCAACAGGGCAGTCCAGCAGCGGTTCGGTCGGGGCATGGTGGGTTCTCCGGCTGCGCGGGGTGACAGGCAGGGGACGCAACAGCGCTGCAGTCGTTGCACTTGAGCCGACCTTACAGCCCTGCAGGCCACAATCCCGAATGAGCTCCCTTCCCCCAAGCACCACCCCTCATCACGCCGTCGCCGTCATCGGCGGCGGCCCCGCCGGCCTGATGGCCGCCGAAGCCCTGGCCCAACGCGGCGTGGCGGTCGATCTCTACGACGCCATGCCCTCGGTCGGCCGCAAATTCCTGCTGGCCGGCAAGGGCGGTCTGAACCTGACGCACGCCGAAGACTTCGACCGCTTCGTGCCCCGCTACGCGGCCGCCGCGCCGACGCTGGAACCACTGCTGCGCCGCTTCGGCGCCGACGCCCTGCGCGCCTGGTCCGAGGGCCTGGGCATTGCCACCTTCGTCGGCAGTTCCAACCGCGTTTTTCCGCAGGACATGAAGGCCGCGCCGCTGCTGCGCGCCTGGCTGCATCGCCTGCGCGTGCAGGGCGTGCGCTTCCACATGCGCCACCGCTGGACGGGCTGGACGGGAGACGGCGCGCTGCAGTTCGACAGCCCCGCCGGTGTCGTCCAGACCCAGCCCAGCGCCACCGTGCTGGCCCTGGGCGGCGCCAGTTGGTCACGACTGGGTTCGGACGGTGCGTGGTGGCCCTGGCTGGCCGCGCAAGGCGTGGCGCTGGCGCCATTGCAGCCATCGAACTGCGGCTTCGAAGCGGCATGGAGCGAGCACTTCAGTTCGCGCTACGCGGGCGAACCTCTGAAGTCGGTGGCCATCGAATTCGAAGGCTGGCGCCAGCCGGGCGAATTTGTCGTCACAGCCGGCGGCGTCGAAGGCAGCCTGGTCTACGCGGCTTCGGCGGCCTTGCGTGACCGCATCGTGGCGTCCGGCTCGGCCACTTTCCACCTCGACCTGTTGCCCGCGCGCAGCCTGGACTGGGTGCAGCGCGAAGTCGCCCACCCGCGCGGCCCGCGTTCGCTGGCCACGCATTTGAAATCGCGACTCAACCTGTCGGGGGTGAAGACCGGTCTGCTGTGGGAATTGCTGCCGAAAGAAGCCCAGGCCGACCCGGTGCAACTGGCTGCCGCCATCAAGGCGCTGCCCATCACCGTGACCGCCACACGGCCCATCGACGAGGCCATCAGCACCGCTGGCGGTGTGCGTTTCCAGGGCCTAAACGCGCGCCTGATGCTGCAGCCACTGCCCGGTGTCTTCGTGGCCGGCGAGATGCTGGACTGGGAAGCGCCGACTGGCGGCTACCTGCTGACCGCCTGCTTCGCCACCGGTCTGGCCGCAGGGCAAGGCGCAGCCGACTGCTGGCTGCTTCAGGGGCTGCACCGGCGCCGACGGCCGCCCAGTAGACTGCGCGACTACGCCATTTTCTGGCGGCCCCACGCGGGCTGCGTGTGCCCTTGGACAAGATCGTTCTGCAAATTGCCGCCGAGCTGAAGGTTCGGCCGGCCCAGGTGGTGACCGCCGTCGAACTGCTTGATGGCGGCGCCACCGTTCCCTTCATCGCCCGGTATCGCAAAGAAGCGACGGACGGCCTGGACGACATCCAACTTCGCGAACTGGAAGCCCGGCTGGCCTACATCCGCGAACTGGAAGACCGCCGCGCTGCCGTGCTGAAGAGCATCGACGAGCAAGGCAAGCTAACGCCCGAATTGCGTGCCCTGATCAACGCTGCGCCGACGAAGCAAGAGCTGGAAGATCTCTATCTGCCCTACAAGCAAAAACGCCGCACCAGAGGGATGATCGCCCGCGAAGCCGGCCTGGAACCGCTGGCCGACAGGCTCTTTGCAGACCCGACGCTGGAACCTTCCGCCGAGGCGGTGGCTTTCATCAATGCCGACGGCGGGTTTGCCGACGCCCACGCCGTGCTGGACGGCGTGCGCGACTTGCTCAGCGAGCGCTGGGCCGAAGACGCGTTGCTGGTGGGCAAGCTGCGCACCTGGCTGTGGGCCGAGGCGAAATTGCAGAGCAAGTTGGTCGACGGCAAAGGCGGCAAGCACCCCGACGCAGCCAAGTTTCGCGACTACTTCGACTACGCCGAACCCATCCGCACCGTGCCCAGCCATCGCGCGCTGGCGGTGTTTCGTGGGCGGACGCAAGAGTTCCTGGACGCGAAGCTGGTGCTCGATGAAGAGGTGGTGCCGGGCAAACCCAGTCTGGCCGAGGGACGCATCGCCATCCACCTGGGCTGGAGCCACGCCAAGCGGGCCGCCGACGAACTCATTCGCAAGGCGGTTGCCTGGACCTGGAAGGTCAAACTCAGCCTGAGCCTGGAGCGTGACCTTTTCGGCCGCCTGCGCGAAGACGCCGAAACGGTGGCCATCAAGGTCTTCGCTGACAACCTGCGTGACCTTCTCCTGGCCGCACCCGCCGGCAAGCGCGTGGTGATGGGCCTGGACCCGGGCATCCGCACCGGCGTGAAGGTGGCGGTGGTCAGCGACACCGGCAAGGTGCTGGACACCACCGCCGTGTTCCCGCACGAACCGCGCATGGACTGGGAAGGCTCGCTGCACAGCCTGGGCCGTCTGGTGGCCACGCACGGCGTGAACCTGATCGCCATCGGCAACGGCACGGCCAGCCGCGAGACCGACAAGCTGGCCGGCGACTTGATCAAGCGCATCCAAGGCATGGCGCCCGACGTGAAATTGGAGAAAGTCGTGGTCAGCGAAGCCGGCGCGTCGATTTATTCGGCCAGCGAATTCGCCAGCAAGGAACTGCCCGACATGGACGTCAGCCTGCGCGGCGCGGTGAGCATCGCGCGGCGTTTGCAAGACCCGCTGGCGGAATTGGTGAAGATCGACCCGAAAAGCATAGGCGTCGGCCAGTACCAGCACGACGTCAACCAGAGTGGCTTGGCCAAGAGCCTGGACGCCGTGGTGGAAGACTGCGTGAATGCCGTCGGCGTGGACCTGAACACCGCCAGCGCACCGCTGCTGTCGC
>JAYVSX010000277.1:0-8401 GCA_043774975.1 Rubrivivax sp.
ACTGGGCGCCACCGCAGTCTGGGGCACACAGCAACTCGACCTGTATCCGCAAAGCAAAAAATACGACGGCGTCTTTGGCATCTGGTACGGCAAGGGCCCCGGCGTGGACCGCTGCAGCGACGTCTTCAAACACGCCAACATGGCCGGCACGTCCAGGCACGGCGGCGTGATTGCCATTGCCGGCGACGACCACGTCAGCAAAAGCAGCACCGCAGCCCACCAAAGCGACCACATCTTCAAGGCCTGCGGCCTGCCGGTGTTTTTCCCCAGCAGCGTGCAAGACATCCTGGACATGGGCCTGCACGCCTTTGCCATGAGCCGCTTCAGCGGCGTGTGGAGCGGCATGAAGACCATCCAGGAGGTGGTGGAAAGCAGCGCCAGCGTCAGCGTCGACCCCGACCGCGTGAAGATCATCCTGCCCGAGGACTTTGTGATGCCGCAGGGCGGCCTGCACATCCGCTGGCCCGACCAGCCGCTGGAACAAGAAGCTCGGCTGATGGACTACAAGTGGTACGCGGCCTTGGCTTACGTGCGCGCCAACAAGCTCAACCACAACGTCATTGCCACGCCCCAAGACCGCTTCGGCATCATCGCCAGCGGCAAGGCCTTCAACGACACCCGCCAAGCGCTGAACGACCTGGGCCTGGACGACGACACCTGCCGCAACTTAGGCATTCGCCTGCACAAGGTCAACGTGGTGTGGCCGCTGGAAGCCACCATCACGCGCGACTTTGCGCAGGGCTTGCAAGAGATTCTGGTGGTCGAAGAGAAGCGCCAGGTCATCGAGTACCAGGTCAAGGAAGAGCTCTACAACTGGCGCGCCGACGTGCGCCCCAATGTGCTGGGCAAGTTTGACGAGCAAGAGGGTGACGCGGATCAGCAGGGGCCCCTGTGGGGCCGGGGCGGCGAATGGAGCATGTCCAACCCCAGCCAGAACTGGCTGCTGCGCGCCAAGGCCGACCTGACACCGGCCATCATCGCCAAAGCCATTGCCAAACGCCTGAAGAAGCTGGGCGTGCCGGCCGACATCATCGCCCGCATGGACCAGCGCCTGGCCGTGCTGTCAGCACGTGAGCAGCAGCTGATCGAGCTGAAGACCGACACTGGCGAGCGCGCACCCTGGTTCTGCAGCGGCTGCCCGCACAACACCAGCACCCGCGTGCCCGAAGGCAGCCGCGCGCTGGCCGGCATTGGCTGCCACTACATGGCGGTGTGGATGGACCGCAGCACCACCACCTTCAGCCAGATGGGCGGCGAAGGCGTGGCCTGGGTCGGCCAGGCCCACTTCACCACCGACCAGCACGTCTTTGCCAACCTGGGCGACGGGACCTACTTTCACAGCGGCAGCCTGGCCATACGGCAAAGCATCGCAGCCGGCGTGAACATCACCTACAAGGTGCTTTACAACGACGCCGTGGCGATGACCGGCGGCCAGCAGATCGGCGAACGGCCCGAAGGCCACAGCGTGCTGCAAATCATGAAGAGCCTGATCGCTGAAGGTGTGGCCAAGCTGGTCATCGTCACCGACCAGCCCGAGAAGTACGACGGTGTCACGCTGGAGGCTGGCGTCACCGTGCACCACCGCGACGAGCTCGACCGCATCCAGCGCGAATTTCGCCAACTCAAGGGCACCACCGCGCTGATCTACGACCAGACCTGTGCCACCGAAAAGCGCCGCCGCAGGAAGCGCGGCAAGTTGGTCGACCCGGAAAAGCGGGTGGTCATCAACGAGCTGGTCTGCGAAGGCTGCGGCGACTGCAGCGTGCAGAGCAATTGCCTCAGCGTGGAGCCCATTGAGACGGAGTTCGGCCGCAAGCGCCGCATCAACCAGAACAGTTGCAACAAGGACTTCAGCTGCGTGAAGGGCTTCTGCCCCAGCTTTGTCACCGTCGAAGGCGGCCAGCTGAAGAAACCGAAAAAGGCCGCCAAGGGCGACACCAGCGGTCTGCCGGCGATCCCCGAACCCGCCTTGCCGCTGGCTGAAAAAGCCTGGGGCATCGTGGTCGGTGGCGTGGGCGGAACGGGTGTCATCACCATCGGCCAGTTGCTGGGCATGGCCGCGCATCTGGAAGGCAAGGGCGTGGTCACGCAAGACGCCGGCGGCCTGGCGCAAAAGGGCGGCGCCACCTGGAGCCACATCCAGATCGCCAACCGACCCGAGGCCATCCACACCACCAAGGTCGACACCGCGCAAGCCGACCTGGTGATTGCCTGCGACAGCATCGTCGGCGCGGCCAAGTACACGCTAACGGTGATGCAGCAGGGGCGCACCTTTGTGGCCCTCAACACCCACGGCACGCCCACCGCGGCTTTTGTGAAAAACGCCGACTGGCAAGCCCCAGGTGCCAACTGCGAGGCCGCCATCCGCGCCAGCGTGGGCGACGCGCTGGTGGGCGCCTTCGACGCTGAGCAGGTGGCCGTGCAGATGCTGGGCGACAGCATCTACACCAACCCGCTGATGATGGGCTACGCGTGGCAGATGGGGCGCATCCCCTTGAGCCTGGCGGCCATCACGCGCGCCATTGAACTCAACGGCGTGCAAATCGACAACAACAAGGCTGCGTTTGACTGGGGCCGTCGTTGCGCCCACGACCTGGCCGCCGTGCAAGCCTTGTTCAAGGCGCAAGCCGTGATTCAGTTTGTCAAGAAGCCGGGCCTGGCAGAGATGGTGGCCACGCGGGTGGACTTTCTCACCAGCTACCAAGACAGCGCCTACGCCGCCAGCTACAAGGCCTTCGTCGACAAGGTGCAGGCGGCCGAGGCTGCGCTGGGCGGCAGCGGCTTGAGCGAAGCCGTGGCCCGCTACCTGTTCAAGTTGATGGCCTACAAGGACGAGTACGAGGTGGCGCGTTTGCACACCGACAAGGCCTTCACCGACAAGGTCGCGGGCATGTTCGAAGGCGACTACAAGCTGGTGCACCACCTGGCGCCGCCGCTCATCGCGAAGACCAACGACAAAGGTGAACTGGTCAAACAACCCTTCGGACCCTGGATCCGCAGTGCCTTTGGCCTGCTGGCCAAGATGAAAGGGCTGCGAGGCGGCGCACTGGACGTCTTTGGTCGCACCGAAGAGCGCAAGATGGAACGCGCCCTGATCCAGGAGTACCGCGCCTGCATCGAGGAACTGCTGCAGACCCTGAACGCCGGCAACCGCGCGTTGGCGGTGGAGATTGCCCGTGTCCCCGAAGACATTCGTGGCTATGGCCACGTCAAGCAGCGGCACCTGTTGGCCGCCCGCCCGAAGTGGGACGCCCTGATGCAGCGCTGGCGCTCTGGCGCGCTGCAAATGGCGGCGTGAGAACGGCGCCTGTCGCCACCCAACAGGAGCCCTGCCTTGGACCCAGAACCGCAGCTCACACCGACACCGGCGGTGCAACCACCCGCCGACCTGGCCTGCACCGAGCGGCCACGCGCCGTGATCGCTTGTTACCGCGCCAAGCCCGGCCAGGAAGCCACCTTGCGAGCCCTGGTGCAAGACCACGTGCCAGCGCTGCGCCGCCTGGGCCTGGCCACCGACCGCGCGCCCTACAGCCTGCAAGCCGCTGACGGCACCCTGGTGGAGGTTTTTGAGTGGTCTTCGGCCCAGGCCATCGAAGCCGCACACCAACACCCGGAGGTGCACCGCATGTGGGCTGCCTTTGGCCAGGCCTGCACCTACGTCAAGCTGTCGCAGTTGGCCGAGGCACAAAACCTCTTTGCCGAATTTGCCCCCCTGCACCGCTGAGCGCACCAGCATGCCCACGACAGCAGCGGGCGGCCCACAGGCACCCACCCATCAACGCCCCGCGCACCAGAGCCAGCGATGAGCTGGCCCGCCCTGGCTGCGGCGCGTCGAAGAGACATCACCCGCCGTTTGCCCTTTGTTGTGGGTGGCCGTTGGGTGGGTTCGGTCGACCGCGCGCATCTGCAAGTGCTGGCCGCCTGGCCGCAGTGGCTGCGGGTGGGCGCTGAGCAGGTTGAATTGATCGCCGACGACCGCGACGCCGCCTTGGCCAGCATCAACGCCACGCTTCACCAAGCAGGCTGGGTGCGTGGCTGGCGCGACGAGTTCTTCGCACTGCTCGACCCCGACACCGGGCAGCGTTTGGCGCGCCTTGAACGCGCCGCCTGCCGCTTCTGGGGCACGCTGACCTTGGGTGCACACGCCAATGGTTTTGTCGCCGACGCGCAAGGCCGACCGACCCATTTGTGGATTGCCCGCCGCTCGGCCAGCAAAGCCACCGACCCCGGCCTGTTGGACAACCTGATTGGCGGCGGTGTGTCCGACGGCCAGTCCCCCCAGCAGGCGCTGGTGCGCGAGGCCTGGGAAGAAGCGGGTCTGAGCCCCCGGCAGCTTGAACCCGCGCTGCCAGGCCGTGTGCTGCGTTTGCACCGCGACATCCCGGAGGGCTTGCAACTCGAAGACCTGCACACCTTCGACATCCCGATGCCGGCCCATCTGCAGCCCGTCAACCAGGATGGCGAGGTGGCTGGCTTTGAGTGCCTGCCCTTGCAGCAGGCGCTGAGAGCAGCTGCTGGCAGCGGCATGACGGTGGACGCAGCGCTGGTGACGCTGGACTTTGCGCTGCGCCACCGCTTGCTGGAGCCCGCCACCGCAGACCTGCTGTCGCCGCTGTTGCCGCTGTTGCCAAACCGATCCTGAGCAAGAACGTCCAAACCCGGACTTGCATTCGTAAGTCCTGTCGGCCCCTGTCAAAGAGCTTGAACGTCAATGCCTTGACTCGGCCCCAACATCCGACCCTTGTGAACGCAGTCCCGATGAACCCCACCCGTTACAACCCCGTCAGCATGGCTTTGCACTGGCTGTTGGCCTTGCTGATCCTGGGCTCACTGGCGGTGGGCCTTTACATGACCGGCCTGCCCTTTTCGCCCACCCGCCTGCGCCTGTACAACTGGCACAAGTGGGCCGGCATGGTGATCCTGATCTTGTCGGCCGCACGGCTGTTGTGGCGCCTGGGTCACCCAGCACCGGCCGACCTGCCCATGCCGGCTTGGCAAAGCCGGGCGGCCCACGGCGCACACCTGGCGCTGTACATCCTGTTTTTTGCGGTGCCCTTGTCGGGCTGGGCCTACAGCTCGGCCGCCGGCTTCCCCATCGTGCTGTTTGGCGTTTTGCCGCTGCCCGACTGGGTGGCCGTGAACCGCGAGCTGGCCGACAACCTCAAGCCGCTGCATCACGGGCTGGCCTACACCTTGGGTGGCGTGGTGGCGCTGCACGTGGCCGCAGCCCTCAAACACCATCTGATTGACCGCGACACGCTGCTGCAACGCATGTTGCCATCGCGTCAACCTTGAACCCCACGGACCCCGACCATGAGCTCCCGTCACCTTCTTGTTCTGACCCTGGCTGTGGCCGTCCTGGGTGCCGCCTGGCAGCCGGTCTTGGCCCAGCCCAAGCCTGCCCAGCTGGTGTCAGCCGGCAGTGAAATCGGCTTCACCACCAAGCAGATGGGCGTGCCGGTGGATGGCAAGTTCAGCAAGTTCAGCGCCCAAATCACGCTCGACCCCAAGAAGCCCGAGAGCGGCTCGGTGGCTTTTTCGATCGACACCGGCAGCGCCCGCTTTGGCAGCGCCGAACTCGACGCCGAGGTGCCCAAAGCCACCTGGCTCAATGTGCCGAAGTTTCCGCAGGCCACCTTCCAGTCCAGCGCCATCAAGGGCGCGGGCCCGGGCAAGTTCGACGTCACGGGCAAGCTCAACATCAAAGGCTCGGTGCGCGACGTGGTGGTGCCGGTGCAGGTCACGCAGACCGCGGGCAACAGCACCGCCAGCGGCAGCTTCACCATCAATCGCCTGGAGTTCAAGGTGGGCGAAGCCGAGTGGGCCGACACCTCGATGCTGGCCAATGACATCGTGGTGCGCTTCAAGCTGGTGCTCACCGGCCTGGGGCCGCTCTGAGCAGCCGTTTGCATTCCATTTCCCCATTCTCAACCGACCCTGGAGTCACCCATGAAGACCATTGTTGCGGCTGCCGCATGCCTGCTCACCCTTGGCGCCGCCCAGGCCCAAAGCGCCACCTACACCATCGAGCCCACCCATACCTTTGTCAGCTTTGAGATCAGCCACTTCGGCACCAGCACCAACCGCGGGCGCTGGGACAAGAAAGAAGGCACGATTCAGTTGGACCGCGCAGCCAAGACCGGGCGGGTTGAACTGACCATCGACATGGCCTCCATCAACACCGGCGTTGCACCCTTTGACGGCCACCTGAAGAGCAAGGACTTCTTCAACGTGGCCGAGCATCCGGTTGCCAAGTTCGTGGGTGACAAGTTTGTCTTTGCCGGCGACAAGGTCAGCGCCGTCGAAGGCACCCTCACGCTGCTGGGCAAAAGCCGACCCGTCACGCTCAAGGCCAACCTGTTCAACTGCTACACCAACCCGTTTTTCAAGCGCGAGGTCTGTGGCGGCGACTTTGAGGCCACCATCCAGCGCAGCCAGTGGGGCATCGGCTATGGCATGCCAGCCGTGGCGCCCGACAACGTGCGCTTGGTGATTCAGGTTGAGGCCATCAAGCAATAAGTTGCGCCCGACGACCTGGCAGGTGGGTCCGGCTGCGTGTCCGGGCGGCTGCCAGGCCCTGCCGACGGTCCGACCAACGGCCCCGCTGAAGGCCGCGCAGCCGGCCCCACTTTGCGTCACCTTTGCGTCACCATCAGGGCATGAACTTCACCGTCTGCTGCCTTGTCGCCATCGCCTGTGTCGCAGCAGCCTTGCCGCCCGCGCAGGCGCAAACCCTGCCCACCGGTTCTGCGACCTACCGGCTGGACCCGAACCACAGCTTTGTCACCTTTGAGGTGCTTCACTTTGGCACCTCGACCACACGCGGGCGCTTCGGGCCTATCAGCGGCGAAGTCACGCTGGACCGGGCGCAACGGCGTGGCGAGGTCAGCCTGCGCATTCCAACCGCGCAGGTTGATACGGGAATCCCGGTCTTCAACGCCCGGCTGCGCCAGAGCGATCTCTTGGCCAGCACCGACCACCCGGAAGCCTTTTTTGTGGCGCGTCAGTTTCGCTTTGACGGCGAGGCGGTGGCCGAAGTGCGGGGTGAGTTCACGTTGCGTGGCGTCAGCCAGGCCTTGTCGCTCAAGGCGCGCCGCTTTTCGTGCCGTCTTGAAAGTGCCAGCAACGACGAAATCTGCGGCGGTGACTTTGAGGGGCAGCTGCTGCGCAGCGACTTTGGCGCCACCTTCGGGCTTCCCTTGATCGGCAACCGCATCGGCCTCTTGGTCCAGGTCGAGGGGCGCCTGCGGCGCTGAGTGCCACGACAGGGCTGCACCCGCTTGCACTGTTGCGGGAAGCTGCTGCGAGGTCGCCGGTGAACGACCCGCGCAGCGCCGGGGCCGATTGAGTCGATTTGAGGTGGAACTGTTCTGACCGATGATTCGGGTTAAACCGGGTTCCTGCGGCGGTTTTCGCAGCCAATAGTCGCAAGCGCAGCCGAAGTCTGATCCGAACCGGCGCCACACCACCCCTCCCGGAGACAAGTCATGACCGAGTCCGCCAAAAAGCCAGCCGCCCTGCGCCGCCAGTTCCTGAAGTCCGCAACCGCCGGTGCCGTGGGCGCCGGTGCCATGGTCGCACCGCACATTGCGATGGCGCAGACCACGTCGATGCGCTTCCAGAGCACCTGGCCAGCCAAGGACATCTTCCACGAGTACGCGGGCGACTTTGCCAAGAAGGTCAACGACATGACCGGCGGCGAGTTGAAGATTGAAGTTCTGCCTGCTGGTTCGGTGGTGCCGGCCTTTGGTCTGCTCGAAGCCGTGTCCAAAGGCACGCTGGACGGTGGCCACGGCGTGCTGGGCTACCACTACGGCAAACAAAACGCCCTGGCGCTGTGGAATTCAGGCCCAGCCTTCGGCATGGACGCCAACATGCTGCTGTCCTGGCACAAGTACGGCGGCGGCACAGAGCTGCTGGCCAAGCTGTACGCCTCGATCGGCATCACCACGGTTCAGTCCTTCCTCTACGGCCCGATGGCCACCCAGCCGCTGGGTTGGTTCAAGAAGCCCATCACCAAGTCCGAAGACTTCAAGGGCCTGAAGTTCCGCACCAACGGCTTGGCGATTGACCTCTTCACCGCCATGGGCGCCGCGGTCAACGCTTTGCCCGGCGGCGAAATCGTGCCCGCCATGGACCGTGGTCTGCTGGACGGCGCCGAGTTCAACAACGCCAGTTCCGACCGCCTCTTGGGCTTTCCCGATGTGTCCAAGGTCTGCATGCTGCAGAGCTACCACCAAAGCGCCGAGACCTTCGAGATCATGTTCAACAAGCCCAAGTACGACGGCCTGCCGTCCAAGCTGAAGGCCATCATCGCTGGCGCCGTGGAAGCGGCATCGGCCGACATGTCCTGGAAGGCCATCGACCGCTACTCCAAGGACTACATCGAGCTGCAGACCAA
>JAYVSX010000278.1:0-6938 GCA_043774975.1 Rubrivivax sp.
CCTGGGCTTCTCGGCGCTGCTGATGGCCGGCCTGGACGGCGTTGAAAACAAGATCCACCCGGGCGAAGCCGCCACCAAGGACCTGTACCACCTGCCGCCGGAAGAAGACGCGAAGATCCCAACCGTCTGCCACAGCCTGGACCAGGCCTTGGACTGCCTGGACAAGGACCGCGCCTTCCTGACCAAGGGTGGTGTCTTCACCGACAACTACATCGATGCCTACATTGACTTGAAGATGCAGGAAGTCACGCGCATGCGCATGACCACGCACCCGCTCGAGTTTGAGATGTACTACTCGCTCTGATCGCTGGTTTCGACCACCGCGCAAGACCAGGGCAGCCCCAAAAAGGCTGCCCTTTTTGATGGCTGCAAGCGTGGGACGCCTAGGCCACAATGCGCGCATGCTTGCACTCACAACCTGCGCGCGCGCTGCCCTTGGCCTGCTGGGGGCCCTCTTGTCTTTGTTGGCAACCGGGGCCACGGCCCAGGACATCAAGCCTGTTTACCGGTGTCCCGGGCCGCCCGTGCTCTACACCGACAGCCTCAGTCCCCAAGAGGCCAGGGACAAAGGCTGCCGCACCATTGAAGGCGCGCCCATCACAGTGGTGCAGTCGCCCAAGCCGCGGCCGGCGTCGGCCACCGCCGGTGCGACGGTGGGCGCCACCCGGCCAGGTGATTCCAAAGTCGACCCCGCTTCGCAGCGCAGCCGTGACAGCGACGCGCGGCGCATCCTGGGTGACGAACTCAAGCGCGAAGAAGAGCGCTTGGCCGCCATGCAGCTTGAGTTCAACAGTGGCGAACCCGACCGCAAGGGCGACGAGCGCAACTACGCCCGTTATGCCGAACGGGTGGCCGAGATGCGGGCCGCGATTCAGCGCAAGGAAGCCGACATCGCCGCCATCAAGCGCGAAATGGCCAAGCTGCCGCCGTGAGCACGCCCAGCCCCGAGGCGGGCTTTGAGGCTGGCTTTGGGGCGTTCGACCAACTGGCCACCATGGTGGCCTTGATCGAGCCCAGCGGAAAGTGCCTGCAGGCCAACTCGGCGCTCGAAAACACCTTGGGGCAGTCTCGGCGCTCGTTGCAGCGCGCCAGCGTCTTTGACTGGCTGAGCGACACCACCCCGCTGCGCGAAACCTTGGTCGCGGTGGCGACCAACCAGGTGGCGACCAGCCGTTTTGACGCCGCCATGCATCGGCCAACGCCGGCAGGTGACTTGCCGGTGCATGTCATCGTCAGCCAGACCGAGTGGCCGGGCCACGTGCTGGTGGAGATGATCGAGATCGAACAGCAAACCCGGCTCGACCGTGAAGAGCGGGCGCACGCGCTGGCGCAAAGCAACAAGGACCTGGTGCGCAACCTGGCGCACGAAATCTAGAACCCGCTGGGCGGCATACGCGGCGCAGCGCAACTGCTGGCCATGGAACTGAGCAGCCGAGAACTGACCGAGTACACCCGCGTGATCATTCAGGAGGCCGACCGCTTGCATGCACTGGTGGACCGCCTGTTGGCGCCCCACCGGCGTGCGCATGTGGTGGCCGACGTCAACATCCACGAGGTCTGCGAGCGGGTGCGCTCCTTGATCCTGGCCGAGTTTCCGCGCGGTTTGATGGTGGCGCGCGACTACGACACCAGCATCCCTGAGTTTCGTGGCGACCGCGAGCAGCTGATCCAGGCGGTCTTGAACATCGCGCACAACGCCACCCATGCCCTGGCCGAACGCATCGCCGACGGTGACGCCCGTCTGGTGCTGCGCACGCGGGTGGCGCGTCAAGCCACCTTTGGGCGTCAGCGCTTCAAGCTGGCATTGGAATTGCATATCCAAGACAACGGCCCAGGCGTGCCCGAAGACATCCGCGATCGCATCTTTCACCCCTTGGTGAGCGGGCGCGAGGGTGGCTCCGGGCTCGGTTTGACGCTGGCGCAGACTTTCGTGCAGCAACATCAGGGCACGATCGAATGTGACAGTGTCGCGGGACGGACGGTGTTCAAGATCCTGATTCCCTTGCCCTGAACCGCCCTGCACACACCAACCCGCGCCAACACACCGCATGAAACCCATCTGGATCGTTGACGACGACCAATCCATCCGATTCGTGCTTGAAAAGGCACTCGCGCGCGAGCAGTTTGCCGTTCGAGCATTTTCCAACCCGCGCGACGTGATCAAGGCGCTGGCCGACGAGTCGCCGCAGGTCCTGGTCAGTGACATCCGCATGCCGGGCGGCAGTGGCATTGAGTTGCTGGCCCAGGTCAAACAACGCCACCCCGGCCTGCCCGTCATCATCATGACGGCCTTCTCCGATCTGGACAGTGCGGTCAGCGCCTTCCAGGGCGGCGCGTTCGAGTACCTGCCCAAACCCTTTGACGTGAACGCCGCGGTTGAACTCATCCGCCGTGCGGTGCAAGAAAGCCTGCGCGAAGAGGTGGCCGAGACGGCCCCGGTGCAAGCCCCCGAGATGCTGGGCCAGGCGCCGGCCATGCAGGACGTCTTTCGCGCCATTGGCCGCTTGAGCCAGAGCAATGTCACGGTGATGATCACCGGCGAGAGCGGCACCGGCAAAGAGCTGGTGGCGCGCGCGTTGCACAAACACAGCCCGCGCAGCGGCGGGCCCTTTGTGGCCATCAACACCGCGGCCATCCCGAAGGACCTGCTGGAAAGCGAACTTTTTGGCCACGAACGCGGTGCCTTCACGGGGGCCCAGGCCACGCGCCGGGGCCGCTTTGAGCAGGCCGATGGCGGCACGCTGTTCCTGGACGAAATTGGTGACATGCCGTATGACCTGCAGACCCGTCTGCTGCGGGTCTTGAGCGACGGGCAGTTCTACCGCGTGGGCGGGCACCAGTCGCTGAAGACCAACGTGCGTGTCATCGCAGCCACCCACCAGAACCTGGAAGAGCGGGTGCGCCAGGGCGTGTTTCGCGAAGACCTGTACCACCGGCTCAACGTCATCCGCCTGCGCTTGCCGCCCTTGCGCGAGCGGCGTGAAGACATCCCCATGCTGACCAGGCTGTTTCTGGGCAAGAGCGCCAAGGAATTGGGCGTGGACGCCAAGCGCATCACCGAAGAGGCGCTGGACAAGCTGGCCGGTTTTGACTTTCCGGGCAATGTGCGCCAGCTGGAAAACCTGTGCCACTGGCTGACCGTGATGGCCCCGGCGCAGGTGGTGGAGTCCAAGGACTTGCCGGCTGAGCTGCTTGGCGCAGAGTCCTCGGTCCCAGGCGCAGCGGCTGCGGCGCCAGCGCTGACCGAAGCGAGCGCTGCAACTTCAGCCGTCTTCTCCGACACGGTTGCAGCGGCAACCAGCGCCGGCGCCCCTGCCGCAGCTTGGTTGGCCGACTTGCAGCGGGATGCCCGGCGCCGTCTGGAAGCCCACGAGAGCGACGTCTGGGAAGCGCTGACCCAGCAGTTCGAGGCCAGTCTGATTCAGACCGCCTTGGACATCACACGCGGACGCCGCATCGAAGCCGCACAACGCCTGGGCATCGGGCGCAACACCATCACCCGCAAGATTCAGGAGCTGGGTCTGCCGGATTGACGACCAGCCAGTCGGTACGTCAACCGTCTAACGGTACAGCGGTCCAACGGTCCAACCGTCCAACGGTCCGAGGGTCCAGCGGGTAACGATCGCTCAGATTGCCAGTTCGGCGACCACCGGCGCGTGGTCACTGGGTCTTTCGTTCTTGCGCGGCAGCTTGTCGATGTGGCAAGACTGCACCTGGGGTTTCAGCGCATCGCTGACCAGAATGTGATCGATGCGCAGACCCTGGTTCTTGCGGAAGGCCAGGTTGCGGTAGTCCCACCAGGACCAGGGCTTGGGCGCTTGCTCAAACAAGCGAAACGCGTCGCTCAGACCCAAATCGATCAAACCCTGGAAGTGCGCGCGCTCTTGCGGCGTGCACAAGACCTGGCCAGCCCAAGCCACCGGGTCGTAGACGTCGCGGTCCTCGGGTGCGATGTTGTAGTCACCCATCAACACCAAGCGCGGGTGCTGCGCCAGCTGGGTCTTGACATAGGCGCGCAGCGCTTCCAACCAGCCTAATTTGTAGATGAACTTGTCGCTGTCGAGTGCCTGCCCGTTGGGGATGTAGGCGCCGATGACCCGCACCCCTGAAACGGTGCCGGTGATGACCCGCGCCTGCTCATCGGCCCGCCCGGGAATGTTCTTCACCACGTCGGTGGCTGCGCTGCGGCTGAGCAACGCAACACCGTTGTAGGTTTTTTGCCCGAACCACTGCACCTCGTATCCAGCGGCGCGAATCTCAGCGTGTGGAAACTTGTCGTCGGTGAGCTTGGTCTCTTGCAGCACCAGCGCATCCACGGGGTTGGCCTGCAGCCAGTCCAGCACCTGCGGCAGGCGCACGGCCAGGGAGTTGACGTTCCAGGTGGCGAGTTTCATGTCTTGTCCAGTCTTCACACTTTCGATTGTTCAAGCAGCGCGCACCCGCATCAAAAGGGCGCTGCTCAGACTGGGGTGTTGCCGGGCAACGCCGCGTTGTCGCCGCGCAGCGCCAGGCGTTGGTGAACACGGCGGGTGGTGCGCCATACCCCCAACGCCACCAGCGGCAGCAAAAAGCCAACCGCGATGTCGGGCTCGATGGGCAGACCCGCGGCTTTGGCGGCCTTGGTAGCGTAATAGAGCAGGCCGAGCACGTAGTAGGTGATGGCCGCGATGGACAAGCCCTCCACCGTGGCTTGCAGCCGCAGTTGCAGCGCCTGACCCTGGGCCAGCCGCGCCAGCAGCTGCTGGTTCTGGGCTTCGGCGGCGATGTCAACGCGTGTGCGCAGCAGCCCGCTGGCACGTTCAACCCGACTGGCCAACGACGCCAGCCGCTGCGCGGTGGCCGCCACGGTGGCTACCGCTGGGGCCTGGCGCCGTTGCAGAAACTCGCTCAGCGTCTGCTGTCCGGGCAGGTAACTCTCTCGCAGTTCAGCCAGGCGCTGCGTCATCAGGGTGTCATAGGCCCGGGTGGCATCAAAGCGAAAGGCCGCAGCGGCCGTGGCGCGCTCCAGGCGTGCCGCCAGCAGCACCAGTTCGTCGAGCAAGGACTGATCGCTGGCCTCGCGGGCTTCGAAGCGCGCCGTCAATGCCGACAGCTGCAACTCGGCCTCGGCGATCTCGGGTTGCAAGGCCTTGGCGACCGGCAGACCCAGCAGCGCCATCAGGCGGTAGGTTTCCAGCTCCAGCAGGCGTTGTGAGGTGCGGCCGGCGCGTGTTTCGGTGGTGCCCGCAGGCGCCACCACCAGCATGCGCTCAAAGCCGTCGTCGCGCAGCACAAAGTCGGTCATCACCGCCGAGTGGGCTTCGCGCCCCATGCGTGACGCCGCCACGGGCCCGCCGCTGAACCAGTGGCTGGCCGCGCTGAGCCAGCCCTCGTCGGTGATTCGCCCATGCAGCATCACCAGCTCGACGGCCACCAGCACCTGGCCCGGAATGTCACGCAGCCACCCGAGGTCGACGATCACCGCCGGGTGCAGCGCGGGGGCTTTTGCGTCCAGGCCCAGGTCTTCGGGCAGCGGCTGCACCAGCGAATAGCGCGTGAATTCGGTGTGCCGTTCCCACTTCAGCGTGCCCCCGGGCAAGCGCAGGCGCAGGAACTGGCCGTCCAGCGCCTGCGCTGGCAGTTCGGCGTGGCCGGGCAAGCGACGCAAATGCGCCCACTGCGCGGCGCGGTCGACGCCTTCGTGGCGCACGGCGATGTAAAGCACCAGCGCCGGCAACGGGATGTGGGCCGGCGGGCGCGCGTGCGCCTCGTCGTGCAGGCGTTGGCGCAGCGGATCGTTGGCCGGCAAACAACTCAAGGGCGGTGCAGAGTGGGTGGTCATGGGGTGGGTTGGGCGGCAACGTGGGAACGTGTCACCGGCAGACTGTACCCACGCCCATGTGCCCACGCCCAAGTGCCAGACGGCCGAAGCCTGACTTCATGGGCTTCGCGCTGTCACGGTTGGGCCCGGCGGTGGTAGGTGACAAAGCGGAAGGGCAGGCCCGCGGCCGACACGGCGGCGTGGCTGTCGATTTCGTCGAACCGGCTTCGGTCCCAAGCCGGGAAAAAGGTGTCGCCCTGCAGGTCTGCATCCACCTCGGTCAGCATCAGCCACTGGGCTTGTGGCAAGGCCAGACGGTAAAGCTCGGCGCCGCCGATGACAAACAGACGCGGCGCGTTTTGCGCTTGCTCTTGCGCTTGTGCCAGCGCCAGTGCCTGGTTCAAGTCGTGCGCGACTTCGGCGCCGGCGGCCACAAAGTCGCGGTTGCGGCTGACGACGATGTTGCGTCGGCCCGGCAAGGGCCGAAACCGTGCGGGCAGCGATTCCCAGGTCTTGCGACCCATCACCACCGGGTGGCCCAGCGTGGTGTCACGAAAGTGTTTTTGGTCGGCGGGCTCGCGAAAGATCAGGTCGTTGCCAAGGCCGATGGCGCCATTGCGGGCCACGGCGGCGATGAGGGCAATTTCTGGGCTGGGCATGACGATGATTGTCGCCGCGCCGCCTTGGAATGTTCAGGGTGGAATGTTCAGGGCGCGCGGCGCGCGGCCTGCAGCCGCCAGGGCCACTTCGAGGGCCGCTCTGACGGTCGGTGCGAGGGCCACCTTGCGGGCGGCCCTCAGGGCGAACTGAAGCGCACGATGCCGTTTCGGGTCAACACCAGCAAGACGCCATCGCTCGCGGCCAGCAGGTCCACCGGGCTGCCGCTGACACGGCCAAAGGCGTAGGCGGCGTTGGCATTGGCCAGGTCCAGCACGCCGATGAAACGGTTGACGTAGTCAGCAAAGAAGTAGTTGCCACGCCACGGTGCGGCCAACAAAGCGCTGTTCTTCACGTGCTCAGGCCGGCGCTGTCGGTGGCCCGCAGGTGCAGGCGGCAATAGATGTTGTCGGACGTCTCGCCACGCACGGGGATGGGCACGCTGGCGCCAAAACCAACGGTCTGGGGCTGGGCGGGGTGG
>JAYVSX010000279.1:0-12183 GCA_043774975.1 Rubrivivax sp.
CCGCCGTCGATCACCCACAGCCGCGCGCAGTCGGCATCGAGCCCTCGATCGACCAGGTCGCTGAGCAGTGAGCGCACGACGCGGCTGGCCTCGGTGGAGCCCTCGCCCAGCCCCAGGACGTGCCTGTCGCCTCGGGAGTCAATGCCCAGGGCCACCAGGATGACGCGGTCGCGGAAGTGGATGCCATCAATCATCACGACCTGCAGGTCCAGTTCCTTGATCGAGGCGGACAGCCACTCATGAAGCTGCGCCTGGCTCAGCGCCACCCAGCGCCGCGACACCGATCTCTTGGACACCGACAGCGGCTCGTCGGGCGCGGGCAGCTTGTCCAGGGTGCCAGCATAGCGTCGCGTGGACACCCCGGCCGCCAGCGAGGCCACCGTGGCCATGTCCAGCGGATCCGTGTTGGTCGCCCATGCGTACGTGGGCAGTTCCAGCTCAGCATGCTGCAGGCTGCGTGCCCGAGGCTTGGTCATGGCGATACGCTGACCACCCAGCACGACGCTGGATCGGGTCGTGCCGCCACGCACCGCCTTGCGGCCGGTGTCGGGCACGTTCTTGGCACCGCACAGGGCCACGCGGTCGGCTTCCATCATCGCTGCCAGCACCTGCTTGCCAGCGTTCACACATAGACCGTAGAACGCCTGCTGCACATCGCGCAGCACGCCTTGTACGTTCACCGACAGCTGCACCTGCGCAGCCGGTACCACCCGCAGCGCGGGCTTCGTGCGAGACTTCATTTCGGTGGTTCCTTTCCTTGCTTGCTAGGCACCTGGATGTTCGCATCCAGGCGAAAGGAACCGCCACCCTCAGCTCATCCGATCAACAGGTTCTGGGACATCGCCCGGCGCCTCGTCGGCCTGGGTGGTGCCCACTTCCAGCACGCCATCGGCGGGGAAAGACTACCCGAGCAGCACCCGGACCCGGTCGCCCACATGCAGCCGTTGCACGCTGACCGCGCTGACTTGATCGCGCTCGTCCAGCGGTTTCAGGCAGTCGCGCCAGGGCGCGCTCCAGGGTTTCAGCAGCACCTTGGCGGGCGCGCAGTTCCAGCCAGCGGGAAGCCAGCAGGAACGACACGAACATGGTCAGCGAATCAAAGTAGACCTCGGCGCCAAAAACACCGCCGGGGGCAAACGTGGCGCCGCTGCTGGCAATGAAGGTGATGGCGATGCCCAAGGCCACCGGCACGTCCATGCCGATGCGGCCGCGCCGCAGCATCTGCCAGGCCCCCGAAAAATAGGGGCCAGCAGAAAACACCATCACCGGCAAGCTCACGATCCAGCTGCCCCAGTTGAGCAGTTGGCGCATTTCGTCGCTCAGCTCACCAGCCGCCGCCACATAGCTGGGGGTGGCGAACATCATCACCTGCATGGCGCAGAAGCCCGCTACAAACAGCCGCCACAGTGCCTGGCGTTGCTGCCTGACACGCAGCGCGCGCGCGGGTGCGGCGGCATCCGGCACCGCGTCATAGCCGGCGTGCCGGATGGCCGCGATGAACAGTGACGGTCGGGTGCGTTCAGGGTCCCAGCAGACCGTGGCGCGCTCGGCAGCAGCGCTGACCCGCACCGAATGCACACCCGCCACCCCGGCTACCGCCTGTTCGATGAGACCGCTGCAGGCGGCGCAGTGCAGGCCAGCCAACTGCAAAGACGACTCGGCCCAGCGCTGGCGCTGGGGGCCGGTCACCCAGCGGGTGAAGCGGCCCTGTTCCAGCGGGTCGTCCAGCACCACCGGTGGTTCAACCGCAGGGGCAGGCATCGGTGGGGCGGGCGCTGTCATCGAAGGCAGAGTGCGGGGCGTTGAGAGACCCAGGTTGGCAACGGAATCAGCCGACTCACGAAGCAGCAGAACCTCGGCACGGGATAATCTAAGGCTACACACATCACCTGCCCATGACCTGCATCAAGTTGCCATCCACTGTCGGGGCCGCTGTCGGGGCCGCTGCACGACATGCCGGCCTGTCTTTCACGTTGTCTTCCGCTCTGTCCGCCACCCTGTCCGCCACCCTGCTCGCCACGCTGTTGCTGGGCTTGCCGCTGGCACAGGCGCAGGCGCAATCGGGGCCGCAGCCGCGGCTGCCCACGATTGACCTTCAGGCCGGCATCCACATCATCAAGACCGAGCTGGCCATCACGCCCGAACAACAACAGGTCGGCATGATGTATCGCCGCGAAATGGGCGCCAACGAGGGCATGCTCTTCATCAGTGAAGAGTCCGGCCCGCGCTGTTTTTGGATGCGCAACACCTTGGTGCCGCTGACCATCGCCTTCTTGGCCGACGACGGCAGCATCGTCAACCTGGCCGACATGGATGCGCAGTCAGACCGCTCGCATTGCTCGGCCAAGCCGGTGCGGTTTGCGCTGGAGATGAACCGCGGCTGGTTTGCCAAACGCGGCTTGAAGGCCGGGGCCAAGATCAAGGGCAAGCCTTTCGGCAGCTGAGCTTTCCGCAACTGAGTCCAGGTTTCAGGCCGTCAAGCGCACGGTAAAGCGCATGCCGTCAACTTCGGGCCGTGTGGCCGCGCTCAAGTCCCCACCCAGGCGGGCCACGATCTCGCGGGCGATGGCCAGCCCCAGGCCGGTGCCGCCATCGGCCCGGGTGTCCGCCCGCTCGCCGCGCCAGAAGGGCTCGAACAGGCGTGAAAGCTCTTCAGCGCGCACACCCGGCCCGTTGTCTTCGACGCTGACTTCTGCACCCCCCATGGGCAAGGCTTCGACCCGCAGCACGATGCGCTGGCCGCCATAGCGCTGGGCGTTGTCCAGCAGGTTGTTGATCACCTCGCCCAACCAGATCGGGTGCGCTCGCGCCACCACCGGGTGATGAGGTGCGATCAACTCGATCTGCAAGCCCTTGCGCAGCCCTTGCAAGACCAACGGTTCGGTGGCCTCACGCAGCAGCGGCACGATGTCCAGGGCCGTGTGTTCGGCATCCATCGTCAACGCGGTTTCTGAACCGGCCAGGCTCAGCAGCTGGCCGATCAGGCGGGTCAGCCGCTCGGTTGACAGGTCCAGCTCGTTCAGCAGCTGTTGCCCGTCGATGTTGGGCTTGGCCGGCGCGGCCGGGCTCAACGTGCGTTGCAGCTCTTGCGCCAGCACCCGAATGCCGGCCACGGGCGTGCGCAGCTGATGGGCCGCGTCGGCCACAAAGCGGCGCTGCAGGGCCACCGAGTGCTGCACGTCCAGCATCAGGGTGTTGATGCGCTCCACCATGGGCAGCGCTTCGGCTGGAACGCGGGCCACGTTCAGGGGGCGCCAATCGTGCAAGTCGCGCAGGGCCACCTCGGTGCTCAAGCGATGCAGTGGCTGCAAACCGCGTCGAACTCCCCAGGCCAGCAACGCAAAGGTAACGCTGCCCAAGGCCAAGGCCGGAAAAACGATGGCCAGCTGCAGGTCCAGGGTCAGCTCGGCACGTTTACGCTGCGTCTCCACCACGATGATGGACACCGTGCGATCGATCATCGGCGAAGTGACTGAAAACACCACACCGCGGACAGGAACGCCTTCGTAGTTGCCGTTGAAAAGCATGGGCTGCTGGTGGCTGCCATCGCGGTTCAGCGGCACCGGAACCCGGTCGTCCCCGGCCAGTGCCGCTCCTTCACTGTCGACCATCACAAAGCCGTTGCGCTCCGAGCTGTCCCAAGTCAACAGCTCCAGTGTCTGCCGACTCACGTCAAGCAACGGCCCCCGGTCGCTCCAGGTGACCTTGGTCGCCAAGGCTGCGGCTTCGTCTTGCAAGGACTTGTCAAACGCTGTGTTGGCCGCTTCACGCGCCAAGAAGTAGGCACCCGCGGTGGCCGCCACGATGCCAAACAACCAGATCCAGGCCAATGGCAGCAGCAGCCGGCGGGCCAGACTGGTGCTGGCGGGCCCAGCCGACGCGGCCGCAGCGTTCACAAGCCTGCCTTCAGGCCGGGTGGATCGGGCTGGTGGTTGAACCGCCGTCCGGCTCAACCGCTTCCATCACATAACCAAACCCGCGCACGGTCTTGATCACCACGCCGAGTTCGGCGAACCGTTTGCGCAGGCGGTGGATGTAGACCTCAACCGAGTTTTCGCTGAAGTCGGCTTCCCAGCTGGACAGCCGGGCCACGATGGACTCCTTGGTCACCACGCAGCCGGCCTTTTGCAGCAGCAACTCGGTCAGCGCCAGTTCGCGCGGACTCAGGGTGATGCGCTTGCCATTCCAGCGCAGCTCGCGGCCGGCGGTGTCCATCTCCAGCGCGCCCAGGGTCAGCTTTTCTTCCAGCCTGCCGGCAGCCCGGCGTCGCAGTGCGCGCAGCCGGGCCAGCAATTCGGGCAGGTCGAAAGGCTTGACCAGGTAGTCGTCGGCACCGGCGTCCAGCCCCGCCACCCGATCGGCCAGTTGGTCGCGCGCGGTCAGCAGCAGAACCGGCAGGTGGGCACCGCGGGCACGCCAGGTGCGCAGGACTTCCATACCGCTTTTGCGAGGCAGCCCCAGGTCGAGCACGGCCATGTCGTGTTCACCTTGCAGGCCGACGCTGACGGCTTGTTCGCCGTCGGCCAGCCAGTCGACGCTCCAGCCTTCGCTTTCCAGAGCATGGCGGATGCCCAGGCTCAAGGCCCGGTCGTCCTCGACCAGCAGCACCCGCATGCGGCGGTCAGTGCGTCAGGCGAAGTTCTTCTCGGCAAAACCCCAGTTCACCAGCTTGTCCAAGAAGGCCTCGACAAACTTGGGGCGCATGTTGCGGTAGTCGATGTAGTAGGCGTGTTCCCACACGTCAACGGTCAGCAGGGCCTTGTCGGCGGTGGTCAGTGGCGTACCGGCGGCCCCCGTGTTGTCGATGTCGACGCTGCCGTCGGCCTTTTTCACCAGCCAGGTCCAGCCCGAACCAAAGTTGCCGACGGCCGACTTGATGAAAGCTTCGCGGAAAGCCGCGTAGCTGCCCCACTTGGCGTTGATGGCAGCAGCCAACGGGCCCGTCGGTTCACCACCACCGGCCGGCTTCATGCAGTTCCAGAAGAAGGTGTGGTTCCAGATCTGGGCCGAGTTGTTGTAGACGCCACCGCTGGACTTCTTGATGATGTCTTCCAGGCTCATGGACTCGAACTCGGTGCCCTTTTGCAGGTTGTTCAGGTTGACCACGTAGGCGTTGTGGTGCTTGCCATGGTGGAACTCCAGCGTCTCGCGGCTGTAGTGCGGGGCCAGTGCGTCGATGGCGTAAGGCAGTGCGGGCAGGGTATGTTCCATGGCGATGTCCTGTTCAAGAAGGGATGCGGATAAAACGGCGGCGGGCCGCATTGTAGGCAGCGGCGATCAGGCCGCCGTGATCACGGTTTTGGCAGAGCCGCCTCCACGCTCAAGACCTCGGCCGTGGCGCGGCCGTCAGCCCACACGGCACGCACCGCCTGGCCTTGCCGCAAAGCCAGGACGCTGAGCACCGGACGGCCGTCCATGGCTTCAATCCAGGCGTAGCCACGGCGCAGCACGCGGGCCGGGTCTTGGGCCGCCAACCGCTCTGCCGACGCCTGCAGCCGCAGCGGTTCGCGCTGCAACTGGGCGTGGGCCGCCCGCACCAGGCGCGTGGCCATGATGTTGACCGGGTCAGATGCCCGCTTGCGGCTGTGGCCCAAGCCGGCCTGCAACCGCTGCGCCAGGCTGTCCAGCACTTGCCTTTGGGTGATCAAGTTTTTGGACGGTTGGCCCAGGCGCAAGGCTGCCGTGTCCAGGCGCTGAGCCAGGTTTTGCACGGTGCGCTGCAGCGCGCGCCGCAACTGCGCGGCGCGGGCCTGCAACTGGTCCAGCGCTTCAAGTTGCACCGGGGCAGCCATCTCGGCTGCAGCCGTGGGTGTGGGCGCGCGCAGGTCGGCGGCCAGGTCGGCCAGCGTGATGTCGGTTTCATGACCCACGCCGCAGACCACCGGCATGGGGCTGGCCACCACGGCGCGCACCACCCGCTCATCGTTGAAGGCCCACAGGTCCTCCAGCGAGCCCCCACCGCGCACCAGCAGCAAGGTATCGACCTCCTGGCGCTGGGCGGCCAGTTGCAGCGCTGCGGCCAGGGCCGCCGGTGCGTCGGCACCCTGCACGGGGCTCGGGTAGATGACCACCCGCACCTGTGGCGAACGGCGCTGCAGCGTGGTGAGAACATCGCGCAAGGCAGCCGCTGCCAGCGATGTGACGATGCCCAGCGTTGCGGGATAAGCTGCCACGGGTCGCTTGCGCTCGCCGTCAAACAATCCTTCGGCGGCCAGGCGGGCCCGTCGGCGCAAAAATTCCTCGTACAAGGCGCCACTGCCCAGCCGCGACAGCGACTCGACGATGACCTGCAGTTCGCCACGCGCGTCGTAGACGCCCAGACGGCCGCGCAGCTCAACCTGATGGCCATCGGCTGGGGTGAAGTCCACCAGTGAAGCCGCACGCCGAAACATGGCGCAACGCAGCAGCGCTGGCGCACCGTCTGCATCTTTCAGCGAGAAATAGCAATGCCCACTGGCTGCCCGCGAAAAGCCAGACAGTTCACCGCGCACCGTAACGGCCCCAAAGCGTGCGGCCAACGCGTCGGCAGTGGCCACCAGCAAGGCGGCGACACCCCACGGCGCCCGACCCACACCCAAGCTTGCAGCACCGGCGGCACCGGCGGCACCAGCCACAGCATCAGCCACGGCGTCGGCAGGGCCAGGGAAAACGCGGGTATTCCACAGATCCCCTTGAGCCCGTGGTGTCGGTTATCAATTGCTCACATACAACAATGAGTTGACGTAACTCATTGATTTCAATAAATATTTTCATGCTTCATTTTTAAGCAAACTAAGCGCAGGCTTGATTTCACGCGGGTTTGGCGCCAGCAACCACCCGTTGCCCACAACCTTATCCACAACTTCGGTGGACTGTTGGACCCAGAAGTTCGCAAAGCCACAGCAAGCGAAGCTCAGAGCGCACTGAGGCGGTACGTACTGAGGCGGTATGGCCCATCGGCCATAATCTGCGGCTCCGTGCGCATGCAGACTGCTTTCAGCGGGCCTCGTGCGTCCATCCGAAGGCCCTTGACCCGCCACCTGAGAACGCCTTGCTTTCCATCATACAAGCCGCTGGTTGGCCGATTTGGCCGTTGATTCTGTGCTCGGTGGTGGCCTTGGCGCTGGTCATCGAACGCTTCTACCACCTGCGCCCTTCGCAGGTGGCGCCATCCAAGCTGCTGGAAGAGGTGATCGGTGTCACGCGGGCCAGCCTTCCGGCAGCCGACGTCGTCAACAAGTTGGCCGACAACTCGGTGCTGGGCAAGGTGCTGGCCACCGGCCTGCGCAGCGTGATCGCCGAACCGCGCATCACCGAGCCCGCGCTGCGGCAGGCCTTCGAGGGCGCCGGCCGCACCGCCGTACACAGCATGGAGCGCTACCTCAACACCTTGGGCACCATCGCCGCCGCCGCGCCTTTGTTGGGCCTTTTTGGCACGGTGGTGGGCATGATCGAAATCTTTGGCTCGCAGGCGCCGGGCAGCAATGGCGGCGCCAACCCCCAGCAGTTGGCGCATGGCATCTCGGTGGCGCTGTACAACACCGCGTTCGGGTTGATGATCGCGATCCCGGCCTTGATGCTGTACCGCTACTTCCGTGGCCGGGTGGACGAGTTCCAGTTGCACATGGAACTGGCGGCCGAGCGCATGGTGCCGCACCTGATGCGCTTTGCGGTGCGCAGCACCAACTGAAGCCGCAGCCGCATGAGGTTCAGTCGCCGCCGCCCCGAAGAGCCTGAGATCAACCTGATCCCGTTCATCGATGTGCTGCTGGTGGTGCTGATCTTTCTGATGTTGTCCACCACCTATTCGCGCTTCACCGAACTGCAGATCAACCTGCCCGCAGCCGACGCCGACAAGCTGCGCGAACGCCCTGCCGAAATCATCGTTGCGGTTGCCAGTGATGGCCGCTACGCCATCAACCGCAAGCCCGTGGACGGCCGCAGCGTCGAACTGCTGACCGCTGAGCTGGCCGCCGCGGCGGCCGGTCGCCCTGACACGGTGGTGATCATTTCGGCTGACGCCGTGGCCGCCCACCAGGCGGTGGTCAACGTGCTCGACGCCGCACGCCGAGCCGGCCTGTCGCGCCTGACTTTTGCCGCCCAGGGCTCAGGCGGCGCGGCGCGTTGAACGCCGGGCCAGGCGCTGCTTGGAAGGCCAAGTTGAAGGCCGAGTTGAAGGCCAATTGGAAGGCCAAGTTGGAAGCTTGGTTCAACCAGATCTGGTGGCAGCTTCCACCCCGCACCGCCGTGTCGATGTTGCGGCCGCTGTCAGGCTTATATGGGCTGTTGCTGGGGCTGAACAGCTGGCTGCGCCGCACACAAGGCAGCGCTCCCCAAGCCCTGCCGGTGCCCGTGCTGGTGGTGGGCAACCTGGTGGTGGGCGGGGCTGGCAAGACGCCCTCCGTGGTGGCCATCGTGCAAGCCTTGCAACGGCGCGGGCATCGCCCCGGCGTGATCTCGCGTGGCCACGGTCGAGCCAGCGGTGCGGCTGACAACAGCATCCAAGAGGTGCTGCCCACGACGCCGGTCGAATCTGCAGGCGACGAGCCTGTCCTGATCCAGCGCCGCTGTGGCGTTCCGGTCTGGGTTGGGTCGCGTCGCGCTGCGGTGGCGGCGGCTTTGTGTCGCGCGCACCCCGAGGTGGACGTGCTGGTGTCGGACGACGGGCTGCAGCACCACACGCTGCGTCGCCAGGCCGAACTGGTGGTGTTTGACGAGCGCGGCGCCGGCAACGGCTTCTTGCTGCCCGCAGGGCCACTGCGGCAGCCTTTGCCAAAGGCGCTGGCGGTTGAAACGCGTGTGCTCTACACCGCTGGCCGCCAAACCACCCACCTGCCCGGCAGCCTGGCTCAGCGAAGCATCGACATGGCATGGCCGCTGGCCGCCTGGAAAGCTGGCCTGACCACGCCAGCAGGCCAAGCAGCACCGGTGGCAATGGAGGCGCGGGGAGTGGGGGAAGTGGGAGAAGTGCGGGCAGCGCAAGAAGCACTGGAAGCTCGGGAAGCTCGGGAAGCGCAACAGGCGCGGCAAGCCCAAAGGGCCCAACCAAGCAAAGCGGTGTCGTTGTCAACATTGCAAGGCCAAAGGCTGCTGGCCGTGGCAGGAATGGCCGCGCCGGAGAAGTTTTTTGGCATGCTGCACGCGGCCGGCCTGGATTTCCAACGCCTGCCCCTGCCCGACCATCACGCCTACAACACCCTGCCCTGGCCAGCGCACACGCTGACCGTCATCACCACCGAAAAGGACGCGGTCAAGCTGGACCCCCAGCGCATGGGCACCACGACCGTTTGGGTGGTGCCGCTAAACTTGGTTCTGCCCGACGATTTGATTGTCGACCTTCACCACCTGCTCTTCCCCAATGCGCCGCCATGAGCCTGGACCACCGACTGATCGAACTGCTGGTCTGCCCCATTTGCAAAGGGCCGCTGCAACTGCGGCGCGACGCAGAACAGCGCCCAGTGGACCTGGCGTGCCCGGCCGACCGCCTGGCCTTCCCGATCCGCGACGGCATTCCGGTCATGCTGGAAAGCGAAGCCCTGGCACTGGACGCCGACGCGTCGGCTTAAAAGGCCGAGGGGCTTTCAAACATGCCTGCTCATCACGCCCGAAAAACTTTCAGCAGCTGACCCCGCCTTGCACTTCACAGTCCTGATCCCGGCGCGGCTGGCGTCCACCCGCTTGCCCGACAAACCCCTGGCCGACATTGCCGGCAAGCCGATGGTGGTGCGGGTAGCAGAACGGGCTTTGCTCAGCGGCGCGGCCCGGGTGGTGGTGGCTTGCGATGACCAGCGCATTCTGCAAGCCTGCGCAGCACACCAGGTGCCAGCGGTGCTGACCCGCAGCGACCACCTGAGTGGCAGCGACCGCCTGGCCGAAGCTTGCGAACTGCTGGGCCTGCAAGGCGACGACATGGTGGTCAACGTGCAGGGCGACGAGCCCCTGATCGACCCTGAGCTGGTGCGCGAAGTGGCCACCATGCTGGCCCAGCGCGATGACTGCGTGATGAGCACCGCAGCACATCCACTGACCGAACTGGCCGACTACCTGAACCCCAACGTGGTGAAGGTGGTACTGGACGCGGCGGGCCGCGCGCTTTATTTCAGCCGCGCCTGCATTCCCTGGTGGCGCGACGGCGCCAGCGCCGGGCACACCGCATTGCCATCACCGGCCCCTTTGCGGCACCTGGGCATCTACGCTTACCGCGCGGGCTTCCTGCGGCAGTTTCCGAATCTGCCGCCCGCACCGTTGGAGCACACCGAGGCGTTGGAGCAGCTGCGCGTGCTGTGGCATGGCCACCGCATTGCGGTGCATGTGGCGCCGCACGGCACAGGGCCGGGTGTGGACACGCCCGAAGATTTGGCGCGTGTCAGGGCAGTGTTTACCGCAGGCTGAACGTCAGCTTGGCGCCTGGGAGCGCGTGATATTCTCATTTCGACAGGCGTTCCTGCAGCGTCCACAAGACCGAGAACGTGCCACACCAGCCGGCACGCCGTCCACAAATCCCCAAGAACGAAGAGGAACCTGATGAGACTGATCCTCCTGGGCGCACCCGGCGCCGGCAAAGGCACCCAAGCCACCTTCATCTGCCAGCGCTTTGGCATACCGCAAATATCAACCGGCGACATGCTGCGGGCGGCCGTCAAGGCTGGTTCTCCGTTGGGTGTGGCGGCCAAGAAGGTGATGGACGCGGGTGGCCTGGTCAGCGACGACATCATCATCGGTCTGGTCAAGGAACGCATCGCCCAGAGCGACTGCGCCAATGGGTTCTTGTTCGACGGCTTCCCACGGACCCTGCCGCAAGCTGAGGCCATGAAGACTGCCGGCGTCAAGCTTGAACTGGTGCTGGAAATTGATGTGCCGGATGAAGCCGTCATCGAACGCATGAGTGGCCGCCGCGCCCACCTGGCATCGGGCCGCACCTACCACGTCAAGTTCAACCCGCCCAAGGTAGAAGGCCGGGATGACGTCACCGGCGAACCGCTGACTCAACGTGACGACGACAAGGAAGAAACCGTCAAGAAGCGCCTGCAGGTCTACCAGGCCCAGACGCGGCCGCTGGTGGCTTACTACGCCAACTGGGCTGCCACCCAAGACCCGCTGGCACCGCGCTGCGCCCGCGTCAGCGGCACCGGCAGCGTCGATGAAATCACCGCGCGCGTGATGAGCGCGCTGGGCGGCTGAACGCCCGACGGCAAGACGCAAGCGCAAGACCCCAGCGCAAAAACCAAGCGCGCATCCCCACCGCACCACACTCGCAAGGCACCCACATGGACATTTCCGGCAAAGTTTTCATCGTCACAGGCGGCGCTTCAGGGTTGGGCGAAGGCACGGCCCGCATGTTGGCCGCTGCCGGCGGCAAAGTCGTGGTGGCTGACACCCAAGTTGACCGGGGCCAACAAGTGGCCGGCGACATTGGCGGCGTTTTTGTCAAGTGCGATGTCAGCCAGGAAGCCGACGGCCAAGCCGCGGTGACCGCCGCCGTGGGCCTGGGCAAACTGATGGGCCTGGTCAACTGCGCCGGCATTGCACCGGCCGTCAAGACCGTGGGCAAGGACGGCGCCCACCCGCTGGCGGTCTACACCAAGACCATTACCGTCAACCTGATCGGCAGCTTCAACATGATCCGCCTGGCCGCCGAGGCCATGGCCAAGAACGCACCTGAGTCGACAGGTGAACGTGGCGTGCTGATCAGCACCGCCAGCGTCGCCGCCTATGACGGCCAGATCGGCCAGGCCGCATACGCCGCCAGCAAAGGCGGCATCGTCGGCATGACGCTGCCCATCGCCCGCGACCTGGCGCGCAACGGCATCCGCAACATGACCATTGCGCCAGGCATCTTTGGCACGCCCATGCTGTTTGGCATGCCCAAAGAGGTGCAAGACACGCTGGCCGCTGGCGTTCCCTTCCCCAGCCGCCTGGGCACACCGCAGGACTACGCCAAGCTGGTGCGGCACATCTTCGAGAACGACATGCTCAATGGGGAGGTGATTCGGTTGGATGGGGCGATTCGGTTGGCACCGAAGTGAACGGTTTCTGAGCCCAAAGCCCGCTGCCGCAGGACTGCCCCAACCCGCGCCATGCAAGCCGCGCAAGCCCAGGCGCTGACCCAGGCCGCCGTTGCAGCGCTGCATCGGCGCGACGGCGTCGCGGCACGCGATGGCCTGCAAAGTGTTGTCGCCGCCGGCCTGGACGACCCAGCAACCC
>JAYVSX010000280.1:0-3942 GCA_043774975.1 Rubrivivax sp.
GACTACAACGGCGGCGCGATGGAGAACAAGGGCCTCAACATCTTCAACACCAAGTACGTGCTGGCCACGCCGTCCACCGCCACCGACGACGACTTTGAAGGCATTGAAAGTGTCATCGCCCACGAGTACTTCCACAACTGGACCGGCAACCGCATCACCTGCCGCGACTGGTTTCAGCTGTCGCTGAAAGAGGGCCTGACGGTCTTTCGCGACCAGCAGTTCAGCATGGACATGGCCGGCAACGAGTCGGCCCGCGCCGTCAAGCGCATCGACGACGTCAAACGCCTGCGCGCCACCCAGTTTCCCGAAGACGCTGGCCCCATGGCCCACCCAGTGCGGCCCGACAGCTACGCCGAAATCAACAATTTCTACACCGCCACGGTGTATGAAAAGGGTGCCGAGGTGGTGCGCATGATGCACACGCTGGTGGGCAACGCCGGCTTTGCCCAGGGCATGGCCCTGTACTTCAAACGCCACGACGGCCAGGCCGTGACCTGCGATGACTTTGTCCAGGCCATTGCCGACGCCAACCCAGGCAGCGCGCTGACGCAGCGGCTGGACGTCTTCAAGCGCTGGTACGCACAGGCTGGCACACCGCAGCTCAGCGCCAGCGGCCACTACGAGGCTGAGCAGCAGCGCTACACCCTGACACTGCGCCAGCACAGCGAGCCCTCACCCGGCCAGCCCAGCAAGCTGCCCTTTGTGATCCCGGTGTCGATGGCCCTGCTGGGCGCCGATGGCCAGACCCTGCAGGCCGAGCGCTTGCTGGTGCTGGACAGCGCCGAGCAAAGCTGGGTCTTCGAAAGTGTCGAGCAAGCGCCCGTGCCGTCGTTGTTGCGCAGCTTCAGCGCGCCCGTGAAACTGGTCGATGGCTTGTCCGACGCCCAGCGCCTGGTTCTGTTGTCACACGACAGCGACGCCTTCAACCGCTGGGAAGCCGGCCAAAGGCTGATGCTCGACCGCCTGCTGGCAGCCGTGGCTTCAGGCCAGAGCCCGCAGCTGGACGAACCTTTGAAACAGGCCTTGCGCGGCATTCTGAACGACCGCCAGTTGGACCCTTCGTTCAAGGCCCTGGCCCTCACGGCGCCCAGCGAAGGTTACCTGGCCGAACAGGTCAACCCCGTCGACCCCCAGCGCATCCACGCCGTGCGCGAGCAATGGCGTGCGCTGGTGGCCGACGCCTTGTCCGCCGACTGGGAACAAGCCTGGCAGCGCCATCAGGTGAGCGAGGGCTATGAGCCCGGGCCCGCTCAGGCGGGACACCGCGCCCTGGCCAACCTGGCCCTGCAGCACCTGTGTTTGCGCGCCGTGCGCCAGGGTGACGCGGTGTGGCAGGGTCGCGCCTACCAGCGCTTCAAGGACGCATCCAACATGACCGACCGGCTGGGCGCCTTGCAAGCCTTGGTGCAAGCCCAGTCCCTGATGGCCGACACCGCGCTGGCCCGATTCCATGCGCTGGCCCACGGCGACGCCTTGATGCTGGACAAGTGGTTTGCGCTACAGGCCGCCGCCAGCGAACCGGTGCCCGGCGTTCATGAAGGCCAGCCCGGCAGCGCCTTTGTTCGCATCAAGTCGCTGCTGCAGCACCCCGACTTTTCGCTGAAGAACCCCAACCGCTTGCGCAGCCTGCTGTCCACGCTGTTCACGTCCAACCCGGCCGCCTTCCACCGCGCCGACGCCGCCGGCTATGTGCTGTGGGCCGACAAGCTGCTGGAGGTGGACGCCATCAATGGCCACGTGGCCGGCCGCATGGCGCGCGCCATGGACCGCTGGGCCACGCTGGCCGAGCCCTTCCGCAGCGCCGCACGCGAAGCCATCACCCGCGTGGCCGCCAAACCCGACCTCAGCAGCGACGTGCGCGAGGTTGTCACCCGAGCCCTGGAGCAAGCCTGATGATCGGCAGCAAACGAGTCAGCCTGACGCAGTACCTGGTTGAACAGCAACGCGAACACGGGCGCATTCCGGCCCAACTGCGCCTGCTGATCGAAGTGGTGGCGCGGGCCTGCAAACACATCGCCATCGCCGTCAACAAAGGCGCCCTGGGCGACGTGCTGGGCAGCGCGCACAGCGAAAACGTGCAGGGCGAAATCCAGAAAAAACTGGACGTCATCAGCAATGAAGTGCTGATTGAGGCCAACGAATGGGGTGGCCACCTGGCGGCCATGGCCAGCGAAGAATTGGACAGCATCCACGTGGTGCCCAACCGCTATCCGCAAGGCGAATACCTGCTGCTGTTTGACCCGCTGGACGGCAGCAGCAACATCGACGTCAACGTCTCCATCGGCACCATCTTCAGCGTGCTGCGCCTGGTGGGCCACACCCGCGGTCAAACATCAGAAGTGAGCGAAGAAGATTTCCATCAACCCGGCAAGCACCAGGCGGCGGCAGGCTATTGCGTCTACGGCCCCCAGACCACGCTGGTGCTGACCTTGGGCGACGGCGTGGCCATGTTCACGCTGGACCGCGAAACCGGCTCGTGGGTGCTGACCCAGGCCGGCGTGCAGATTCCGGCCGACACCAAAGAGTTCGCCATCAACATGTCCAACCTGCGGCACTGGGCCCCGCCCGTGCGCCGCTACATCGACGAATGCCTGGCCGGCAAGCCAGGCCCGCGTGGCAAGGACTTCAACATGCGCTGGGTGGCCAGCATGGTGGCCGACGTGCACCGCATCCTGACCCGCGGCGGCGTCTTCCTGTACCCCTGGGACCAGCGCGAACCCGACAAGCCCGGCAAGCTGCGCCTGATGTACGAAGCCAACCCGATGGCCTTCATCGTTGAACAGGCCGGCGGCATGGCCACCAACGGCCGCGAGCGCATCATGGACATCACGCCCAACAAACTGCATGAACGTGTCAGCGTGGTGCTGGGTTCGAAGAACGAGGTGCAGCGCGTCACCGACTACCACCTGCAGGCGCCGTGAGCGTGGCTATCTTGCCAAAGCGCATCAGCCTTTGGCGCAAGGCAGGCAGGGTGAGCCCGTGACGCCGATCACCGTGTACGGCATTGCCAACTGCGACACCGTCAAGAAGGCGCGGCAGTGGTTGCACGCCCAGCAACTGCCCCACCAGTTTCACGACTTCAAGAAGCTGGGCGTGCCGCAGGAAGAACTGCAAGCCTGGCTGGCGGCCTGCGGCTGGGAGACCTTGCTCAACCGCCGCGGCACCACTTGGCGGCAACTGGACGCTGCCACGCAGGCTGCAGTGACTCACGCCGCGTCCGCCGCAGCGCTGATGCAGGCCCATCCCAGCGTCATCAAGCGGCCGGTGGTTCGATGGGGCGAACAAGACATCAGCGTGGGTTTTGACCCTGAGGCATGGTCCGCAAGGGCGACCCGCCCGCCGGGCTGACGCGCAGACAAAGCGGCGCCGAGCTGTGAAGCCCGCGCGCCGCGTCTGCGAGGCCCCTGGCAAGGCCTCTTGGATGCTGGTGGAACCGGGGGGAATCGAACCCCCGTCCGCAAGCCATCACCGGACGGTTCTACATGCGTAGCTGTCTGATTTGGATTTAAGTGCCTTGGTCGCGCAGCAGCACGCTACCTTGGCCCCGAGTCATTTGGTTTTAGGACCACTGCGAATGACACGCAACAGCACGAGCCTATGTGAATGACCTTGCAGCTATTGGTCTTTCGACCTCAAACCCAGCCCATAGACAAGCTGTTGCAAGGCTCACCGGTTTTAAGCGGCGAGGGCGTACGTTTGATCGTTCGCAGTTACTTTGTTTCCAGTGGATTTACGAGCGAACTGGTGCTCGACATGCCCTGCGCCGACTCCGCACCCACGTCGAAGCCAAGTCGGTCCCAAGCGCTTTAGTTTAGGCCAGATCCAGCCAATGCAAGAGTTCGGCAGGGTGAACGAGCACGCGGTCGGCGCCCCACGCCCGCGGTGGTTGGTCCGGACCCAAGTAGCCCCAGGCCGCCGCCAGCGTGGCCATGCCGGCGGCGC
>JAYVSX010000281.1:0-5946 GCA_043774975.1 Rubrivivax sp.
AGGCGCAATTGATCTTGGGCGCGCATCAGGGCCTGGGCGATGGCGGGTGAGCCGGGGTACTGCTTCAGCGTGGCCTTGCCACTGTTGAACTGCCGCACCAGGGCCACCAAGTCGGCCAGCGGGGCTGGCAGGTCGGCTCGCTCCATCAGCAGGGCAATGCCCTGCAAGTACTCGGCGCGCTTGTTGGCGTATTCGCCTTCGAGCGAATAGCCGCCGGCACCGGCGTGGGTGTCGACGTAGCGCCAACCCTTGTCCTTGAAGTTCATGTAGCGCAACACCAGACTGAGCACGGTGTGCTTGAGGACGTCGGCGTGGTTGCCGGCGTGAAAGGCGTGGCGGTATGCAAGCATCCCCCGACTGTGCCACGCGGGGGCTTGCTTTCCTGCTGCGCGGTCCAATCCTGGGCCTGTGTTGCTCGCCGTACGGGTGTACGGCTGCGCTACTCGACCCATGCTTGGGCCGCTCGCGACGGAAATCAAGCCCCCGCTACGCGCGTGGGGTTGTTGGGGTGGATGGTTTCGGCGTGTTGGTATAGGTGCGTTCGCGTCGCCATCGTCAGCGCCGACGCCATCGCTGTCGTCATTGCAATCGCAACTTCCATCGGTCTCGCTTTCGCCGTCCCCGCGCTGTTGCCACGCCCATTCGTTGTAGCCTCGGCGCATGACCACACTCTTTGATCCCATCCGCGTCGGCAGCATCGAGCTGGCCAATCGCATCTGCATGGCGCCGCTCACCCGCAACCGGGCCAGCCCGGGCCAGGTGCCCAATGCCTTGATGAGCAGCTACTACGCGCAGCGGGCCAACCCGGCCACGGGCGCGGGGCTGTTGATCAGCGAAGCCACTCAGATCAGCCCCATGGGCCAGGGCTACTTGGACACGCCCGGCATCCACAGCGCCGAACAGGTGGCCGGGTGGCGTCAGGTCACGGACGCCGTGCACGCCCAGGGTGGGCGCATCGTGGTGCAGCTGTGGCATGTGGGGCGCATTTCGCATTCGGCTTTGTTGCCCGGTGGCGTGGCGCCTGTTTCCAGCACCGATCGGGCGGCCAAAGTAAACACGCTGACGCGTGACGGCCGTGCCCCTTGCTCGACACCGCGTGCGCTGCGCACCGACGAAATCGCCGGTGTGGTGGCCGATTACCGCCAGGCCGCACTCAACGCCATGGAGGCCGGTTTTGACGGCGTCGAGGTGCACGGCGCCAACGGTTACCTGATCGACCAGTTTTTGCGCGACAGCATCAACGACCGCAACGACGCTTACGGCGGCAGCATGGCCAACCGGGCGCGGTTTCTGTTGGAAGTGATGCAGGCGGTTGCGGCGGCCATTGGCGGTGGTCGCACCGGGCTGCGCCTATCGCCCGTGACGCCCAGCAACGATGCCGCACCCGACAGCCAGCCACAGGCGCTGATGGAACACGTGGTGCGCCAGCTGCAACCGCTGGGCTTGGCCTTCTTGCACCTGATTGAGGGCCAAACCGGTGGCGTCCGCGACTTCGCGCCCTTTGACTATGCAGCCCTGCGCCGCCTCTACAGCGGGGCCTGGATGGTCAACAACGGCTACACCCGTGACATGGCGCTGCAGGCGGTGGCCCGTGGTGAAGCCGACCTGGTGGCTTTTGGCAAGCCCTTCATTGCCAACCCCGACCTGGGGCTGCGCCTGCGTCATGGCGCGGCCTGCAACGTGCCCGACAGCAAGACCTTCTACAGCCCGGGCGCGGTGGGCTACACCGACTACCCGACGCTGGCGGACAGCCCCGCTTCAGCCCCGGCCTGAGCGGGCGCGAAAGAGCGCGCGCAGGTTCACGTCACGCGGCCCCGGCCGAAGCGTGAAGGGCTGGGCGGCCTGCACCGTGCCGGGTTTGAGCACCGCCAGGTAAGCGCCGCAAAAGCCCGACTGCGTCATCAGCTTGGCGGCCTGGGCAAACCCCATCGCGGCATTGAATTTGGTGCAGGGCATGCGTGGCTCGCTGACCACCAGCACGCAGTCGCCCACCACCACGTGGTCACCGACCCAGAGTTCGTCCTCGCGCACGCCTTGCAGCAGCAGGTTTTCGCCCAGCAGGCCCGGCGTAAGGGGTTCGTCCCACAGGGCCACCTGGGCCTGGGCGCGCACGGTTTGCCAGAAGGCCAGGTGTTCGCTGGGGTAGGCGTAGACCGCCTTGGACAGCCCACCATGCCGTGTCAAGTCGGCTTGCTCGTCCCCTGCCAGGCCCAGTGGCGTGACGGCCACCGGAGCGTCAACGGCGTGCTTGCCAATGGCGGTGAGCTCGCGGCGGTCGCCCAAGCGGACCTCCCGGGCGCGGCCGATACAAACGTTCAAGATCTTCATCGTGCAATTTTGCGGGTGCGGGTGCGGGTGCGGGCGTGGGTGAGATCAAGGGTGCGCTTTAAGCTGACCCCTTGGGTGATTGTCTGCGCCCAACCAGAGGCTGGATCCTTTCGAGCGCGTTGACGCACACTGCGCATCTGTTCCTTGGAGTGTTGCTCATGGCCGTCTTTAAGCTCTTTGACTTCCGCCGCACGTCGGTCCCGAGCGCTGCGCTCGCTGTGCTGCTGCTGGCGGGCTGTGGCACGCAGGTGGTCAACCCGGTCACGGGTCGCACCGAACGGTCGGCCATGGACGAAGCCACCGAGATTGCCGAAGGCAAAAAGGCCCACCAACAGGTGCTGGCCGAGTACGGTGTGCTGGACAACCCCAAGCTGCAGGCCTACGTCAACAACCTGGGCCAGAAGCTCGCCGCCCAGTCGCACCGTGCCAACCTGCAGTGGACCTTCACGGTGCTGGACAGTCCTGAGATCAACGCCTTTGCGCTGCCCGGCGGCTATGTCTACATCACGCGCGGCATCATGGCCTATCTGGACAGCGAGGCCGACCTGGCCGGCGTGATCGGCCACGAAATCGGTCACGTCACCGCCCGCCACGGTGCGCAGCGCGCCACCAGCCAGCAAAACGCTGGCCTGGGTGTGCTGGCCGCCACCGTGCTGGGCGTGGTGGTGGAAGGCGCGACGGGCGTGCGTGGCGCCGCCCAGGCCGCCAGCCAGATTGGCCAGGGCGTGGCGGCCGGCCGCCTGGCCAGTTACAGCCGCGACCAGGAAACCCAGGCCGATGAGCTGGGCGCCGAGTACCTGTCCCGCACCCGCTACAACCCGCGCAACATGGTGGATGTGATCCTGGTGCTGAAAAACCAGGAACGTTTTGTGGCCGACCAGGCCAAAGCGGAAGGCCGCGCCGTGGCTGCGGGCGGCAACTGGTTGGCCAGCCACCCCAGCAACGACAAGCGGCTGGCCGACATCCAGCAGGTCGCCGCCAAGTACAGCGGCACCTATGGCGACGACGGCAAGGCGCGTTACCTGCAAGCCATTGAGGGCATGCCCTTTGGCGACAGCGCCGCCCAGGGCCTGGTGCGCGGGCGCAACTTTTACCACCAGGACCTGGGCATCGCACTGACCGCGCCGCCGGGCTGGAAGGTGCAAAACGCGGCCGAGGCCATCACGCTGGTCAACAGTGAAGGCGATGCCGGGCTCATCGTGCGCCTGGTGCCGCCCAAGGCTGGCAACACGCATGAAGAGATCGTGCGCAACGTGGTCAAGCCGATCGACGGCCGCTTTGACAAACGCAGCTTCAACGGGCTGAACGCAAGCCACTTCACTGGCACGCGCCGCACTGAACAGGGGCAGGCGCAGGGCGTGCGGGTGTCGGTGGTAACGGGGCCTGGCAACCACAACTACCTGATGCAGTACGCCGCCAAGGACGCTGCGGCTTTACAGCGCGCCCAAGCGCAGATGCTGGAAGCCGAGACCTCATTTCGCGGCTTGACGGCTGCCGACCGTGCCGCCGCCAAGCCCTGGGAGGTGCACACGGTGGTTTTTCCGCGCGGCGGCTTTGCCGAGCTGGCCGCCGCTTCACCACTGGCCGGGCAGGCGCTGGCCTACCTGAAGCTGCTCAACGGCGTCTATGGCGGCGGGCCCGACCCTGCCACTGGAGCGCCGGTCAAAGTGATCCGTTAAATCAGGCCGCTGCGGAAGCGGGCGGCTGCGCCAGCGGCGCTCCCAATTGCGCACTTGCCCGCGGTCACCGCGAAGGGTCGCTGAACCGAAACTGACAGCCCCGCCTGGGCGTGCATTACCTCATGCGGCATTTGCATGACCCCCTCCAGCCCAGTGGTTACGGGGTGATTACATTGAAGTGACAATCGCCACCCCACAGCAGACAAGCCGCCGTGGCGCGGCATTCGGCGAGCGTCGTTCGAAGGGTTTGAAGACGGCTGGCGCTGGCCCAATTTCGCTTTTGACATAGCCATGATTGGAAACCCCATGAACCGCCCCGCACAGGAAGGCCTGCGCCTGAACGTCCCTGCCCACGTCAAGCACACCCGACTGATCGATTGGGTGGCGCAGATTGCTGCACTCACCGAAGCTGCTGATGTGGTTTGGTGCGACGGCAGCGCCGCCGAGGCCAACCGCTTCACCGAACAGCTGGTGGCGGCCGGTACCCTGATGAAACTCAACCCGGCGCTGCGCCCGCGCAGCTTCCTGGCGCGCAGCGCGGCCACCGACGTGGCCCGTGTCGAAGACCGCACCTTCATCTGCAGCGCCACCCAACAAGCCGCCGGCCCGACCAACAACTGGATGGCCCCCGCCGAGATGCGGGCCTTGCTGCAAACCGGCAAAGCCGACGGCACGCCGGCGCTCTTCAAGGGCGCCATGAAGGGCCGCACTCTCTATGTGGTGCCCTTCAGCATGGGCCCGCTGGGCAGCCACATTGCACACATTGGCGTGGAGCTCACCGACAGCCCTTACGTGGTGATCAGCATGCGCACCATGACGCGCATGGGCCGCGGCGCGCTGGACGTGCTGGGTGAAAACGGCGACTTCGTGCCCTGCGTGCACACCGTGGGCGCGCCGCTGCAGCCCGGTGAAAAAGACGTGGCCTGGCCGTGCAACGACACCAAATACATCGTGCACTACCCCGAAACCCGCGAAATCTGGAGTTACGGCTCGGGCTACGGTGGCAATGCACTGCTGGGCAAGAAGTGTTTTGCGTTGCGCATCGCCAGCAACATGGGCCGTGACCAAGGTTGGTTGGCCGAACACATGCTGATCCTGGGCGTGACCAACCCCGAAGGCAAGAAGTACCACGTGGCGGCGGCTTTCCCCAGTGCCTGCGGCAAGACCAACTTCAGCATGCTGGTGCCGCCCGCGGGCTACACGGGCTGGAAGGTCACCACCATTGGTGACGACATCGCCTGGGTCAAGCCAGGTGCGGATGGTCGGCTCTACGCCATCAACCCCGAAGCCGGTTACTTTGGCGTGGCCCCGGGTACCAACTACCACACCAACCCCAACTGCATGGACTCGCTCAAGAGCGACACCGTGTTCACCAACGTCGCCCTCACCGACGACGGCGACGTGTGGTGGGAAGGCATGACCGACACCCCACCGGCTCACCTGGTGGACTGGGAGGGGCAGGACTGGACGCCAGCCATCGCCAAGGCCAAGGGTGCGAACGGAAAACCCAAGCCCGCCGCGCACCCCAACTCGCGCTTCACGGTGGCCGCCACCATGAACCCCGCGCTCGACCCCGAGTGGGACAACCCGGCGGGTGTGCCGATCGACGCCTTCATTTTCGGTGGCCGGCGCAGCACCACCGTGCCCTTGGTCACCGAGGCGCGCAGTTGGAGCGAAGGTGTCTACATGGCCGCCACGATGGGCAGCGAAACCACCGCCGCCATGGCCGGTGGCAACGGCGCCGTGCGCCGCGATCCTTTCGCCATGCTGCCCTTCATTGGCTACAACATGGCGGACTACTTCCAGCACTGGCTCAACCTGGGCAGCCAGCTGGTGGCCGCGGGTGGCCAGGCGCCCAAGATCTACTGCGTCAACTGGTTCCGCAAGGGCGCCGACGGCCAATTTGTCTGGCCCGGCTACGGCGAAAACATGCGCGTGC